>LCAH01000001.1 GCA_000996355.1 Candidatus Uhrbacteria bacterium GW2011_GWC2_41_11
AGTATAACTTGACGGCAGATTTTTAATGTTTCTTCAACTGCCCCCTTGCAGATAAGCAAACGCTGTGATTTTTTTTCAACGATAACACTCATTCTTCTCCTGATAAAATCAAATGACAAGCTGTCAATAATTTTGTAGCCGCTTGTCAATTTGGTTAAATGATTTTTTTTAGCAAAGTACAAAATCGCTTCATCAAGCGGATTGCCGGTAATATTTTTAGAAATCGTAAAGATATTGCAAAGTAAGGAATATTTTAAAATCTCTTGATTTTTATTTTTATTGAAATCAAAATAATCTTTTAGGGCAATGTTGCCGGCCGTTAATGTGCCGGTTTTGTCCGTGCATAAAACATCAGTGTTACCCAAATCCTCGATTGACATCAATCTTTTGACAATGACGTGCTTTTTTGACATTTTCTGGGCGCCTTTTGATAAATTAATGGTGATAATTACCGGCAATAATTCCGGTGATATCCCCACGGCAATAGCCAAAGCAAAGAGCAACGATTCAATCCAATCATGTTTGAAAATAGCTAAAAATAAAAAAATACCCAAAGAGAAAATCAAAATTATCCGAAATAAAAACATGCCAAAACTGGCAATGCCTTTTTGAGATTCGGTTTGGTGGGGTTTAACCTGAAGTAAATGAGAGGTCTTGCCCAATTCGGTTTTTTTACCCGTGGCAATTACTACCCCCCGGCCTAAGCCTTGAGAAACATTAGTCCCCATGAAAGCCAAGTTTTGCATTGATTGGGGCAAATAATACTTGACCTTATGGTGAAATGATGTTTTTTCAACCGGATATAAACAGTTGTGGGTCTATGATACAAACAAAGACCCTGTAAACATGCAGGCAATTCCTGGAACATGGACACCTCCACACGAAGATATTGTTGGAGCTCATTTTCGAGAAGATGGAACGATTGAATACTTTCAAATGTATCAGTGGTACGTTTATGATGGAAAACAAGCGGTTGCTCAAGGTGATTATGTGAGTTGGTATCGTGAAACAGAAAATGCCATGCAGATTGTTGGAAGTCGTATGGCGTGGCTTGATCCAAATGATGTACTTCGAGTGAGTGATGTTTCTGGGGTAAAAACATTTGGAGCTGTTGGTGTGTCTGGAGAATTTCGTTTAACAGAAGGTCATCTTTTTTATGCATCTGCGGATGGAAAGGGAAAAAAGTATGATTTCAATACAAAAGAAACATCGGACACAACCTTTGTTGTGACACATGAATCCGTTGATGCTTCGGCTGGTGTCGATTCGTATGGGAATATTTGGTATAAAAATGCACATTCGGGTGCTTCTTTGAAGATTGGATTTGGTGCAGACCCTGTTCTTGCAGATGAAACACATGTGTACTGGCGTGGTTTTGATGATACTATCTATGAAGCAACAATTGCTGTTGGTATACACAGTGTCATGGTTGATGCCCGCTCAGTAAAACTTGCAACCGATTCAACGGTTTATGTTGTTGCAAATGGAACACGATATACAGTTCCAAATGAGAATGTATATGTATCTTGGTTTGGAACATGGAATACCCTTGAGACGATATCGGAAAAAGAATTGGATTCTTTTGTTGAGGGAGGAGTGTTATCTTATGCTCCAGGAACAAAACTGAAACTTGCTCATGATCCAAAGGTTTATGTTGTTGGAACAGATGGTTCACTTCATTGGATGACAACACAAACAATTGCGTATATGATTTTTGGTTCTTTCTGGAATCATGAAATTCTTGAAATCACTCAAATGGATTTAACAGGTCTTCATCTTGGTTCTTCGCTTTTAACAGAACGAGATGCACAAGCTATTTAAAAAAAGAATAAAAAAATCCCGCTCATGGAGCGGGATTTTTTGACTCTTATTTTTTTTTGGTTGTTTCTGTCCACGTCTCTTTGAATTTTCGTTTGAATCGATGACGGAGATCCCGGAGAAATCCGAGTTTGGCACGGCGAACTTTTGCGGTTTTCACGACTTCAATTTTTGCGATAATGGGACTGTGAAGCGGATAAATTTTTTCCGCTCCGTATCCTTTTTGAACGCGTCGAATGCTCATCGTACGCGAGACACCGCCACCATGAAGCCCTATGATGATTCCTTGAAAGATTTGAATGCGTTCGCGTTCTTCTCCTTTTGGAGTTACATCTTTGATGCGTTCATGAATACGAATGGTCATTCCAGGTCGTAATTGTTCTATCCCGATCACATTCGCTTTTTGTTCGGGTTGTTGCATTTCCTCTGGTTCTTTTGGAGCAGAATCCACAGGTTGAACCTCCGTCTGTGTGTCGGTCTGCATGTCGTTTGTTTCTTCAGACATAGATGTATGTTCGAACCATCAAGAGGAACAGTTTTCCTTAAAAAAGGAATAATATATGCTGTTCATTGCAAGGTTTTTATATAAAAAAAGAGCAAAGAGAATGTGGAAACCCTATCGAATAGAAAGGAAAATGTCAAATGGTTTTGACCGAACGTAAAAAAAAGGTAAAATAGAAGTAATATGCGTGAAGTTGGTCATGGTTTTAATCCAGAGCCTGCACAGCGATTTCAATCGTTAGAAAGTTCAGGTCGTCGTTTAATAAAAAAGATTGAAACAGAGGCACATGATCGAACAAGAGAACGATTTTTTGAAACACAAACGCCGGATAATAGAGAGACTAAAAGTCAAACACAACCAATAGTAATAGAAGAAGAAAAAAAACCAGAAGAAGTTCGAATAAAAGAACATTATGTTGAATTAACAGCTCCTGTTGAAGCTAATATAAAAAAGAATACGGAGTTTCTTAAACAAAAACAAAGCGAATTAAAAAATATAAAAGGAATAAGAGGTTTTTTTCAAAGAAAAGAAAAAAGGATATTACAACAGGTTATCAGTCAAACAGAAGAAAAGATTCGGAAAGATCAATCCATGCTTGAACGATTGCAGCGTCCTTTTTTTGAAAATAATGAATTCAAAGAGAAAAGAACTGAACAAGAAGATGCTCCGAAGATTCATCAATTAAAAATGGAAATAAAAACATTAGAAGACAAATTACGAGAAAAAAAGAGAAATTCTGATCAAATTGATTCGAGTTTTATACAAAGAGAACGTGATAGACATTCAAAGACAGCAAGTCTCACGTTTAGAGAAATACAAAACATTCGTGAAAAGGTACGTGGTTTGAATCCAGATTCTGATGATGCCCAGAAACTTGTAAACAAGAGAACAGAATTAGAGCATCGTTTAACAGAAGAAACAGCAGGAAGAGATCGAACATTAACAGACCTCAATCGGTATCGTCGAGATGAACAGCGGAAACAAGAAAGTTTTCTTATGACTGATTTGATTGAAAAACGAAAAAAATTGGCTGAATTACAAGCCAAATAAGAGAGAAGAAAAGTTATTATCGACTTAATAAATTGTTTTTTTATGACAAACCACCGTGGTGCAGAGGCACGCGTGGAACAAGAGGGGGCTGAACAAGAACCAATAAGATCACGCTCAAGAGAGCGAGTTCGACGTCCAGCTCCAGAAACCAAAAAAAGAGAATTTGAACCAGGATCTAAAGTTCCTTTATTTTTAGGTCAAGAACTTCAGGAATACACGATTGCAGGAGTCAATAATCATTCGGTTGAGATTCGAACACATATTGAATTAGAAGACGGTCTTATGGAGGATAAGACTGTTCGTTTTCCTTTAGCTGTTTTTCGAAAAGAGGTTCAACAAGGGCAAATAGCTTTGCGTGTAGAAACCGTTGTGAATGGACTCTTTCATATTATCGAACGACAAAGACCTGTTGATCCGCATATTAAACACGTCATTCGTATAGAGACCATGTCTGCGGTGACAGAAGGAGAACCGATTGACGAACGTCTTTTAGAAAAAATTCAGGCACGCATTGAACATGAACGTGTTTTGCAGGATCTGCGAGAATCTTGGGATAATCGAGATGTTATTTCTCTTTTAAAAAAAGAAGCTGTGCATCTTGGTTTTTCGCAGGAGGAGGAGTTGTCATTTGCTCTTTTTCTTAAAATGAATGAAGGAGATATTTTTCAACAAACACAAATGCAAACACGCGGAATACATGGAAATGGAAATCCAAAAGAGATTCTGAACACTATTTTGCATGAATATGCGGGTCGCTTTCAGAAAGAAGTTCAACCTTCTTTAAAAAAAGAGGAGGAACCCATAGTTGTTTTGTTAGAAATGGGTCGATCGTTTGCTAGAGAAGCAGTGAAAATTCAGTTGAATACAGTCAAGACATGGTTTACGGAATGGCAACAACTGGTTGCTGGATCAGAAAAAAAACGAATGACAAAAAAAGATGTTGAGGATCAGTTTCATGTTTATCAAAATCTTGAACAAGCGATAGCAGAAGTGTCTCGGTTACAAAAAGAATTATTTCCACATTTAGAAGAACAGGAATCAGCAGCACTTATTCGTGCCGAATTAAATATGGGAGAGATTATTCTTCCACCAGAACAGGAAAAACAAGGTGTTTTAGATTCCATTGAAAATGCAACACATTCTCCTACGTACATAGGATTGCGGAATGCTTTTGAACAAAATCAGGATGCAAATGTGGGTTTACAGCATCTTCTCGAACTTGCAACGCAATCTATTGAACCTTTTTCTTCTGAACAAAAAAAAGAGAAGGAAGCATATGCGGCCATTGCGCTTGTTTTGGATCGACTTGGGGAACGGATTGTGACAGATAAAGAATGGGCAAATCAAGTGGCTCAAGCCGTCATATTTCGAGAACAAGCCTGGATAAAAGAAACAGGAGAAGAAAGTTTTGATCGCATGCGTGTAAAATACCTTCCTGATGGTACGAAACGAATTGATGGTACGAAACGAATTGCCGCTTATGACCGTCGTATTGCATTGGAAATGGCAAATAAATTGGTAAATGCAGTCATGATTTCTGGAAAGATAGATACAGCGATGGATGTAGAAGACATGGATTTTGAAAAAGAAATTCCCGAAGTAGATCGTATTTTTCGTCGAAAAATTGCCCTTGCTCATGAATTAGCAGATCAGGTCATGATGCTTCGATTAGGATTGGAAACACAGCAACATTCGTCCCAAGAAGTAGAACAAAAGATTTGGCAAATTGAACAACAGTTGCGTCAATTAAGTATGAAGGCTCCGGAAGGGAAATCTTTAAAAAGATTTAATCGATCCCTTGAGTCTTATCGTATTTTTTCAACCATGGCTGTTGAAAGCCTGTCTCCAGATATTTTGATTGAGACATTATCTCAAGTGGCAAAAGGTGAAAATTTTCGTGGTTCACACAGTCATCCGGATATGCGCGCAGCCGCAAGAGCTGTTTTAAATGATTTACATGAAGGTGTTTTGAAAAATCCATTCATGGGGGTTGAACAAGCACGTGAGATTCCTCTGTGGAAAGAAGAGGAAAAATCAAAAAAAGAAAAAGAATCAAAACAAGAACTTGAGGATAAAGTGAGTCAGATTTTTTTGGAAGAAGAAGAAATAGAATCGACTCCTTCATTTCCAACCCCCTCTGTTGTGTCATCTGAACGTTCTTTGGTCGGAAGAATAAGTGATTCTCTTTCCGGCGTATGGAAATCAACGGTTGGATGGCTTAAACGCAAAAAATTAGAAGAGGTTGTTATTCCTGAGGTACCATCAGCATCATCTGTTGTCTCTGTTGAAGAGCCAATTTTTCTTAAGCATGCACAAGAACAATTTTCTGAGAACGGAGAATATGAACTACCAATAGGGGCAGTACAATCATTTGAAGAACCAGTGGATTGGCAAGTGTTGACTATTTTGCGTGAAAAACAGCAGAAAAAAACATTAACATCAGCAGAGAAAACGTATTTGAACGAGATGGAAAAAAAGATTCAGGAACTCGGACAGATTGTTCCTTATAAAGAAGAACAAACAAGACAGGAGCAATTTGCTCGTGATATGTTGGAACAAGTAGATATAAAACACGGAATTCCTGAAATGCCTATTTTTATCCCTGAAGAAGAAATAGAAGAAGATGCAATTGCACAAGAATTGAATCAATCCATTGAAAAATATGATGGTTTGATTGAAAAGGCTCGTTCTGAATTAAAGGCTATTCGTTGGTGGACACCTTTCGGAACGTCTAAACGAGAAAAATTAGAATCAGATATTCAACGATATGAAAATTTGCGTCGAATAGATAAAAGAGGACTTGATATACGCCTTCGAGAACACTTGCCGGATAGCGCCATTCAATCACTTGAAAAAGAACAGGTATTAAAACCAAATAGAAAAACAAAACGAAGAGTTGCTTAATTTTTCTTTTCTATGTCACAATTTTCCGAAGGAAGGGAATGGAATCCAACATCTTCAAAAGAGGAATCCGAGAGAGAAGTAAAAATTCAGATTTCATCAATTGAGTATAGACTCACCTATGCTCGTGCATCTGGATCCGGTGGGCAGAATGTAAACAAACGAGATACAAAGGCTGTTTTACATTGGAATATTGATACATCTCATGTGTTTACACCTGAACAAAAAGAATTGATAAAAGAACGGTTAAAAAATCGAATCAATAAAAGAACCGGAGAACTTGTTCTTTCTTTTGATCGAGAACGAACACAAGAGACGAATACACGAGAAGTCATCAAACTTCTTCATACCCTTGTGGAAGAAGCAATTCATATAGATACCGAACGTATTCCAACAATCCCGACTCGCGGTTCGCAAGAACGAAGAATCGAAGGAAAAAAACAGGAGGGTCGAAAAAAAGAAGGACGTCGATGGAGGCTTAATACTCATGAATAATTTTTTATTTTTTTATGCAATTTCTTCCTTTTCTTTTTCTCATTCTTATTATTCTCCTTTCCGGTCTTCGGCAGGTTAATCAATACGAACGAGGAGTGAAATTTACCATGGGTCGGTTTACAAAGATGGTGGATCCCGGGTGGCGACTTGTGATTCCGGTGTTTCAATCCATGCAAAAAGTGGATTTGCGTTTGAAAGCCGTTGATGTTCCTTCCCAGGATGCTATTACAAAAGATAATGTTTCAGCAAAAATTAATGCGGTCATTTACTATAAAATTATTGATGCAGCCAAATCCGTGATTGAAGTTGAATATGTCCATTATGCCGTGCAACAACTTGCCCAAACGACCATGCGCAATATTGTTGGGGAAGTGAGTTTGGATGAATTATTGAGTCAGCGAAAGGTGATTTCACAAAAAATTGAAAAACTTGTGGATGAGGCGACCGTAAATTGGGGTGTTGAAGTCACGGCAACAGAACTCAAGGATATCAATCTTCCGCCTGACATGGTGCGAACGATTGCCAAACAAGCGGAAGCTGAACGTGAACGTCGTGCGGTCATTATCAATTCTGAAGGAGAAGTGGCTGCGGCTCAAAATTTGGCTCAAGCGGCAAATATCTTGGCCGGTTCAAACGGAGCTTTGCATTTGCGCACATTGAATTCCATTAATGACATTTCTTCAGATCAATCCAATACCGTTGTGTTTACAGTTCCTCTTGAAATTTTGCATGCCTTTTCCGGTTTTCAAAATAATGGAACACCAAAAGCTTGACGTCTTACGTTTTGGCTCGTAGCCTAAAAGGGCTATGCGGATTCTTGGAATCGAAACAAGTTGTGATGAAACATCGGTGGCCATTCTTGAAACGAATGGTCGCCGATTTGTGTTAGAAACACATGTGACTGCCTCGCAAATACAAGATCATCTTCCATATGGGGGTGTTGTTCCTGAACTGGCGGCTCGACGTCATGTGGATATGATATTTCCACTTTTGGTTTCTGCATGCGTCCCTTTTGATGGGAGCGGATTGGATGTCATCGCGGTTACGGCAGGTCCTGGTCTTGTTCCGTCTTTGCGAATCGGGGTGGAGACTGCAAAAATTTTGAGTACAGTGTGGAAAAAACAGCTCGTTGCTGTGAATCATTTGGAAGGTCATATTTACAGCGCGTTTCTTCCAGATTTAACTGTTGGAGATAAGGTTGTTATTCAAGATGAAAAAAAAGAACTATTTCCCATTCTCTGTCTTTTGGTTTCCGGAGGCCATACGGAACTCATCATAATGAAAAATCATGGAATATATGAACGTCTTGGAATGACACGGGATGATGCGGTTGGTGAGGCGTTTGATAAGGTTGCACAAATGCTTGGACTTTCTTATCCGGGCGGTCCGGCGATTGCTGCGCGGGCCATTCATGGACGCAGAGATGCGATGGTCTTTCCAAGACCTATGAAGGACAGTCATAATTTTGATTTGAGTTTTGCCGGACTAAAAACTGCTGTTTTTGTCCATTTGAAAGCACATCCGATACAAAATGAACAGGAACTCAACGATGTTTGTGCCTCTTTTCAAGAAGCGGCCGTAGATGTTTTAGTAGAAAAAACCGTTCGAGCAGCATTACAAATTCGTCCACAGGGAGTTCTTCTTGCAGGAGGTGTTTCTGCGAATCATCGATTGCGTGATGTGTTAGAAGAACGTATTTTGAGAGCTTGTCCAGGAACAACCCTTTTGTTTTCTCCGTTAGCTTATAGTGGTGATAATGCAGCTATGATTGCTGCAGCTGGATATATACGTGCTTGTCGTAACGAGTTTGTAAATCCTCTTGAACTTGCTGCAGACCCTCATTTGTCTTTAGTGTGAGAGATATGAAATATTTTTCTTCCTCTTCTGAGGAAACACAAAAAATTGCTGCAGATTTTGTCTCTCAATTACACGGAGGAGAGACTATTGCGCTTGAAGGAAATCTTGGAAGTGGAAAAACAACGTTTGTTCAAGGAATTGCGCGTGCGTTAGGGATCACAAATCTCGTTTGTAGCCCGACATTTACTGTTTTGCAATCATATAAAACGAATCATGAGACCATTCATGAGCTGATTCATATTGATGCGTATCGTTTACGCAAACCTGAAGATATTTTGAATCTTGGATTAGAAGATTGGATGGGGAGAGACGATGTTGTTTTGTTTATTGAATGGCCGCAAATAGTTTCAGGAGTTCATTTAGAATCAGATTATGAAATTCAATTTTCAGAAGCAGATTCATCAGGATCGCGAACAATCACGATCCAATCAATCTAATTGTTCATTTTTCTTGACATAGGGAGTAAGAATGTTATATTGACACATCCTAAGTTAAGTGACTTGGGAACGTCATTCAAGTCCATTAGGTTTGAAAACAGTACATTGAAAATAGAGGAATACCGATGACAAGTAAGAAGAACAAAGTTCAGTCTGTTGGCATCGGTATGACGCCAACCACATCAGAATTTGGAAGTTTCATCAGAGCCCGCCGACTTGAACTCGACCTTGGGCAGGTTTTACTGGCCAAGGAAGCTGGACTCGCGCAAACTCTTGTTAGTATGATTGAGATTGGAAAACGTAAGTATCTCAACAATCAACAACTGGATCGACTTGCAAAAGTACTCCAATGCGACGTAGAGGAACTGCGTAAGCGCATGCCGGTTAAACATGTCGCTCAACCGACAACAGAATTGGGGAAACTCATCCGTTCTCGACGTGAAGAACTTGGTCTCTCGCTTTCGGTCTTCGCTAAGAAAATGAAGATAACCCTCCAACGAGCCAAGCATCTAGAGATCCGCAAGAATCCATCCATTCGTTACGATTTTGTAGAGCTATTGGCGACTGTGTTGGATCTTGACCTTTCGGTGTTAGGTAAGTTCGCAGGGACGACTCAAAAGAAGACAAAGAGTGAGTTGGGACAACTGGTCCGCACACGTCGCAAAGAACTTGCTATAAGCATCAAAGATCTTGCCCAGAAACTCAACGTCAGTCGGCAGTTTGTGAATCAAATTGAGTTTGGTCAATGTCGCTTGAGTGAAAATGACGAGATGATTATCAAGCTCGCTCAAGTTCTTGAACTCGATATCAATAGACTGGAAGTTCTCAGACCAGAAAGGAGATTAAAACAGATGGAGAATGCTAACCCTTTAGGCGGATTTTTAGCTGCGAAACGGTTGGAACTTCGTCTAACCCAACGAGAAGTCAGTGAACGCGCAGAAATAGCGTCAAGTCTTCTTTCCGGTGTTGAGACAGGTCGGTTTCATCCGAGTCCTAAATTGCTCAAAAAACTCACTACCATACTGAAGTGTCAAATCCCGTCGGAATTAATCACTCCACCAAGTGATCGTAAAGGGTTCACAACTGAACGAGAAACACCCTTAGGTCAGCTGGTAACCACACGTCGACTTGAGCTTAAATTCAGTCAAGCGGAGGTTGCTAGACGAGCGAACACAAGTATTTCGGTGATATCTTCTATAGAACGAGGGACATATCGAATCGGAGGTCAGATGGTCAAAAGACTGTCCAAAGCCCTCGAGTTCGAGATTCCAATCAAGTTTATTCCAACACCGAAACAACGCGGAGACCGAGAACCGAACAAGAAGGGTTCTCATCTTAACCTGTCGGATCAGAACCTAGTAGATCTGGAAAGGATAAAGGAACTGTCCGACATTCGTGTGAACAACGAAGCTGTTCGGAAGGCTCTCAAACTCCTGCGAATTCTGCTCGAAAAGCAGAACGACAAGTATACTGTCTGTCTGCACAAAGATAAGAACATCATAGAGCTAGAGTTCCTTTTCTGACCGCTGTACGTTTCGTTTCCCAGAGTCTGTATCTCCCAGGAGTTGCAGACTCTATTTTAATTTCATAAACCTCCAGCATCTGCTCCTGTCGCACGAACAACTTCTTCAACGGTTGTGGCACCTTCTGCGGCTTTAAGAAAACCATCCTGTGCCATAGTCACCATTCCTTGCTGCAAGGCGAGCTGCTGAACTTCATACTCGGAAACATGTTCGGAAAGGGCTTTTCGAATCGGTTCATCCATGATGATGAGTTCGTAAATTCCGATACGTCCTTTATATCCGGTATGGTTACACGTATCGCATCCAGCTCCTTTGTAAAAGGTCAGATGTTGAAGATCAGGGATAGGTTCGCCTGAAGCAAGAGAAATGGTTCGTAATTGTTTTTTTATTTCATCTAATTGTTCCGGGGAGATGGTATGATCTTCAACTTTACATGCATCATGAATCCGACGAATAAGTCGTTGACCAATAATAGCGTTTAAAGCTGGAGCAAGGATAAATGGTTTTACACCCATAGCAATGAATCGAGGCAGAGCACCCGCAGCGGCGTTTGTGTGAATGGTTGAAAGAAGGAGGTGCCCGGTGAGAGCTGCATTGATGGCAACTTCTGCTGTTTCTAAATCACGAATTTCCCCGACCATGACAATATCCGGATCTTGGCGCAGGATGGAACGCAGACCATTTGCAAAGGTATATTTTTTTGTGTGATCAATCTGCGATTGATTGATGCCTTCAAGTTTATATTCAATCGGATCTTCAAGGGTAATAATTTTGACATTCATGGAATTTAATTTTCGTAGAATGGCATACATGGTCGTCGTTTTTCCAGATCCGGTTGGTCCGGTTGTGACAATCATGCCATGGGGTTTTTCAATTTCTCGACGGAGCTTTTTTTCCATGAGAGGTCGCCATCCCAGATCCGAGAATTCCACATTGATCGCCGAAGGTTTTAAAATACGCATAACAACCGATTCTCCCCATGTAGTTGGAATCGTAGAAACACGAACGTCTGTGTCACCACTTGCAAGAAAAATAGTGAATCGTCCATCCTGCGGTTTGTCTGTGATATTGATTTTGAGACCGCTGATGAGTTTGATGCGGGCAATCACTTTTTTCCATGCAGTTGCAGGAAGAGTTGCAACTTCTTGGAGTACGCCATCAATGCGATATCGAACAATTGTTTTTTCCTCTTCTGCTTCAATATGAATATCACTTGTTCCAAATTTGAGACCTGCAGCAAGAACAACCGTCATGGCATCTGTGATCGAACTCTTTTGAATGGTTTGTTGTATATCTGTATAGGTTTGAATAACGGATTGAAATTTATCTAACTCTCCATCTGTTATTTTTACCCCCTTGATAATAGGTTTGACCTTTGGAAGTGTTGCATACATTTTTAGTCCGATCTGCAAGCTTTCTTCCGAAATCTGATAGACGACTCCATTTGTATGGTGCCGTTCTGTGAGTTGAAAAAGAAGTTCTTGTACAGCTTGTTCTTTTGGATGAACTGCTCCTAAACGAAGTTCTATACCTGTAAAAAGAAAAACAACTACTTGAAAGGAACGAGCCTCTTCCTCAGAGATAATTTCAAGTGCCTCAGGACTTATGGGAAATCCTTTAAGATGTACATACGGAACATGTATCTGTTGAGCCAAACGTTGTGCTTCGGTTTCTTTTTCTTTCTGTCGGACCGTTTGCATTTTTTCTTCAAATTTAGAAACAGTTGTCTGATTTGAGGAAACAGATTGGCTCGTAGGTGTATTTGATTTTCGAATGAGATCTTCAATAGAATCCATATCTTCCTATTTTTTTGACCAGACGCGTTGAAGTTTTGAAACAAGGGGTTCATGCAACAAATGTTCATGAAATTGAACCCAAATGGCGTAATGAAATGTGGTGAGAAAACCTCCAGAAAGAAGACCAAGGACGGTAAGGATAAGAACACTTCCTATGACAATAATGAAATAGAAGGTAGGTGAATTTAGAACAACTGCCATCAGGAGAAGAATAATCACTCCCATTCCAGCTGCAGCAAGAAGAAAACAAGTTGCTATCGTCCATACAAAAGAAACAAGGAAAAGGAGTAATCCCAATTCCAATAGAGCCATCCAGTGTTTTTTTACCTGTTGAATACTTGCGTGAAGGGCATGAAAAAGATGTGTATGGTGATGAACAGTATTTATAGCCGTCAGGATGTGGAGAATTCCGATTCCTAAGATAGAAAGAAAAAAGAGAAGAAGAACACTAAACGAGAAAAAAATAGTTTGTCCTGTTGTTTGAAAAGAAATAAGAACAAGAGGAAGGGTAGAAAGAAAAAGAAGAAAACCAACCAATCCTTTTGATAATATATTCAGAGTAAGAAGTCGCCAAAATGGAGCACGTTCATGATGCCAGAGTTCCCGCCAGGAAACAGGTGTTTTTTCTTTGGCTTCCTGCAAGAGAATTTGTTGGGAGAAAACAGCTGCTCCCACAAAGGCGACGATGCCTAAGGTAAAAAAACCAAGAAGAATAGATTGTCGCCATGGTTCGAGTTGACTGAACAGATGAATATACTCCACGACAAAGTCATATCCAGGCAAGGTTCCCTGAAGCAGTTGTTCAAGGAAATGGCGTCCGGTTGCGATGCGTTTGAAACTTCGAAATCCAAGTTCAAATAATCCACCGGTTGTCATGAATGCGGCAAAGATACCAAAAACCCAAAGCCAAGGCCGGCTTCGGGTTATGGTCCATGCTTCCGAAAAGAGAGAACGATAAATCGATTTAGGTTTTTTTGTTGGCATAATCCTCCTTCATAAGCGCTTCAAATTCTTCTCGTTCGATGGTTTCTTTTTTCAAGAGGGTCCGGGCAATGGCATCAAGGCGTCCCCGTTCTTCAAAAAGAATTTTTTTTGCTGTTTCTGCAGCCTGTTGAATCAATCCATTTATTTCTTCATCAATTTTTTCAGCCATTTTTTCCGAATAGTCACGCGATTCATGAATTTCTCGTCCAAGGAAAATCATTTCCTCACGTTCACCAAATGTTCGAGGACCGAGATTTGAACTCATCCCGTATCGAGTTACAAGTTGCCGGGCGAGTCGTGTGGCTTTGCGTAAATCGTCACCTGCACCTGTAGTGATATCACCAAACACTTCACGTTCTGCTACGAACCCTCCGAGCATGACAGCGAGGTCGTCAATGAATTCCGCACGTGCATGCATTTTTTTATCTTCAACGGGAAGTTTGAGAGTGTAACCTGCTGCTCGACCGCGGCTAATAATGGAAATTTTATGAACCGGATCTGCATGAGGAAGTTGATTTGCAACCAGAGCGTGACCTCCTTCGTGATAAGCAGTCACTTCGCGTTCCTGTTTAGATAAAATATGACTTTTACGTTCCGGACCAAGCAGTACTTTTTCAATAGAGTCCAAAATGTCTTCCATGAGGATGATTTTCCGATCGTGTCGTGCCGCACGAATAGCTGCCTCGTTCAAAAGGTTTGCGAGATCCGCTCCAGAAAATCCAGGAGTTCGTTCGGCAACACGACGGAGTTCAATGTTTGATTCAATAGGTTTATTTTTTGCGTGAATGGCCAGAATTTCAAGACGTTCATTGATATCAGGAAGATCCATAACTACTTGGCGATCAAAACGTCCTGGACGCAAGAGGGCCGGATCAAGCACATCCGGTCGGTTGGTAGCTGCAATCACGATTACACCAATATGCGGATCAAATCCATCCATTTCCACAAGAATTTGGTTTAACGTTTGTTCTCGTTCATCATGACTTCCGCCAAGTCCTGCGCCGCGTTGGCGGCCAACTGCATCAATTTCATCAATGAAAATAATACAAGGAGCATTTTTCTTTGCTTTACTAAAAAGATCACGGACACGTGCCGCTCCAACTCCCACGAACATTTCAACGAATTCTGATCCACTGATATGGAAAAAAGGGACATTTGCTTCTCCAGCTACAGCGCGGGCAAGAAGGGTTTTTCCAGTTCCTGGTGAACCCATAAGCAGAACGCCTTTTGGGATCTTGGCACCAAGGTCAACAAATTTTTTTGGATTCTTTAAAAACTCGACTTCTTCCATCAGTTCTTCTTTTGCTTCTATTGCCCCAGCTACATCCTTGAATGTCACACGATCTTTATCTTTTGTAGACACTTCTCGTGCGCCAGATTGTCCAAATGACATGGCTTTGCTATTTGCTCCTTGGAGTTGTCGGATGACGAACCAAAAGATGAGTCCCAAAAGAGCCAAAGGAAGGAGGGAAGAAAGAAGAATATTAAAGAAGAAGGCTTGTCGACTTTCATCCCGAACGGTTATTTGAATGAGTTGTAATTGTTCGGTGCTGACCCCATATCGTGTAAGAAGTTCTGAAAGAGGTTCGCCGGATTCTTTTCTAGTTTTTTCGGACGGTTGTTTTTTTGTTTGATCCTCATTTTTTAAGTGTATTTCCAAATCATTTCCTGTGACATCAATGGAAACGACGTCGCCTTTTTTGATTTGTTCGACAAGGGTGCTGATCCCGACATCTTTTGGTTTTTCACCTGAAAGAGTGTAAGTCGAAAAAATTGCTGTAATTAAAAGAATGGATAAGACGAAAAAAATAATATTTTTTGAGAGTGGTTTCATAGCAACAGGGCAAAAAAAACGTTTCAAGATAACAAGATTAGTATACTGGAATATTGAATCATTTCAAGATAGGACTTTCTCATTTTGCCTATTTTTGGTTTACGGGGACCCCAGTTTTTCTCGCTGTACTTGATTTAGTACAGCTCGATAAAACTTGCACCCCGTGCACCAAAACTAGTCTAAACTGAGAAAGTCCTACACAAGATACAAAGACGAGGCAAAAGCCTCGTCTTTGTTTGTGTTTGTCCAGATATGAGGGAAAATTATTCTCCAACAGGTTCTGTAGGGGTATTTTCTGGTTCTGATGTTGTTTTCAAAGAAAGTCCGAGACGGTGTTCTTTTGGTTCAATGGAAACAACTTTAAAGTCAAGTTCGTCACCAATATTTGCGATCGTATGGATGTCAGTAACAGGTTTTTCAGAAAGTTCTGAAACGTGTGCAAGACCATGAATTTCTGGATCCAACTCCACAAAAAATCCAAATGGATTGATTTTCAATACTTTTCCTTTAACTGTCGAGCCAATTTTATATTTTTCCTCAACATTTTTCCAAGGATCTTGGATCAATTTTTTCATGGAAAGGAAAATTTTGCTTCCTTCAATACCGATCACTTCTGCTTTGACATGATCACCGACTTTCAAAAGATCTTTTGGATGATCAATACGCTGCCAAGCAATTTCACTGATATGAACCAATCCTTCTAAGGAATCAAATTTTACAAACGCTCCAAAGTCTGCGAGAGCTGTCACTTCTCCTTCAACCATGTTTCCAACTTTGTAGCGTGAGAGAATGTCTTTTTGACGTTCTTCCCATACGGCTTTTTCAGAAACAATGAGTTTGCTTTCACGTTCATTTGCATCAATGACACGTACAGTAAATGCTTCTCCAACGTAGGTTTTGAGTTTTTCAAGGATTTTATTCTTGTCTCCACCGCTGACACGTGGGTAATGATCAGGAGAAAGCTGAGAAACAGGAAGGAAGCCGGTAATGTGGTTTACATTTACAATCAACCCACCTTTGTTGGCTTCAAGAACCGTGACTGAAATAACTTCTCCGCCTGTAAACAGTTTTTGTAAATCTTCCCATGCACGTTGTTGACCGGCAAAACGGAAGGAAAGTTCCATTTCTCCATTTTCGTTTTCCAAGTCAATGACTGTACCTTCTACTTCATCTCCTGGGTGGAGGTTTTTATACACGCTGGATTCGGCAAATAATTCGCGTCCGCGAATGACACCAGCAGTGACTCCTTCAATATCAATACGAACTTCACGTCGACTTGCAGAGATAATTTTTCCTTTAACAACGTCCCCTACTTTTGGAATTTTCAAATATCCCCCTTCTGCAAGAAGTTTTCCAAAGGCTGTTTCTTCCTTTATGGGTTTTTTAATAATTTTTTTCGTGGTCATACGTTTTTCCGCCAGACAAATGGTTCTAATGATTACCAAGATCCAACGGGGCTAAAAATAAGGAAAGTGTGATGAGTATAGAGGAAAGGATGTTTTTTTGCAAGCATTCAAATGAAACAAAAAACCCTGGAATATCCAGGGTAATAGTTAGGTTCTATTTTGTCGAATATCGGCCAGAAATTTGAGAGAATCCGAACAGAGAATTGCTGAAAGATTCGGCCAGAACTCGGCAAGTGAGCGTAGGCGCGATGTAATACGGTCAGATTGTGGGTCATGATGAGGGACAATTAGGACATTGACCGCCTCAGGCGTCATGAGCTTGATGTCCGTTGGAGAATCTCCAAGAATGAGGAGTTCTTTCAGTTCCAGGTTGTGTGATGCACAGAAAACATCCCGCATGTAACCCTTGTTTGCGTCTGAAACAACGGTTCGTTCCATGCCGCCCAGACACAAACACTCCAGATTTGATCTTGTGGAATTTGGTGTTTGCCAATGGACTTGCAAGGCAAAAATTTCCGCTTCACAGCCATGAATATCACACCATTCTTCGATAAAATCTTTCAGGCCAAAACTGATAATAGCTACACGAGAAAAGGATTGAAGGAGTTTCAAACCTCCCTCACGAATCGATGTTGAGTGAGCCAAGGATGTTAATTGTCCTTTTGTGAATTCTGAATGGTGGAGATCCCAAACACTGTTTAGAATAAACTTTATATCTCCCAGATCACTTCGTTGATCGGAGAAGTACTTTGTTGCGGCTTTTTCATCTGCTTGTTTTAAGTCTGTGCGCATACAGCGGCGCAGATCTTCCCATTGGTTGCCAGAATGCAGAGTCCCATCAAAATCAGCCACAAGGCCATGAGCCGTCTGAACACGATGTATGAAATCAGATGCATTTCCTCTTTGTTGATTGAGAAAAAGTGTGTCTGGTCTTTCTCTGAGTATCATCGGAATCTGGTTTATCAGGCTATCAAGATCATTCAATTCCTGAATTTTCATGATTTTTCTCCTTTGGAGGTTGGTGAAAGAACAAATTGTTGATATTTTTTACTAACTTTTTTCTTATTTGTCAATTTATTCATTTGTTTTATTGTCTATAGTGCTCTCTTTTCATTAGAAGAGTAAATGAGGTATCTTAAGAGAGCTTTCTCTTCATTTTTTTGTTTTATGTCTCATCCGCATCAATTTCTTTTAAAGCAATTCAAATATGCTATGGAACATTTTGTTCCAACAGTTCCAGAAAGTGTACAGGAAGAGGCAAAAGGATTGTATGATCGTTTGTTAGCAAATGAACTTGCGACCGAAGAAGAAGTTCTCGCGGCCTTAGCAAAGGTGGGAAAGGGAGAATATCCGCATCGTCACGCATTTTGGGACCTGACGAAAAAAGCCGGAGAAGTAAAGCGGATAGAAATTATTCTTGACCATTTGGATGTTTCTGTTCGATCAAAATTAGAAGAATTACTTGAGACTGGAGCGAACTTGGAAGAAATTGTTCGCAGCAGTTTGTTTGAAGAACGATTTAATCCAGAAGAACGTTATCAAATTCAGGATGGTATTCTTGACGCGGATGAACATATGAAGGATGACATGGTTGATATTATAAAAGAACATCAAGCGGAATATGAAAAATTAGTGAGTCAATATGAGGTGTATATGGATGAAATTCAAAAACAAATTGACATCCTCCGTTCACTTGCAAATAAGGATCCGAAATGGCGAGACGAAATTTTAGACAAGGTGCGTACCCTTGAAGCTGGCTGGAGTGTGACTGAACGTGATCCAGAATTGGAAATCGTAAAAAAAGAGATTGAATACTGGCGTGGAACATTAGGAGAAGAAGAATAGAAATATTTGTATTTTTTCTTTCCTATGATGGGTGTGATACACTTCTTGTCAGAAAATACTTGTCTTTATTGAATGATATGCAGATTGTTTGGCACGGACTTTCTTGTTTTGAAATTACGTTTAAGACTCTGGAAGGGGAAGTGATCCTTGTTTCGGATCCGTACCGTTCAGAGACGGGATTGAAACTTCCACGTAACATGACCGCGGATATCATTATTTCAACACATAATGCGGAAGATGCGAATGCGATTGATATAGTACAAGGAAATCCATTTATTATTGCTCTTCCGGGTGAATATGAGGTGCGCAACGTTTTTCTATTTGGTATTCAGGCTCCATTGAAGAGTGGAGATCGATCGCATCGTTTGTTTGTGATGGAACAGGAGGGAATTCGGATAGCTCATCTCGGGGCACTGGATCGTTCTTTGACAGACAAAGAGTTGGAACAATTGAGTCATATCGATATTTTAATGATTCCTGTTGGAGGAGGGCGTGTTCTTTCTCCAGGAGATGCTTCAGAAGTGATTGGTCAAATTGAGCCGCGTGTGGTGATTCCGATGACGCATGCGGTTCATGGAATGAAGGAGACGGTTGGAACTGTTGATTCATTCTGTAAGGAATTAAGTATTTGTCGTCGAGAAGAAGCGATAAAATATAAGGTGTCACGTCGAGATCTTCCAGAAGAAGACATGCTCATTATGAATCTTGAACGTGCGTAAAAAATTGGTTTCAACAAAAGATGTATGGAAAAAAGAAAACCGCGTGATGAGGTTATTCTTGTCTCACCATCATCGCGCCAGCGGGCTCAGTTTATTGTGGGGGTCAGTGTGGCTGTGATTCTTGTTTTTGTCGGATGGATTTTTTCCTTGCGTGATTTTTTTACAGGAGTGAGGTGGTCCATACCCGGAACTGCTTCTTGGCATGAACTATCTCAAGGAATGCGTGGAATTGTTGAAAATGTACAAAATCAAAGCGCTCCTTCTGTTTCTGGATTGCAACAAGCAGTAGCAACGGTAACTCTCCCTCTTGAAGAGACGGTCCAGAAGCGAGTCTCAGCCATGGAAGTTGTTGCATCTCTTATGAAACAAGAATTAGAACACCCTTCTTCAAATGTAAATTCTGTCCATTCATCCGATTGATTTCCTTTGATTGACTGTTATGCCAAAAAATTATTCTTCAAAACAATCAGCCGCTCCAGCAGAACCATTAGAAAATAATGGAGCGGGAAAATTAGAGCTTCGGGATATTCGTGAAGAAATGTCAGATGCTTATCTTGATTATGCCATGTCTGTCATTGTGGCTCGTGCATTACCAGATGTTCGTGACGGACTGAAACCTGTTCATCGCCGTATTTTGTATTCGATGTGGCAAACAGGCTTGCGTTCTGGATCTCGTTTTAAAAAATGTGCAACGGTTGTTGGAGATGTTTTGGCAAAGTATCACCCACATGGAGATATTGCTGTCTATGACTCTCTTGCTCGTTTAGCCCAGGATTTTTCTCTTCGATATCCGTTAGTTCACGGACAAGGAAACTTCGGTTCTCTTGATGGCGATCCGCCTGCCGCATATCGTTACACAGAATCAAAACTTCATGCGCTTGCCGAAGAGATGCTTACGGATATCGAACGTGATACGGTCGATTTTCGTCCAAACTATGATGGAGCTCATGAGGAGCCAAAAGTTCTTCCAACCAAACTTCCGAATTTGATTGTAAACGGAACCCTTGGCATTGCCGTTGGAATGGCGACAAATATTCCTCCGCATAATTTGACGGAAGTCTGTGATGCATTGACGTTTTTGTTGGATCAACCAGAAGCGACCATTGATGATTTGATGCAATTTGTACAAGGACCGGATTTTCCAACTGGAGGAATTATTTACAATATCAATGACATTCGACAGGTATATGCAACGGGAAGGGGAGGAATTTTAACGCGTGCAAAAACCGAGATTGTCGAAGATGCAAAAGGAAACTTTCGTATTTTGGTTCACGAAATTCCCTACCAAGTGAACAAAGCAACTCTTTTGGAAAAAATTGCTCTATTGGTACGCGAAAAAAAGATTGAAGGTATCAAGGATTTGTGGGATGAATCAACAAGTGCTGGCGTGCGCATTGTGGTTGAATTAAAACGTGATGCTTTCCCGAAAAAAGTTTTGAATCGATTGTTTCAAGCTACACAACTTCAAGAAACATTTCACGTAAACATGCTGGCACTCATTGATGGAATTCAGCCCAGAATTTTGAACTTGAAAATGATTTTGGAAGAGTACTTGAAGCATCGAAAAGTGGTGGTTCGCCGTCGTACCCAATTTGATTTGAATCGCGCACGTGAACGATCTCATATTTTGGAAGGATTGCGCATTGCGCTTCTTCACATCGATAAAATCATTGCCACGATTAAAAAATCCAAAGATCGTGACGAGGCTCGTACCGCTCTTATGAAAGGGTTCTCTCTTTCTGAACTTCAAGCGGTTGCCATTCTTGAAATACGCCTCCAACAGCTTGCGAATCTTGAACGGTTGAAGATTGAGCAGGAATATGAAGAAAAACAAGCTTTGATCAAAGAATTAGAATCTATTCTCAAATCTGAAACAAAGTTAAAAAGTCTTGTAAAGGATGAAATTCAGGATCTGAAGAAATCGTACGGAGATGAACGTCGGACAAAAGTTGTAAAACAGGGTGTCAAGGAATTTTCTATGGAAGATGTGATTCCAGATCTTCCAGCTATTGTAATGATCACGCAGGGTGGATATATCAAACGTCTTTCACCAGACACATTTCGTCAGCAGGAACGTGGAGGAAAAGGAGTTCTTGGTCTTACCACAAAAGAAGAAGATGAAGTGGAACAACTTTTTTCAACCACAACACATCGTGATCTTTTGTTTTTTACTAGCCGCGGTCGTGTATTCCAGATGAAAGCATATGATATTCCGGAAACAAGCCGAACAGCAAAGGGAACAGCCCTGGTGAATTTTTTGAATTTGGCTCCGGGAGAATCTGTATCCGCAACCCTTTCTATGGCAGATGTCGAAGGATTCAAACATCTTCTTATGGTAACAAATAAAGGAACGATTAAGAAAACACCATTTACCGATTTTGAGAATATTCGTCAGAGTGGATTGATTGCGATCAAATTGAAAGAGGGAGATAATCTTGAATGGGTTCGTCCGACCACAGGAAATGATGATGTGATGTTGGTGACATCCGATGGTCAATCCATCCGTTTCCATGAAAAAGATGTTCGTCCGATGGGTCGGGTAGCATCAGGTGTGCGTGGAATCCGTTTAAAGGGAAATGATGCGGTTGTTGGTATGGATATTATTTCGCTGGAAATGCAAAAGCGAAAAGACCCGCCACAACTCCTCGTTGTTACAGAACACGGATTTGGAAAACGCACCCCCGTTGATGAATACAAAGTTCAGGCTCGTGGAGGTTCTGGAATTAAAACCGCGAATACTCAAGGAAAAATTGGTAAAATTGTGGCTGGAAGAATGGTAAATGCAGA
Source organism: Candidatus Uhrbacteria bacterium GW2011_GWC2_41_11 (assembly GCA_000996355.1). Taxonomy (GTDB): domain Bacteria; phylum Patescibacteriota; class Patescibacteriia; order UBA9934; family GWF2-40-263; genus UBA10014. The sequence goes on from LCAH01000001.1 coordinate 21,955, forward strand.
TGACACACGTGATCTTATGGTTATTTCCATGGCCGGACAGGTTATTCGTACAGCATTATCATCCATTTCTGTTCTTGGACGTGCCACCCAAGGAGTTCGAATCATGCGATTCAAGGAATCAAACGACAAAGTTACAAGTGTGGCGATTGTCTAGACAAATTTTTTCCTCTGTCCTAGGATGCCTCCGCTTCGTGGTGAATTTGGTTTTCATCGCGATGTGGTTTCCAACAAGGAGAGAAAAATTGAAGACAATCAGGATGTGGAGTTTTTTGATGATGGTTTTCTCCGGTCTGGTCATGGTGTTTACCATCGGATACGCCCAAGCAGGTTACTGGACTGGACATTCCGGAATCCGTACGGTGGTTCAGGATTCGGATGTTCTACCTGTCTTGCCCGATCCGGTTCAGGAAGCAGCCATCAATTGTGTCCAGAGATGGACCGAGAAAGTTGGCGATGAGAGTGATATCCTCAATGAATGGGTCTATCAAGATGAGACCTATAGGATCACCATTGAGGAGGTTGGTAAAAACGCTGCCTTCTGTTTTCTCGAAACCCTCGATGAGGGTGATGTGATTTTTCATGCCATGATTATCCTGAATCAGACAACAAACAAGGCCGGCTGTTATACGGCCTACGGATGCGATCTCCAGACCCATTATTGTGGAATATTTATCATCTGTCATCCGTGACAAATTTTCCACATTCAAACGTTTAAACCTGCCAAAAGGTACTTGCCTGGCAGGTTTTTGTTTTGTACATGAAAAAACGAATAGTTGACGTTTTTGGGCTTTTTTGATATGATTTGTTTGTTGAATTTCGTATAGTTATTTTTTTATGGGTCTTCCTGGACATCGAAGAACAAGTTCTGATAAACGACGTCGTTCCGCACACTTTGCCTTGAAAAAGAGTTCGGTTACTTCTTGCCAACAGTGCGGAGAACCCGTACTTGCTCATCGAGCATGTCGAAGTTGTGGTTTTTATAAGGGTAGAACAGTGCTAAAAATAGCATCAAAAACGACTCCTGTTTCCAAACCAGTGGTAAAAAAGGCGACAACAGTCAAAAAATCAGAAGCAAAGACAACTCCTGCAAAAAAAATTCAGAAACCAGAAAGTGCAGAATCTCCTTCCTCTGTTTCCTAAAATATATTCGATCTCATCCATTTTGTTCTTTATGTCAAATCGGCACCTTGCCCGCACGATTGCTATGCAATCGCTTTATCAATGGGATTTTAACGGTCAGACAGCTGGCGCGTTGAATTCGTATATTGAATTTAACCGTCGAGAATTCGCACCGAATTTTGATGATGGTGGGTATGTGAAAACAACATTGGATGGAGTTTTTGCTCATTTTGATGAAATCAATGATTTGATTTGTCGTTTCGCTCCGAATTGGCCGCTCGAGAATATGATGGTCATTGATCGATCGATTCTCCGTATTGGGGCGTATGAATTGAAATATGTTCCACTCATTCCTTCGAAAGTCGCTATTAACGAAGCGATTGAACTTGCTAAAAGTTTTGGTGGAGAAGCATCTGGTCGATTTGTGAATGGGGTACTTGGAGCTATTTATAAAGACATGCTTGTTCGTGAGGAAATTAAAGACATCGATAAGCTTCCTTTGAAGCAAAAAGAAAAAGAAGAAGATTCTTCAACTAAATCTGTGGAAACTCCTTCGTGAATTTATGGCTGATTTACAACCGTTAGAACAGATTCTTGGCGTGACGTTTCAAAATACCGATACGCTACGCCAAGCACTTGTTCATCGATCCTATTTGAACGAACATCCTGATTTCATGCTCGGGCATAACGAACGCCTTGAATTTTTAGGTGATGCTGTCCTCGAACTTGTCGTGACCGAATATTTGTATCTCCACTATGAAAATCCGGAAGGTGAACTCACAAATTGGCGAGCGGCCCTTGTGAATGCGGACACTCTTGCAGATATTTGTGAAAGTCTTGGGGTTGAAGCCTATTTGTATCTTTCCAAAGGCGAGGCAAAAGATAAAAATTCTAAAGCACGTCATTATATTTTGGCAAATGCTTTTGAAGCGGTTATTGGAGCTATTTATCTTGATCAAGGTTGGGAATCTTCGAAAAAGTTTATTACAGACACTGTTTTAATTGAGCTTCCAAAAATTTTACAGCACCAGCTTTATCTTGATCCAAAAAGTCGTTTTCAGGAGTCTGCACAAGAAAAACATGGAGTCACTCCGATTTATAAAGTGCTCTCTGAAGAAGGACCTGACCATGCAAAGGTCTTTCAAGTTGGAGTATATTTAGGAAAGGATCTTGTGACCGTTGGTATAGGAACATCAAAACACGAAGCGCAGGTGGCTGCAGCAGCAACTGCAATCACCAAAATGGGATGGTAAGAAAAAAACAGGCATATAATGCCTGTTTTTTTGGTGCGCGCAGAGGGATTTGAACCCCCGACCAAGTGGTTAAGAGCCACCTGCTCTACCGCTGAGCTATGCGCGCAAGAACTTTCAGCTTTGGAGCATTTCGTTGTCGCAAGCTTTGGTTCTCGACGACGTACTTATTCAGTATATCTTTCTGCGATCCTCGCTTGCTTCTAGAACTGCCCTCAAAGTCGAAAGTTCTCCCGTTTCAAGATAACACGAGTGAGTATGCCAAACCGGTTGACGAACGTCAAGAATTTATGTAAATTTACTGCATAAAATGCGCCTGTAGCTCAACGGATAGAGTGCTGGTCTTCGGAACCAGTGATGGGGGTTCGATTCCCTCCAGGCGCACCAGTCAAAATACTATATGCGATATTCCTGTCTTTTTTCTCAAACAAATAAAACAGCACTTCATGACACAGAATCCGTGAATGCCAGACTGCTCACGCAAGCTGGTTTTGTGGATCAGGAAATGGCAGGAGTGTATACATGGCTTCCACTCGGACTTTCCGTCATGAAAAATGTTGAACAGATTGTTCGTGAAGAGATGAATAAACTTGGAGCATCAGAAATTTTCATGCCCTCACTTCAACCAAAAGAATATTGGGACATCACAAACCGATGGAATAATGTAGACATTCTTTTTAAGATTCAATCGCAAACAGAAAAACAGTATGCACTCGGGGCAAGTCACGAAGAGGTGGTGACGCCGCTTGTGCAGAAATTTGTGCATTCTTATCGCGATCTGCCAGCTGTCGTGTATCAAATCAATACAAAGTTTCGTGATGAACTACGAGCAAAATCTGGTGTGTTACGTGGAAGGGAGTTTCGCATGAAAGATATGTATAGTTTTCATGCAACCCAGGAGGATTTGACTGTTTTTTACGAGCGCGTCTTGCGTGCATATGTGGACGTTTTTTCTCGTTGCGGATTAAACGTCAAAGTCGTACAAGCAAGCGGGGGTATTTTCACACAAAATCCATCTCACGAATTTCAAGCGATTACGTCGGCAGGAGAAGATGTGATCGTAGCCTGTGAGAAATGTGAATTCGGACAAAACAGTGAGGTGGCAACCGTGCAAGAAAACAATGCGTGTCCGATGTGTGGAGCGAAATTATTTAAAACAAAAGGCGTTGAGGTTGGAAATATTTTTGATCTTGGAACGAAATATTCTGACGCGTTTGATTTAAATTTTTCTACAGAAGATGGTCAGCGCAAACGGGTGCTTATGGGGTGTTATGGGATTGGAACAACTCGTCTGATTGGTGCCATCGTTGAAGCTTCCCATGATGAAAAGGGAATAATTTGGCCTAAATCTGTCGCACCTTATCCGATTCATTTGGTCTCATTGAATGCAAAGGATTCTGTTGTAACTGATCAGGTATATGCGACCGCATCTGCTTTGTATGATGAATGTACATCTGCAGGAATAGAGATTTTTTGGGATGATCGCGCAGATGTTTCTGCTGGGGAAAAATTTGCCGATGCAGATTTGATAGGGATTCCATTGCGCCTTGTCATTTCTGAACGAACCTTGAGAGAAAATGCTGTTGAATGGAAAGAACGATATCTCTCAGAATCAAAACAAGTTTCACTTGAAAATATTCGAGAGGAGGTTGAACTTTTTATCCATGAACCTTCTTGATTATATGAAGAGAACTATTCTTCTTGTTGTTTGTTTTGCCTTATTTGGATTCGGATGTATGCGGTCTTCTGTTCCACTGCAGCCAACATCTGTTCAGACAGGATGGAATACATATGTGAATGTGGATTATCGTTTTTCTTTTGATTATCCATCTGGCATGGAAATGCGTTCTCGTCCGTCCGAACAGCAGGCAACGGAATATATGGATCTCCCTGGAAAGTTTTTTGCGTCTTTGCGTGATGTAACTCGTGAGGATCAACCAGTGAGTATTGCTTATTTTTATGCCATGGACGGGAAAACAATTGATCAATTTTTGGAAGCACTCAAAGCATCCGATTCTCAGAATGTTTTAATAAAAGAGACTGTGGACATGGAGAAAGGAAAAATTCAGATGAAAAAAGTGGTGAGTACGACTGCTCTCGGAGTTGACAAGGTTCATTATTTGTTTGTCGACGGAACAACACTTGTCGTGATTTCTCAGTTCATGAATGAAAATGTGGCGTTTGAACCAATCATACAAACAGTCAGAGGACAGTAAAAATAATCAACAAAAAAATGAGAAAATATTCTCATTTTTTTGTTGTCTTTTTTAAATTCTAAATTAGGAGGCTTTTTTCTTGAGGGCATCCTTCAATGCTTTTCCTGCTTTGAATTTAGGAACAGTTACTGGAGGAATCTGCATTTTTTGAGATGGATTTTGTGGATTAACACCCATACGGCCAGCTCGAACTTTTGCAGAGAAAGTTCCGAATCCGGCAATAGTAACTTCTCCTCTTTGGGTCAGAGTTAGTGTGACGACGTTTTCGAATTCCTCAATAAAATTTTCTGCAAGTTTTTTTGAAATATTGAGGCGTTCGGCAAGTTGGATAGCAAGGTCTGCTTTGTTCATAAAAAAGAATGAAAAGCATTATTCTTCTCCGAGTATAGCTAAATTTTTTAAGACTGTCGATAGAGGATTCAAAAAATTTATTCTATCTCAATCATACGACGAATGCGTTCAATGTGTGTTGATTGTCCATCTTCTGCATGAACGAGGATAGCATTAATTTCACACATTCCATGTTCAATCACTTCAAAAGAAACAGGACGTTGGTTGAGAAAAAGATCTCGAACAGCTTCATATTGGACACCAATGGAGCCGTTCATGCCTCCAGACATTCCGATGTCGGTTATATAGGCTGTTCCTTTGGGTAAAAGACGTTCATCTGCGGTTGGAACGTGTGTGTGGGTTCCCCAAACAACAGTCGCGCGTCCGTCAAGATAGAGTCCAAATGTACTTTTTTCTGAGGTAGCTTCCGCATGAAGATCAATAAGAACGAAATCAGCTGGGTGTTCGTCAATAAGTTGATTAGCTATTCGAAACGGATCATCAAAATGTTGATTGAAAAAAACGCGTCCCATCAAATTTAAAATAAGGATTGTTTTTTCTTTGTTTTCCACAACTGTCCATCCTTGTCCCATGGTCTTTGGTGGATAATTTGCAGGACGCAAAACAACTTGGGAAAGAGAAGAATCTTCAAAAATATGAACAGCATCTTTGCGGTCAAAGATGTGATTGCCAGACGTAAAAATATTCACGCCAGCTGTGCGCATTTCTTCGATTGTTTTTATGGAAGCTCCGGTGCCATGTGCAAGATTTTCTGCATTCGCAATCACAAGATCAGGTTTAAATACGGAACGCAAATCGGGAAGCATGCGTTTTATAGCTTCCCGACCAATACGTCCTACGATATCTCCGAATATCAAGAAAACCATAGGAATTTTTATCGTGCGTATTCCACCACACGTGTTTCACGAATAAGAGTGATCTTTACTTCGCCTGGATATTGAAGTTCTCCCTCGATTTTGAGGGCAATGTCTTTTGCGAGTTTGTACGCAGTTAAATCATCAATTTTTTCCGGTTGAACAAAGACACGAACCTCACGACCCGCTTGAATGGCGTAGGCTTTTTCAACACCTTCAAAACTTATAGCTGTTTGTTCGAGTTCCTTCATGCGTCCCACAAATTGTTCCAAAGATTGTTTGCGTGCTCCTGGTCGTGCTCCACTAATAGCATCCGCAGCCTTTACAAGTGCTCCTTCGATCGTACGTGGACGATCTTCGTGATGGGCAATGGATTGGTAACAAATTTCTTCCGGGAGTCCAAATTTTTTCAGGATATTGTATCCGATTTCCGGGTGTGCTCCTTGCATATCATGGTCTACGGCCTTGCCAATATCATGAAAGAGTCCGCCTTTTTTGCACACAAAAACGTCTGCACCCAATTCTTCGCCCATAATGGCGGAAAGTTGGGCAACTTCAATGGAGTGCTGGAGGACGTTTTGACCGTAGCTTGTGCGATATTTAAGACGACCGAGAATCGAAACAAGTTTTGGATCAATGGAAGAAACGGGAATACCCAGTGTATAAAGTGCTTCTTCTCCGCTTTTTTTGATGTCTGTTGCGAGCATTTTTTTTGCGTCGCTGATGGATTCCTCGATGCGGGCTGGATGAATGCGACCGTCTTTAATGAGCATTTCAAGGGCTAATTTTGCCACCTGACGACGAATCGGAGAAAATCCGCTGATGGTGATAATCTCTGGAGTGTCATCTACAATAATTTCTGTGCCAGTGAGAAGCTCGATGGCTTTGATATTGCGTCCCTCTTTTCCAATAATACGTCCTTTCATCTCATCAGATGGAAGAGTGACTGCTGTTGTGGTTGTTTCAATGGCTTGTGAAGATGCGTAACGCGTGACTGCCAAGGATAAAAGTTTACGTGCCTGACGTTCCAATTCTTCTTCAGTCATTTGTTCGAGTTTACGAATTCGATTCAGCATGGCTTCCTGATGTGTTTCCTCGACAAGTTTTAAGAGACGTTCTTCAGCTTGCGTCTTGGTAAGATTGGAAATTTCTTGCAATTTTTCCACGGCCTGTTCTCGCAATTCTAAAACTTTTTTCTTTCCTTCTTCAACATGTTTAACTTTTTCTTCGAGTTTATTTTTTTTATCTTCAAGTTCCAGGAGTTTTTGATCAAATAAAACTTCCCGTTTTTCTAGACGTTTTTGAGATTCTTGGAGATCTCGTTGTCGATTTGTCTCTTCTCGTTTCGCTTCCTCAATAATATTGATGGCTTTTTCTTTTGCTTCAATGAGAAGTTCTTGTTGTTTCGTCTTTGATTCCGCAATGAGTTTTTCTGCTTTTGTTTCGGCATTTCGCATGGTCTTCTGGGCAAGATAACGGCGCATGATATAGCCAATGCAAGCACCAGCAATGAGTCCGCATCCCAGGATAAAAATGGTAAATGGAAGGGATAACATAAAAAAATCGGTTATCCGAGAAATAGGGAAATGGTCTTTTATTGTCGAAACCGGAAAAAGAACGTCTGAACTCGAAAAAGAACTGATTTACAGTTCATGTACGAAGGAAAATCTACCAGAGAATGGAAAAAACATACAAAAACATTGGAAGTAATCGAGATAATATCAGACGAACCGGGTCCACAAGAGAAAACTCATTCAGCCATTTCTTTTATTGGAAAACATGATCAAAAGTTACATCTTTAGTTTGCCAGAAAATATCTGTTTTCGCAAGCCATCCATAGCAGTTAGAGATGGGAGACAGGAAGACGAGAAAGAATATTTTCTTCTGACAAAAGATGAGATTTCCATTCTGTTTGAAGGGATTCCAGAGAAATTGCTTCAGAAACACCAAATGGTCCAATAGAAATTCTTCGTAATTCTTCCACATATCCTCCACATTTCAGAATAGTTCCTATATCTCTAGCTAAGGCACGAATATAGGTACCGGATGAACAGTGGATAGAACTTTCAAAGTGATGAACATTGAGGTTTGCATCTGATTCGCAAGAAAGAATATCCCACTCAAAAATGGAAACTTTACGCGGTGCAGCTTGGATCGGATGACCGGCTCGTGCAGCGCGATACAATGTTTGACCCTGAACTTTGATTGCAGAATAAATGGGAGGAATTTGTTCAATGGTTCCTTTGAATGTATGAACAGTTTGAGCAATAGTTGCTTCATCTGGAAGTGGCTTCGATGTTTGGGTGATTGTTCCGGTCCGGTCATCTGTGTCACTTTGTGCACCGAATACGATAGTTGTTTCGTAGATTTTATCTAAACCAACCAACAAAGAAAGACGTTTTGTCGTTGTCCCAATTCCAAGAATAAGAAGACCGCTTGCAAATGGATCAAGGGTGCCTGCATGTCCAATGCGACGAATCCCAATAACACGACGCGCATGATCAACGATGTCATGAGAGGTGGGCCCTGGTGGTTTGTCAATGAGGAGAAATCCAGACGGGGACATAGAAAAGATGCGTTGTGAATTTATAGTTGTTTGATATAATTTAAAGAGATTTTTTCTTTCAGATTTGTCATAAAAGGTTTTTTACATGGCTTTGCAAACAATACAATATCGAAGATTATTCGTCGATTCCGGATTTGTTTCTTCAGAAATATTCGATCGAATCATGAACGAGGCAATCAGAACAGTTCGACCTCCAGAAGCTGGTTTTGTTGAGGCTGGTATTTTTAAAGATGAAGAAATAGGTAAACTTATCGCAGATGCATATGGAATAAATTTTATTCATCTGAGTCAAACACCTATTGATCCGGAAGCAGTAAAAATGATTCCGGAAGCATTTGCCAGGAAAGAAAATGTTTTGGCTTACGGATGGATCGATGGAATATGTCAGGTGGCAATGGTGGACCCGGAAAATAAAGAGGTACGAGATTTTTTAGAGAAAAAGCTTGGAGAGCCAATAATGGTCACTTATACAACTCCAGGTTTTTTAGAAGAAGCATTTGCAGAATACAGTTCCCAAATATTTGATGAAATTTCTCAACTGATAGAGCAATATGGACGTTCATTTACTGAGCAAGGAGCACAAGCTCATATCGAACGTGAAAGTATTATTATCCCGCTTGTTGATCTGCTTTTGAGGTATGGGTGTGATAATCATGCCTCAGACATTCATATTGAACCTCATGAGGCGTTTACACTTGTTTGTTATCGCGTGGATGGAATTTTATATGATCTTTTTCGGTTTCCGAAATCTCTTCATGAAGCTGTTGTTTCACGTATAAAGATTTTGGCTGTCTTGCGCACAGATGAACACTTCACAGCTCAAGATGGCAAATTGTGCATTCGTTTACAAAATAAAAAAGATATAGATGTGCATGTTTCGATTGTTCCGATTCTTGAGGGAGAAAAGGTTGTTTTACGACTTTTTATGGAACGCGGGCGCGGACTTTATCTTGATATTTTGGGATTGGATCTGTCTGAAGTTGAAAAATTGAAAATAGCTGCGCAGCAACCATATGGAATGATCTTAACAACCGGTCCCACTGGTTCGGGAAAAACAACGATGATGTATGCTCTGCTTCAGATTTTAAACCAACGCGGTGTAAATATTGCGACCATTGAGGATCCTGTTGAATATGATGTAGAGGGAATCAGCCAGATTCAGGTCAATCCCAGAACCAAACTCACGTTTGCGACAGGTCTTCGGTCGATTGTTCGTCAAGATCCGGACATTATTTTTGTGGGGGAAGTCCGTGACGAAGAAACAGCAACCATTGCGGTCAATGCTGCTATGACCGGTCATCTTGTTTTATCCACGCTTCATACCAATGATGCTGCGACCACATTGCCAAGACTTTTGGAAATGAAGGTGGAGCCATTTTTGATTGCCTCGACCATTAATGTCATTGTTGCCCAACGATTAGTGCGTCGTATTTGCAGACATTGTATTCACAGTGTGAATTCGGATTTGATACGGTTACAAAGAATTGTTCAACCGACGTTGTTTCAAAAGTATTTTGGACAAAAAACGTATTTTCGTGTTTTTGCAGGCAAAGGATGTCGAGTTTGTCACAATTCAGGATATATGGGTCGCATCGGAATCTTTGAAATACTTCAGATGACACCAAGAATTCGGGAATATATTATGCGTCGGGCAAATGCAGCGGAAATCCAACAGGCTGCGGTTGAAGAAGGAATGACAACGATGATGGAAGATGGTATTCGTAAAATATTACAAGGGATCACAAGTGTGGAAGAAGTGTTGCGGGTTGTGTGTTAGAGTCAAGAAATATAAAGTTTCTTTTTTCTCCTGTTCAAAAAAATGGTCGGCGACAACGGAGAGTTATGGTTGTAAAAAGGAGGGGAAACCAGGTTTTATTATCTATCGTTGACGAGTGAGTGTAACCACGTTATGATAGCCAACACTTAAGGTATTTTCATGAATATTTCTGAACTTGCACGCCGTTTAAACGTTCTTCCAGAAGAGTTGCGGGAAAAAATTCCTTCGCTCGGTTTTAGTATTGGAAAACGTGCGATTAAAGTGGATGATCGTGTCGCTCATCAAATCATGGAAGCTTGGGCGGAAATGCGTCGTCGTCAGCGTTTGCAACAAAAAATGGATCAGCAAAAAAGTCAGACAGAGGCTCATGAACAACATCAGGTGCCTGTGGAACGCAAGGAAGTTGCGATCCCCGCTGTTTTAACCGTACGTGAATTTGCAACGAAACTTCAGGTTCCTGTGGCACGTTTGATGCAGGAACTCATGAAAAATGGAATTTTTGCTTCATTGAATGAACGGATCGATTTTGAAACCGCGTCTATTGTTGCTGAGGATATTGGATTTCAAGCTGTTGCAGAAGATCAGAAACCTGTAGAAGAGGAGGATCAATCTGCACATCATTTGGCTGAAGTTTTACAAAAAGAAGACACGTCCGTTCTTGTACCGCGTCCGCCTGTCGTTGTCGTCATGGGACACGTTGACCATGGGAAAACGAAATTATTGGATGCAATTCGAACCACAAATGTGATTGATACAGAAGCAGGTGGCATTACTCAACACATGGGAGCTTATCAAGTAGAGCGAAAAGGAAGACTTCTTACTTTTATTGATACGCCAGGTCATGAGGCTTTTACGGTTATGCGTTCTCGTGGAGCAAAAGTCGCAGATCTCGCTATTTTGGTTGTGGCAGCGGATGATGGTGTACAACCTCAAACAAAAGAATCAGTAAACATCATTCAATCAAGTCATCTCCCTTTTGTTGTTGCTTTGAACAAAATTGATCGACCAGAAGCAAATATTGATCGAGTAAAAGGTCAGTTATCTGAGGTAAATATTGTTCCGGAAGATTGGGGGGGAAAAACAGTGGTTGTTCCTATTTCTGCGAAAGTCGGAACAGGAATTGATGAATTATTGGATATGTTGTTGCTTGTGGCTGATATACATAAGGATGTTATTCGAAGTAATCCTCGCCGACCTGCTATTGGTACGATTATTGAATCTCATGTTGATCCAGGTGAAGGACCGGTGGCAACAATGCTTGTACAAAGCGGGACATTGCGAATGGGAGATGTGTTGGGTGTGCGTGGTTCTTTATATGGTCGAGTGCGCGCCATGAGAGCATGGAATGGAGAAACAGTATTGGAAGCCGGACCTTCCATGCCAGTGAAAATTATTGGATTGAAATATGCTCCAGCAGTTGGAGATGTTTTGGAAGTTCCAGAAGATGCAACAGAACTCAAAAAATTGAAAATGACAAAGCCGGTTCGTGCGGTTGAGGAAGTGGCATCTTTGAAACATATCGCACCTAAAGAGGGCGAAGAAGGAGAAAAGAAGAAATTTGTTCTTCCTCTCATTATTCGATCTGATGTTCTCGGGTCTCTGGAAGCAATTCTTGGAATGCTCGACACATTACAGCATGAAGAAGTTGGAGTGGAAGTCGTTGGAAAAGGTCTTGGAAATATTACAGATGCAGATGTCATGAATGCAGAAACAGCCAAGGCATTTATTCTTGGGTTTAATGTTCGTCCAACAACGACAGCAGAAGAGCTTGCTCGGGAAAAAGATGTCTCTATTCGATCATATTCCATCATTTATAAACTTTTTGAGGATATTTTGGCTGAGTTGCAAAAGATGCTTCCATCGGAAACCTTTTTTACCGAACTTGGTCGCGTAGAAGTGCTTGCGAATTTCCGTAAAATGGAAGATGGATGGATTGTAGGAGTAAAGGTTCGAGATGGAAAAGTAAAACCAAAAACAAAATTGCGTATTTTGCGTGGAACGGAAATTATTGGAGAAGGAGAAATTTCTACGGTTCAGATTGGACGATCCGAAGCAAAAGACGCAAAAGCAGGACAAGAATGCGGTCTTCGATACAAGAGTCGTACCAAAGCTGAACCGGGAGATATTTTTGAAGTATATATTGAAGAAACAAAAGGACGTCTTTTGGAAATTAAAGGTGTTCGAATGCGATAAAAATGTTCTTTGTTTATTTTTTCTTTTTTGAGATATGTCAGAACTTACATTAACGACTGACAATTTTGATTTTCATGTGCTTCAAGCAGATCGACCAGTCCTTGTGGATTTTTGGGCTCCTTGGTGTGGGCCATGCAAGATGATGGGTCCGATTGTCGAAGCATTAGCTCATGAGATGGAAAATGTGGTGATCGGAAAAGTGAACGTGGATGATGCGCCCGAGATTGCTCAGCGTTACAATATTCTTTCCATTCCCACTTTCATTATTTTTAAAGGCGGTCAGGTGATCGACCAGTTTTCTGGTTCCATGACAAAAGAAACATTGCGTGTGCGTTTGGAACATCATGTAAAATAGAATTTGTGTGGCAAAAGAAAAACTCATTATTATTGGTTCAGGACCGGCTGGACTGACGGCTGCATTGTATGCAGCACGGGCAGAATTGCAGCCAATATTATTTGAAGGACAGCAAGCCGGGGGGCAATTGACCATGACAACAGAGGTAGAAAATTTTCCCGGATTTCCTTCTGGAATTTTGGGGACAGATTTGATGAGTCTTTTTAAAAAACAAGCAGAACGATTTGGAACGCGAGTGATGAGTGAAACAGTTGTGGATGTTGATTTTTCTGTCCCCATCTTTTCGGTGAAAACAGATAAGGAAACGTATCAAGCAGAAACGGTTCTTATTGCAACTGGAGCATCTGCGATGTGGCTCGGAATTCCCGGAGAACAGGAATATCAAGGTCGTGGTGTTTCTGCTTGTGCAACGTGTGACGGATTCTTTTTTCGTGGAAAAGAAATTGTGGTGAGTGGCGGAGGAGACGCTGCTATGGAAGAAGCATTATTTCTCAGTCGATTTGTAGATAAAATTACCGTTGTTGTGCGTCGTGATGAACTGCGTGCTTCGAAGATCATGCAGGAGCGCGTGAAAAAAAATTCAAAAGTGTCTTTTTTGTGGAATACGGAAATTCGCGAAGTACTTGGGGATGGACAAAAACTTACATCGCTCCGTCTTTGGAATAATAAAACAGAAGAAGAATCCATTTTTTTAACAAATGGTCTTTTTGTTGCTATTGGACATAAACCAAATACATCTCTTTTTGAAAAATGGATCGCACTGGATGAAAAAGGATATATTCGTTGTGAAGAAGGTTCGACTCGTACAAACATAGAAGGTATTTTTGCGGCTGGGGATGTTGCGGATCACGTCTATCGTCAGGCAATTACCGCTGCAGGAACAGGATGTATGGCTGCGATTGACATAGAACGTTGGCTTGGATCTAGATAATTTGACAGAATGTCCGGAGCGTTTTATGGTTAAAGAAGAGAATAAATATGAATTCATCGAAATATTCCGCATCATTGAAACACTCCCATATGTGGACCACGGCAAGAAGCGGTGTATTTTTTGATTGATGATTGAAAAGATATTCAAAAATAAACCACCGCTTTCCTGCGGTGGTTTTTTGTTTGTATGCGGATGTGGTTGTTTGTCTTAATCATGAGAGAAACAACCTTCCCGAATAGAAACGGAGGTATAACATGTCCTTTGAAATCGAAATTCAAGATACATTTTCTTTGAATGATGTTTTGCATCTTGTTCGTACGATGTCGCCGGACACTGTATGTAAGACACCTCATGTTGGAAATCATTATCTCAATAATTTAGCCATGGGATTTTTGGGGATTCCTATGCGGCTCGTGGATACGAATGTGGGAAAAAAGGATGTAAATTTTCATCCCCATTGTTTGATCGTAGATGGTCGGCGTGAAATTATGGGAGATCCGAATCTTCTTATGCCGCAGAATTGTGTATGCTGCAAACCGAATCAGTTTAGTGAACGTTTTCCTTTAGGAGGTTTGATTCAAGATGGGCACATCTCTTCTCTTCAGGAGGTGTTTCCAAAAACATCTATTCAAGGGAATCTTGCATTTCTTCGGAAACATGCAGAGGTTTCAGAAATGACCTGTCTTTTGTTTGCAGAGCTATTTCCATTTCTTTGGAAACGTTCTGTGAATGAGTTTGGTTCAACGTCCGTTGATCTTCCGTTTTTGGGAGCATCTTCTCTTAAACATCTGGGGATTATGGGACTGACGAACCTCAAAAAAGGATGGATTATCCCGAATCAAATTGGCATCTTTTTGGATGTATTGATTCCGGCATTAAAGGGTGATTTTGTCGTATATCAACTATCTGGTCCAGATATGTATCGATATATCTCCGGATATCTTACCGTGTTTCAAGAGATGTATGAGGCTGTTCGAGTGTCTTTGTACTCACAACTTCCGGAAACGGTTCGATTTGTTTGTATACCTGTTGCGGATATGCGGTTCGTCGTGCAAAAGGAGCGAAGGATGTTTTTGGATGAATTGATCGAGGCAGTCTGTGCATACGAGTTTTTCGAACAAGAAAAATCTATGGTTTTTGTTCGAGGGTCGTCTGAAGATAAAGAAAAACAGATTGCAACATTTCGTGAAAGAGGTCGTGTACATACAGAACATCTTTATCGTGCGATAGGTGCATTGCCAGAGATTTTTTATGAGATCTCGGATGGAACCTACTTGTCTCAATACGATCTGCTTTTGAATAAGGAACAAGGAACTCCAACAGATGAACTTCTTTATATTCATCCATGGGCATTGGAAACACCTCTTTGTGACGTTTCCCGTATTTACAAACGTCTTCTGAAATTGTATGAGCGGCAGAATCGTAAACAGCGATCGTAAATCGTGTGGCATCCGATCACGACATTGGTCGGGTGCTTTTTTCTTTTTTCTATTCTTTAAAACCTAACATCTGACATCTATGTCTTCTTTTTCTCTGATTGATCTCCATCAAGATCTTCTTTTACACATCAAACATCGTGAATTTTATCCACAAGAACATTGGCAAACAAATTTTGAAAAATTGATTCGTGCGCACGTTCGACTTGTAACAGCAACTGCTTTTCCGGTTCCGCCAAAAGAAAATTATTTTGACTCTGTCACCAATGAATTGATTGAATCAGATTTGAAAGAATACAACACATATTGTATTCAAGATCCGCGTTTTTTTATTGTGCGTGGGTGTGAAGATGTAACAAAAGCTGTTCAGAATGCTGAATCAAAAGATGTGTGCGGTATTCTTTTGCATGTGGAGGGATTAAATGTATTTGAAAATAATGATTGGACACGATTAGAACATTGGTATGATATAGGTTGGCGATCTTTGGGGATTGTCTGGAATCTTACGAATGGATTAGGAGGAGGAACAAAAGATCCAATCCAAGGATTGACTCGTCTTGGAGCTGAGGTAATTGAGTGGTGTCAACATAAGCGAATGATCATTGATTTTGCACATATGAACGAGCGAACTTTTTTTGATGTGATGAAAATTGTTCAAGGACCTATAATTGTGAGTCATGGAAATGCATATACTCTTTGTTCAAATCAACGAAATTATACGGATGAACAGCTTCGTTGTGTGGCAGAGCGTGATGGGGTGGTTGGAATTTTTTTTGCGAAAACATTTTTAACAGGTGAACAGATAGCGACAGTTACGGATGTTGCAAATCATATGGATCATTTTCGGAAAGTGATGGGGATTGATCACATAGCGATTGGTTCAGATTTTGGTGGAATTATTACGGGGATGGTGAAAGGATTGGATGCCATTGATCGGATGCCTCTACTTTGGCAAGAATTAGAACAAAGAGGATATTCGTTTGAAATGATAGAAAAAATCGCCTGGAAAAATGCAGCCAGGGTCTTGCATGACATTTTATGATTGGTATTTTTGATTCCGGAATTGGCGGACTTCCGATTGCGCGAGCGATTCGTGATCTTGATTCGACGGTTGATCTTTTGTATTTCGGAGATGTGGCGCATGCTCCGTATGGAACGAAAGATCCGGAAGTAGTTCAACAATTCGTGTTACGTGTGATGCGTCATTTGCGTTTAGAAGGAGCCACACTTCTTGTGAGTGCTTGCAACAGTGCATCTGTAACCGTGATTCGTCCGTTGATGGATTTGTTTGGAATTTTAGAATCTGGAGTTGTGGAGATGGTTGGTCCAACGGTTCAAGCACTCAATCAAAAACAAAGTGGCCGAATCGTTGTTGTGGCAACTCCAACAACCGTTCGATCAGGAATGTATGAGCAGGGATTTGCTTCTGTTGGCTTAAAGGTATCTATGATTGCTTGTCCAGATTTAGCGCGCGCGATTGAGTTTGGAGATTCTAAGGCTGAGATTCAACGACAAGTTGAAAGAGCTGTCGAAGAAGTTTTGTTGCGTGGATGCGATACGCTTGTCCTTGGGTGTACGCATTATCCATTTGCACGTTCATTTTTTGAGCAAGCATTCATCAAACACGAATGTCGGGTTGAAATTTTCGACCCAGCTCAAGCGGTTGCTTCGTATACGCTATCTCGCTATAGCGAAAAAGGAGAAGGAAAAATACGCTTTCTTGTTTCAAAATATTCTCCTATTTTTGAACAACGTGTCACAGAATTATTTGGGTCACATTCAGTGGAAGAAGTCATTTTATGACAGATCATGCGTTACGTATCCTTTCTTTGGGAGGAGTCGTTGCTTTTCCAACAGAAACCGCCTATGCACTTGGAGCAGATGCGACGAATGATTCTGCTGTTGAACGTATTTTTTTGATAAAGGGAAGAGAAGAAGAAAAAACAGTTCCGCTTATTGCTTCAAGTTTGGAAATGGTTGAGAGATATGCCATTTTGTCTCAAACATTACAACAACTTGCAAATCAATATTGGCCAGGACCATTAACACTTATATTACCTGTACGAGACAATCATCATCTTGCTCCCCAGGTTGTTCGAATGAACGGAACCATAGCGATTCGAGTCTCTTCCCATCCTCTTGTACACGATTGGTCGCAAAAACTTGGGGTTCCTATTGTTTCCACATCAGCCAATCGATCAGGTGAACCAACATGTTATTCTATAAATGAAGTAAAACAATCTTTTTTGAACAAGGTTTATCAACCAGATTTTTTCTGGGATGGAGGAATTCTTCCTATTCGTAAACCGTCGACGATCATCATGGAAAAAGAAGGAAAAATTGTTGTCCTTCGTCAAGGGGAGATTTTTGTTTCTCTTTTTTAAGAATAAAAAATGGGAGGGGGCTGACGAAATACATTTCTTTTGGTACGCTGTGGTCGGTTTGGTGGGGTGGCCGAGCGGTTTAAGGCACCGGTCTTGAAAACCGGCAGACTGAAAGGTCTCGCGAGTTCGAATCTCGCCCCCACCGCCAGATTGGCAACTTTGAACCCAAGCAAAATAAGGGTTCTGCTGCTAAAATTACAAGATGATTTACAAGAAACCGGCAAAATTAAAAAGTGGTGACAAAGTAGCGATTGTGTCGCCGTCTTGGGGTGGCCCAAGTGTTTTCCCGCACGTATACGAAAACGGTATCAAGTTCTTGAAGGAATGGGGTCTTGAAATCGTTGAATATCCAACTGCTCGCATGGATGCGGGTTTCCTACGAGAAAATCCTCAAGTCAGAGCTAAAGACATAAACGACGCATTTACTAATCCTGAAATCAAAGCAATCTTTGCTTCAATAGGAGGAGATGATTCGGTTCGGATTCTTCCTTTTGTAGATAAGAAAATAATCGCTGAAAATCCTAAAGTCTTAATGGGCTATTCGGATACTTCAACTCTCCACGTATTCGCAAATCTCCAAGGTCTTGTAACTTTCTACGGCCCTTCAATTATGGCCGGCTTCTCACAAATGGAATCTTTGCCGGAAAGTTTCAAATCTCACGTGCGAGAGGTACTCTTTGATCCAAAAGATAGTTACGAATACAAAGCATATGGAACGTATTGCGATGGCTACTTAGATTGGTCAAACAAAGAGAATTTAGGAAAAACGAACCTGATGAAATCGGATGACGGCTGGCATTGGCTCCAAGGAAATTCCGTCGTTCAAGGAGAACTATTTGGCGGATGTATTGAAGTCTTGGAAATGATGAAGGCGACTGACTTCTGGCCATTAAAAGAGTTTTGGAAAGACAAGATACTTTTCTTAGAAACTTCGGAAGAGAAACCCTCTATCCATTACGTCGATCATGTTCTACGAAATTATGGAATGCTCGGCGTGTTCAATCAAATAAGTGGCTTTATCTTCTCTCGTGCACGAGACTATTCTGACGAGGAGAAAAAGGAGTTGGAAGAAAAGATTGTTACTATCGTTTCGAAAGAATTTAATAGGCCAGATTTGCCAGTTATCACCAACTTCGATGTGGGACACACTGATCCTCAGTTGGTCTTACCACTGGGGGTTAAGGCAGAAATTGATTGTCAGTCTAAGAAAATTAGATTAGTAGAACCCTGGTTATCTTTAGACCTGTGAATTCGATGACCTTACAATGTGATCGATGTGGAGAGAAACATTCTTATAAAATTTCACAAAAAGATCTCGATTCTGGTTTAACTCTTAATTTCGCTTGTTTGAATATAAAAAGACTCCCAAGGGTTAGTAGTTTCCGCATTGATTTTACAAAAAACGCGCCGTCCACGAAGAGGGAGGAGGAGGAAAGAGTCTCAACCCTTTATGGGCCGAATGATGTCGTGGCTAAAACTAACCGTAAAAACGAGATCAATCAACCGAAGTTATGGTTGATTTACGATTTTGATCAGTATTTTGAAGAGATAATCAATTCATACATAATTGGCTCTTTTTATCCTGTTGCCACCTCCTGTACGGCTTTGGCAGAGAGATTGGTAAATCTTTTCATTATCAAAATGAGAGATTTACACACTCAGTCCCTTTTGGATGTTCAATTAAAAAAGTATGTTCACTCTCGTAATCAAAACTGGCAGTCGTTTGAGTTGAATATGAAAGTTCTACAAGTATGGAATTTACTCAATACTAATCAAAAAGGTTGGTTTAAGGACTTGCTTGATATTCGCAACAGGGCTGTCCACTTCCAATCAGCTTTTGATCCTCAGCCTGATTCATTGAAGGCAGTGCAAATCTTGCACAAGATTATCGATAGTTATTTCAGTCCATTTGAAAGAAAAGATGTCCTAAGGGTATTCGAGATACCAGGTGAAATATGGGTAAAAGAAGAAAAATTAAACGATCCTTTTGTTAAGGCCTTCATATTGCCCTGCTGCAGAGACTTTGCTTCTCAAGGAACGCTTAACAATAAAAATATTTACCACGAAAATGACGCTGTGATCGGACCATTTTCTGAAGCTGACTTCATTGAGCAGCGGAAAAATTACCAGGCCAATCTAACCTACGAACCTATATATCAGAAAGGAACTATCGAAGGTAAGGAGTTTACTTTTAGGATTATTTGATTAGTAGATCTTTCGCGCAGACTTAGGTACCTCAAACCATTCGGGATGAACTTTGTAGATATCCCTTAGTTTCTGCATACTTTTATCAAGATTTTCGAATTTGAGCCACGTTTTCCGTTCAAAGTTCCGGGCATCATCCCCGCCAATAGTTTTGAAAAGTGCGCCTAAAATATCCTTGTTTTAAGCTATAGTCCAAAATGAAAAAGTTGTAAAATGTAAGAACCCTAAAGGGATTCGAATTTCAAATGACCAAAGAATTTAAGTATAAATTTGATGCTGGTCCAGTTGCTTCACAGGAAGATCTCTTGAGCGAATGGGCGATAGGTAATTGCCGCAGAGCAGTGCAGCTCTATACTTTTAGAAAGAAAAACCTCTTTCTAAAACTAGAGCAAGTTTTGTGTCCCGCGGCATATAATGAAACAGGTGTTTTTGTTATCAATAAAGATCAAGAGTTTTCTTTTGACTCTCTTGTAGACGGCGATATTATTTACGCAGAGAAGATCAGAAATAAAAACGGTAAAGAAGTCGACAAAAGCGAAAATACTTTCAATTCAGCGGATGAGTATATTATTTCACTTCACACCGCTTTATATACGGGAGAGAAAGACCGCGAAATATGGCATGCAACCGCAGTAGAAGGATCGAGTTGTTTCTGGCCACTTGAGAAATTTCTTCATTTTTATAAACCGATTGTGGCAAAACGAGTATAAGTTTTATAATACCTATATGGCAAAGTCTAAATCTACTAGTAGACCTTCTGGGCGAAAGTAGGTACCTCGAATAACTCCGGCTTTTCTTGGTACATTTGCCTCAATTTTCGTATAATTCTATCAACATTGCTGTAACTAAGCCGTCCTATCGGTTCAAAATTGCGGACATCGACACCGCCAATAGTTTTGAAAAATAGGTGTCAAAATTTCCTTATTTTGCGTTACATTTTAAAACCAAAAAGTTGTAAATTTGATACAAAGCAAAGAATTTTAAAAGTACCTAACTGATTTTATGGCGCTTCGATCCACGAGATTCGATGATTATTTTTTAAAAAATATAAATCCAGTTATTCGATTTTTGATTATTTCAGACACAGTTCTTCGAGGAGCCTCAGGATTACTTGGACCAATTTTTGCGTTTTTTATTCAGGGATTCGTAGAAGGAGGAGATGAAGCAGTTGCGGGCGTAGCGGCTGCTATCTATCTTTTTACGAAAAGTATTTTTCAAATTCCTATCGCACATCTTATTGATCGAATCCGTGGAGAAAAAGACGATTTTTGGTTCATGTTTATCTTTACTCTTCTTATTGCGTTTATCCCATTATTTTATCTTGTTATCCATACACCTTTACAACTTTATGTGATTCAGTTTATTCTTGGAATTTTTACTGCGTTTACCTTTCCGACCTATATGGCAATTTTTACTCGCCACATAGATAAGACAAAAGAGGGGGTCGAATGGGGGATGTATTTTACTCTTACCGATTTGACAGGTGCCGCTTTTGCAGCCGTTGGAGGATATATTGCCATGAGTTCTGGTTTTCCAACCCTTATTATCGCCGTTGTTTTTCTTTCTGTCATCGGATCTCTTCTTCTTTTTCCCATTAAATCTTTTCTTCAGAAAAAGAATGATCTTCGTTTATAATTTAGCATGAGGTATTTATTCAGTTTTTTTATCCGTCTTGATTGGCGGATTTTTTGTTTAAAAATATTGACATTTTAAATTATTGTGTTAGTCTTTTTTGTTGCTCATTTACAATAATGGTTTGTCAACAGCAAATGGTCAGAAAACGAGTTTTTTGTCGATTTACTGTTGACAAACCTTGCAAAGAACAAGGTTCCTGAAAGTCTATCCTTTCCTGTCGACAGTTGTGAAGAGAAAGGAAAAATCTCGAAAAGAACGGGATTTCAGGCCGAAAAGGTGTGGTGTAAAGAACACTACACACAAACAAATGGAGGAGAAGATGAAAAAAGGAAAAGAGAATATTGCGATCAGCCAACGGTTTTGCCGCTGGGCGGTTCGCGAAGATGGTCTCAAATTTGCTGGGAGTATCATCGCTATACTCATCATTGCTGGGTTCATCCTTGGCATTGATGTCGTAATCGCGATGTTCATGACGGACAAAGATCTTGTCCGGTTGATCGCCTGGTTCGGGATAATAGTTTTCGGATTTTTTGTCTTCACGTTTAGTCTGAGAAACAGGTTTCATGAGGATGAACATCTGTGGGGCAGGGCTCTACAGCATCTTGGCGAAAAATTAGCTTATCAATTTTTCGTCAGACCGCACGAAGTCAGATTCGTCCATTTGTTCGGACTCAAGGAAACCAGGCGCCAGGCCGTGGAGGAAATTCGGAAATCCGATTATGGTTATTTTCTGGATTGGACGCGCAAGCATCTTGTCGTTCGTTCAATCAATGAGTTCCTTCTTTACCACGCGTTCATCCAATCTTCTATTCAAGAAGAAGGAATACGTCCGTCACCAGAGTTGCTTCGACTCAAGCGGCGGTTCTGGGCTGCTTGGAATATGGCTTCGGCTATGGGTATTCCGCTTCTCAAGGTGAAGGATTATGTCTTTTGTCGGAAAGCGGTTGATGTTCTTCCAACCTTTCAACCGTTTGATCGGTCGGACGAGATGTTGCGTTATTTCGATCGATTCTGCATACACGCGAATTGGGCCGTGCGAGATGAGAACACGGAAGTTGCACGAGCATGTCGGGATTTCCTCGGAACAGCCGGAGCGGATCTGGTCGCATACGTGGCGGACTCAGGGATTGATCTTCGAAAAACGAAGGTCGGTCAGGATGAAAGATCTGTTCCTTTTATCGAACGGATCGAAGCCGCGTTCGCATGTCGAGAAGCGGGAATGGATGAGTTGCATAAAATGTGTACGACGGCTCAATGGAAGGCTGTCCTTGCCATGGAGCCACATGTTTTTCTCCCGATTCGGGAACAAGTCCTGTTTCATTCTGAAAGGGAAAAAGAAGGATATTTTCGACGGATGGTGGACATCATGCATCCGACAGTTTTCTTCGATGTTTCACAAGCCGAACAAGGTCAGACGCCATGGCGGTATTCGGCTGGTGGACCGTATTGGTCTGAGATCCATAACGGTCGATGGATTGATGGAAAAGTTCGTCAGTCAGTCCTGGACGATGTTTTCGGCATTGGGTGGAATAAGGTCGGGAGGGTGTCATGAAGAAATTAATTGATGTCGTTACTGTTTTTCTTTCTCTTGCATCAGCTATTACTACCTGGGAAGGTTTGCGATATGCAAACCGCCTTGCGGATACGGAACTTCAGCGGTTCTGGATTCCGACAGCAGTGGCAATCTGTTTCTTCCTTTGTGCCTCTGCTTTCTGGCTGTCTTTGTTTCAGTGGTATCCGAAGGCAGACAAGGAAAAAAAATCCAAACTCCAGCTTATTGTTGTTGGGGGATGTGCGGTTATCTTTTTCGGTTCGACTTTGTGGTCGGTCATTGGCATCGGAGGCATCTCGGCCATGACCTATCATATGAGCGGCACGATCAACGACGCAGATGCTATTCAAGGTTCTTTGTCCAGGCGCGTTGAACGAGAATGGAGTGTGGCAACTTCTCTGCAATATCTCGAGCAGCAATTTCAAACCTTGTCTAATCTCGAGGAAAAGCAAGGAGCTTTCAGTGGATATGCCAACACGGGAGACGTGACTATTCAGTTAGAATCTCTCTCAAAGGCGCTTGGGAATCTTCGCACGGTTCTTCAGAAAAATGCGGAAGAAAGTCGGACGGATCTGTCCGAATCCAAGGATCGCGTTGAAAAACTTCGGCAGATTGTTGACGAGCCGGAAACACCCATTTCCAAAAGGATGAGCGATTTCAGCAAGGCACTGACCTCGTTGAACGAAGTATTTCAGCGAGTTCAGAGTCGACAAATGGCCAGTTTTGTCCGTGAGATCTCCGGAGACCTCGATACATTTGCTGCGGTTCAGGCACCTACGCAAAAAAATGATGTCGGAGAGGCGCAGCGTGCGGCCTTGGATCGGCTCAAGGCAACTGTGGTCGCGGCAAAGCAAACATTAAAGAAAATCTCGGAAGGGGCTGAAAGCTCTGAAGAGATAAAACTCAAGAACTTGACTACAATTTCGCCCGGCATGGCAGTCATCAAATATGCCGGGGCGATTGTGGGAGAGATCGCAGCAGCTATTGCGCTGGATTTTTTTCCGGTCATCTTCTTTATCATTCTTGCCCTGACAGCGGATATTCGCAAAAAGGAACAGGAAGAGGAAGAAGGACTCGAATAAATACTTCCGTCGGTTTTCACCGGCGGTTTTTTGTTTGCGATAAACAAAAGAGACCAGTATACTAAAAGGAACGAATATGAAAGAATTATCTCAAACATCTTCGTCAGAAATCTTGCAGTACGGACGGGCATTACTCACCTGGCAGGTTGATGAATATTTGAATCATGAACGTCCGCGGTCATGGTATGTGATTGGGGCAATTCTTTCTGTTGCCTTGATTATCTATGCAATCGCAACGGCAAATTTTCTTTTTGCTGTTATTATTCTCATGGCAGGACTCATCACGCTTTTTTCAACCTTTCAATCCCCGGATCGCATTGAGGTCATTTTGACCACCACGGGAGTTGTTGTCGGTGATGCTTTTTACGAATTTAAATCAATGAAGAATTTTTCCATTATTTACGAACCCCCAGAAATAAAAGTTTTGTATTTGGATTTTTTGAAGCCGTGGATGCCTTTATTATCTGTTCCTTTGGAAGAAATGGATCCAAACCGCGTTCGTGAAATTCTCCTTTCTTTTTGTGAGGAAAACATCACTCGGCAAGAAGAATCCTTGACGGATCTTGTTCGAAGACTGTATAAATTGTAAGCGTTTTGCGCCCGTAGCTCAGTTGGATAGAGCATCAGCTTGCGGAGCTGAGGGTCGCACGTTCAAGTCGTGCCGGGCGCACCAGAAAATCCGTCACTTTAGGTGGCGGTTTTTCTTTTGTGTTTTTTTGAGGTGCGTTACACTGCTTATATTAGTTATTGTATATATGGATACTCTTCATCACGAAACATTAGATACTCAAAAAGAACAGGACTGGTTTGACCAATCGCATCAGATTCAGGAGATACGAAAAAAAGGGTTGGAAGCAGTTATGCGCGGAGC
The DNA here is from genome assembly GCA_000996355.1 of Candidatus Uhrbacteria bacterium GW2011_GWC2_41_11. Taxonomy (GTDB): domain Bacteria; phylum Patescibacteriota; class Patescibacteriia; order UBA9934; family GWF2-40-263; genus UBA10014. The sequence goes on from LCAH01000001.1 coordinate 46,732, forward strand.
AACACAAGAGCAAATATTACATGCATTTGAAGGACGAGAAAAAAAGGTTTGTTGCATGGATGAAGGAATATCTGAAGGAGTCATTCGTACCGCTGGTTCAGGGATTCTTTTGGAAGGAACAGATCGTTTAGCTTTTATCGAGGCAATGAAAAAAAATAACATCCAAGGAATACAAAGTCATGAAGAATGTGGAGCAGCTGCCCTTTTTAAAAAACAAAAAGGAATCGAAGGGAAGACAACAGATGAGATTGCTATCGAACACGCAAAACAATTAGCTCATGAAATTGGTGTTCCATATCTTGGACATATTTCCGCATCTGAAATGAAACGTCCAAAAGAATATCATCATGCGCGTGTGCTTTATTATGATGGAACAGGTCGATTTCAACCACATGCTCTGAATGGGGTATGGCCAAATGGATTTGTAGTGAGTCGTCGTTTTTTAACAGAGGAAGCTTCTTTGCGGGAAGTTGCACTGGCTTTAGATATTGCATTTGGAGATCATGGATTTGGAAAAAAGTTTTCCACACGAGAGTCGTTTTTAATCATTGCGATTGGAGATACAAAGAAGGATGGTTTTTCCGCGACTCAAATGGAAGAGGAACTTATGAAATTACAACAGCAATTATTTCGTTCTCGTGATATCAGGTCTGGACGAATAGAGATTCGAGATTTTTCAGCTCCAGAAATGGAACAAGAAAAAAATATGGACGAATTAGGGCAAGTTGAGTCTGCTGTTTTTTAAATATGTCTATCCATTTGGGTACGGATATTGGAGAACTTCGTGGTATGGGGGAAGCAGCGGTTCGAGATTGCCGACGTTTGGGAATTGTCTCTGTTTGTGACCTTCTTTGGCATGTTCCGTATCGGTATGAAGATTTTACGTTAACAAAACCGATTTCACGCCTTTCTCATGATGATCTTGTGACGTTGACCGGTCGGATTGTACAGATCTCAAGCCGTCCGAGCAAAAATCGACGAGTTCAGTTGACAGAGGCTTTATTTGAAAATGAAACAGGAGGACTCAAAGTGACCTGGTTTAATCAAACCTATTTGGAACGTCTCTTGCGTCCAGGAATGGAAGTGGCGCTTGCTGGGCGTATCGATCGTCGATTTGGTACAACAACTCTTTTGAATCCGGTTCATGAACCACCTGGGGTGAATCTTCAGACAGGAAGAATCATTCCTGTTTACGCTTTATCCGGATCATTGACTCAACGTCGTTTACACACAGCGATTGAAGCATCAAAACAGGCGTTTGAGGAACTGATCGATTGGTTACCTGAAAAAATAAAACAAGAAGAACTTTTTTTTGATCTTCCAATTGCACTCAAAACACTTCATTTTCCAGAATCACAGAATGAAATTTCTGCGGCACATGCACGTCTTGTTTTTGATGAACTTTTTTTACAGCAATTGCTTTTTGCAGAAGTACGCAAACAACGTGTGACCTGTCAGGCTCAAATTATTTCTATAGACATTGAAGTATTAAAGACATTTGTTGCAGGACTTCCATTTCGTTTAACAAATGCTCAGCGCAAGGTATCTTGGAAAATAATGCAAGATCTTTCCAAAGAAGTTCCCATGAATCGTTTGCTTCAAGGAGATGTTGGATCTGGAAAAACTATTGTTGCCGCCTTGGCGGCGAAAGCTGTTTCTGTTGCCGGGTTTCAAACCGTGTATCTTGCACCAACTGAAATGCTTGCCATACAACAACATCGATCGTTTTGTCGATTTTTTCCGTCCGAAAAAATTGGGTTGTTGACGCGAACAAACTGTCTGATCGGAGAAAAAGAAGTTTCACATGAGGTTATGCTTAAAACACTTGCGTCCGGTCGCGTGCAAATGGTCATTGGAACACATGCGTTGCTGCAAAAAGATGTGCAATTTGCCAAGTTGTCTTTTGTAATTATTGATGAACAACATCGGTTTGGTGTGCGTCAACGTCATGCCCTTTTTGAACGGGAAGGTGTTTCTGTTCCACATTTACTCTCCATGACAGCGACTCCCATTCCACGATCTTTGGCCTTAACGTTGTACGGAGATCTTGATATTTCCGTTTTAGATGAATCTCCCGAAGGTCGTTTACCTATTACAACTCGTCTTATTGTTCCGGGAAAAGAAAAAGAAATGGAACGTGTTCTTGTTCAGGAATTAAATGCAGGATCCCAAGCCTATATTGTCTGTCCGTTCATTGATCCTTCAGACATAGAAGGAAGGGAATCTGTACAAGAGGTAGCTGAACGATTGAAAAAAGGATGTTTAAAAGATCATCGAATCGGTCTTTTGCACGGACGTCTTTCTTCTTCAGAACGAGATCAGGTTTTAGAAGCGTTTATCAAAGGCAGTCTTGACGTTGTGATTGCAACAACAGTTATAGAAGTTGGAATGGATGTTCCGAACGCAACAGTGATGGTCATTTTAGGAGCCGAATGTTTTGGTCTTGCGCAATTGCATCAGCTGCGCGGACGTGTGGGACGTTCAGACAAATCATCGTATTGTTTTTTGTGTCCGAAGACGATTTCAGAAAAAATTCAGGAACGATTGCAAACAGTTGTCTCCTGTCAAAACGGATTTGTTCTTGCTGAGCGTGATCTGGAGCTGCGTGGAAGTGGAAATTTTTTCGGGCAAGCACAATCTGGATTCCCGGATTTTCGTTTTGCATCCATGTATGATGTTTTTGCAATGAAAAAAGCACGCGATTGGGTTCGAAAATTTCAGGAACAAGATCCTGAATATACACAATATCCATCTGTACGCGAACGAATTTTAGAAGTATTTGAAGACGTTCATGGAGAGTGACAAATAAGGAGATGAATGCTAAGATCCTGCCTGTATGACACGGACAAAAAAAATATGGATAGGAGGTCTTATCGGGTTGGGTGTTGCCGGTCTTATTGGCTATGGTTTTTTTGCAGGAAATACAAAAAAACCAGAAATCGTTTCAACACAAATACAACGAGAAACGTTGAAACGTACCGTGGAAGCAACAGGAGAATTGGAATCAATCGACAAAATTGATCTCTCTTTTGAAACAGTCGGAACGTTGGCTGATGTTTTTGTAAAAGTCGGAGATGAAGTCAAAATGGGTGATCTTTTAGCAGATCTTGAATCCAATGAACTTGGAGCTGGAGTGGAACAAGCACGTCAGGCTGTACAAGTGGCACGTGCAAATTTGCAACAAAAAGCTGCTGGAGCGACATTGGAAGCGGTGAGTGTTGCTGAATCAGCGGTTCGTGCTTCCGAAGCGTCTCTTCATGCTGCAGAGATTGATTTAGAAAATACACAGGAAGATCTAGTTCAAACACAAGATGTCACAGATGCTCAGATTAAAGAAGCAGAAGTTGCTCTTGCTTCTGCATCAACATCTTTGGAAAATATTTTGCTTAAAAATACCGAATTGTTATCCGAAGCATCAGAGGATTTGTATAGTGTACTTGTCTCAGGAGTGATCTCGGTTCGCAGTGCTCTTTCAGATGCAGATGAGGTTTTGGGAATCGACAATAGTCTTGCAAATGATGATTTTGAAGATGTCCTTAGTGTATTAGATTCATCCGCTCTTATTCATGCAGATACCGCATACGAAGAAGCATCTCGCAGTATGGATACAGCCGAGACTTCTGTATATGGGCTTGAAGCAACATCTGATCCGAGTGCGATTGAAACATCAGCTGGTTTAGTTCAAACTGTTTTGGATGATGTGGCAGTGACGTTGCTTTATACGCGCGAAGCATTGGATGCAACTACATCTGACAGTGCAACATTTACCGCGGCTGAACTTTCTGCGTTGAAAGCAAAAATAGATACAGCTCGAGAAGATATTCAGAAACAAAACGACAAATTACTTACACAGGAGCAAACAATTGCTTCATTAGAAATTAGTACGAATACAGATGAAGATACAGCAAAAAATAAAGTCACAGAATTAACCCAATCCGTTTCAAGCGTAAAAACAGAACAAGCAAGCAAGATGGCGAAAGCGGAAGCTGTTGTTTCTGCTGCAACCGCTGCAGTGGAAGTGGGGAAGGCGGATGTAGAACAAAAACAAATGAAATTAGCTGAAGTTCAAGCATCTCCACGTTCAGTGGATTTAGCTGCACTTCAAGCTGCGGTGGAAGAATCCAGGTCCGCACTTGCGATTGCGGAAGCTCGAATGAGTAAAGCACGTCTTGTATCTCCGCTTACGGGAAAAGTGACAGATGTTGCTTTTGATGTGGGAGAACAGCCTGGAGTGAGACAAACAGTTGTCACTATTCAAACAGCTCAGAATCAATTTAAATTAGTAGTTGACGTCCCTGAATCAGATATTACAAAAGTGTCTTTGAATGACAAAGTTGATCTTACATTTGATGCATTTGGAGACGATGTACATGTCGCAGGAATAGTTGGTCTTATTGATCCTGCAGAAAAAACAGTTGAAGGAGTTGTTTATTATGAAGTCACTGTTTATCTTGTTGATCCAAACACTTCGCTCAATTTGAAATCTGGTATGACTTTGGATGCGGCTATTGTGACTGCACAAGTTGATAATGTATTGACTATTCCACAACGTGCTGTGCTTGAGCGTGTGGATGGAACAAAATATGTGCGTGTATTGACGGGTGAAACCACCTATGACGAGCGTACCGTAACACTTGGATTACATGGAGACGAAGGAAAAGTTGAAGTCGTTTCCGGATTAAATGAAGGAGACAAGGCTATCTTGACCATTCGTCCAGCGAAATAATATGTCTTCTTCGATTCCGCTTATTGATCTTCGTGATGTAAAAAAACAGTATATCAATGATGGAGTTGCAACTACTGTCCTTCATGGAGTTTCTTTTGCGATTCAGGAGGGGGAGTTTGTAGCTCTCATGGGACCTTCCGGTTCAGGAAAATCCACTCTCATGCATATTTTGGGTTTTTTGGATCGATTGACCGAAGGTGCCTATTTTTTTCGTGGACAAGATGTTTCTCGATTGGATGATAATGCGCTTACTGCTATGCGTCGCGATCAGGTTGGCTTTGTTTTTCAAGCATTTCATCTTCTTCCTAAATCAAGTGTTATTGATAACATCATGCTTCCGATGATGTATGTAGGTGTTCCGCGTAGTGAACGTCGTAAAAAAGCAGAACAAGCGCTTGATTCTGTTGGACTCAGCCACCGCACGGATCATCTTTCAAACCAGCTTTCCGGTGGAGAAAGACAACGTGTCGCGATTGCGCGTGCACTTGTGAATAATCCATCATTATTGTTTGCAGATGAACCCACGGGAAATTTGGACTCAAAATCCGGATCTGACGTGTTGCAATTGCTTCAAAATCTTCATACATCCGGTCACACTATTATTATGGTGACACATGAGTCTGAGGCAGCAGAACACGCAGAACGCATTATTCGTATTCGTGATGGACTCCTTGTTTCAGATGCACGAGATCATGCGCGCCGACAAGGAAGCATTTATAATAAATAGGGGGATATTTTTTGTGCAACTTCCAGATCTCTTCATGACTGCTTCTTCTTCACTCAGTCGCAATAAATCGCGATCAATTTTAACGATTCTTGGAATTGTGATTGGAATTGCGGCAGTTATTCTCATGCTTTCTATTGGTCAAAGTGCACAAGGGCTTATTTTGAATCAAGTTGCTGATTTAGGATCGGATTTGATTTTTATTGAACCTTCATCTGGAGGAGATTCTTCCGGGCCGCCAAGTGCGTTTGTGGAGCAGACATTAAAAATTGATGATGCAAAAGCCTTAGAACGTAGCGGATTGTTTATGGATGTTTCTTCTATGATCGTGTCTAGCATGGCAGTCAGTCGTGGGGAAGAAAGTAAATTTTCCCAAGTGACAGGAGTGACAGAAGGATACCTTTCGATTTTTCCAGCAGATGTTGCCGAGGGAAGGTTTATTGAACGTTCTGATGTAGATTCATACGCACGCGTTGCGGTGCTTGGAAAAGAAATTGCGCAAGATTTATTTGGAGACCAAGATCCGATTGGAAAAGAAATTAAAATTAAACAAACAACTGTTCGGGTGATTGGTGTTCTTGCAGAACAAGGATCAAGATTCTTTCAAAATTTGGATCAACGCATTGCGGTACCAGTGACAACTGCTCAACGCGACATTATTGGATTAGATACAGTGAATTTTATTGCGGCAAGGACGTCTCAAGATATTGAATCTGCCAAAGATGAAATACGTTGGATTCTTCGAGCTGAGCACGATATTGATAATCCGGAAAATGATGTGAAAAAAGACGATTTTATTGTTTCTTCTCAAAGTGATGCTGTTGAAATTATTGGAATTGTTGGTGGGGTACTCACGATCCTTCTTTCTTCGATTGCAGCTATTTCATTGGTTGTTGGTGGAATTGGAATCATGAACATTATGCTTGTCTCTGTGACAGAGCGCACGAAAGAAATTGGGTTACGAAAAGCCGTTGGGGCAACGTATAGTGAAATTCTTCAACAATTTCTTTTGGAGGCTGTTCTTCTAACTATGTTGGGTGGAATTATTGGTGTTTTGATAGGAGTCATTACGTCTCGCTTAGCAGCGTCTATTCTCGCTTCGTATATAGAAGGATGGCAATCGATTGTTCCAATGGAGGCAGTGGTATCTGGAGTGGTTGTGGCAACGACAGTCGGAATTATTTTTGGTTTGTACCCTGCAAGACGAGCCGCACATCTTGATCCAATTGAAGCATTGCGATACGAATAAAAAGAGAAATAAAAAACGAGGAATCCAGTTTGAATTCCTCGTCTTTGTTATATGAGACGATTTTAGGAATCATCTTCATTTTTTTTGTTTTCATCTGGCAGACCAAGAATTGATCCGAGAGTGAACACTACAATGAAGATGAGGAAGAGAATTCCAAGTGTAATTCCCAATCCTATTCCTACGCATCCGCATCCAGTCGATTCTTGATAATAATCTCCTCCTGCACGAGCTATTCCAGAAGAAAGAAAAAATATCGCAGCAACCAAATTCTTCATCATTTTAATTTCCTTTTGCTAAGTGTTGCCGGCTCCAACCAGCAACAGGCCATGGATATGGCGAGTGGACATCCACCCACCATTTCAAACCATCATGGCGAAGATGAAGGGAGTCTTGCCACAAGAACTTTTTGAACAAATGGTTTTTGTGATGAATCACAAAATTTTGCTGGACAAAGTGAATGATTCCTTCTTGTACATTCACTTCGGTTATGAGACCGACATGTCCAACTGATCCATCTTCTGGACCGTTATCAAAAACGAGAATGTCATCCATTTGAGGTGGAATAGTTCCACCATTTTTGTTTGCCACCAGGTCTTTGTTAAATGGTTCCCAGAAATAGGAGTCTGCATGGCCCATTTTGGCCATATTCTTGTGTCCAAGTTTTTCAACGTAGGCTCGATTTACAAGCTCTACACATTCAAACTCAAGCCCATATTTTCCTCGATGGCTTGGACCATTTTTGGCGTAAACAGTCACATTATTCATGGTTCCAAGCACGGCTCCATCAGATGGGAGAAAGAGTCCCCATCCTTGGGAAAGATAACTCTGAACCCACATCCATCCTCCTGCGATCAACATGAGTAGCAGGATGAGATTTATGATTCGATATTTCATTGAGTCTCCTTGCGAACGATCTGTGGATACAGATCGTAATCGTTTCGGAAGTGAAACAGTAAACTTTTTTCGAGGACCGCATCAATCGGTCTGTTTATAAAAAACGGAAGTCGCGATGCATGCCGAGGGAAAATCAAATATTTTTGCATCGTCTCCCACGGCATGTTGTTCTGAACAAAAGAAATTGTTCTCTCTCTGACTTCAGGAAGGCGGAGTTTTTTTCCATTTTTGAAATGAACTTCCGCAATCCAGACAGGGAGTAATTTTCCATCTGCAAACAATGCCTCCAGTGTTTCCATGCGCAAAGGATTTTCATCTTTTTTGTGCATGAAGTGGATGGCTTTTCCTTTGGCAAAGAAAACAAGATGGGAATTGACATCCGGCCCTTCGGTTCGAATTTTCTCCCAGTACACTGTTTCTTCCCAAAGAAGACCAAATATATACACCTTTTGCGAATCAAATGGAAAACGTGTGACCTCTTGGATCAGCTCCGTTTTCTTTTTTGGAGACAAATGTCCTTGAGAATCAAAATTTTCTGTGTGATCCCAAACTGTTGTGAGTTTTCGCATGTTTGAGATCGTTTTTGAATTGATTCTATGTGTCCGAATTTTCCAGGCAGGTGCATGGACAAATTTTACACCGGTGAACAAGTTTATATATTTGATCACCGTTGCAGAACATAAATCCTCATCATACTCCCACCAAGGAAGAATGTTCGGTAGTTGTTGAGTTTCCATGACTTGATTCAGAAGCATGGAGCGCTCTTGTAACGTCATACGACTCACAATGCGCCAGAATATTTTTTCTTCCGTATGAGCCTCAGCCGCAATCGGAAGATAGAGACGCCACACAATCACCAAGAAGGTAATAGTGATGCTTGTGAGAGCAATCGTGCGGGTACCAATCCGCACAAGTCGCTGACGATTCATGCGAATTTTCATCTGCTCCTCCTGTGTGGATTTGTATCCGTTTAAAAAGGGCTTTTTCGTCCATGTTTGCAAGACGAAACTAATGGTTGATTATCATGAATTTAAAATTTTGTCAAATATAATAGACAAATATAAAATAAAAAAGATCCAAGTGTTTTTAGGATCCTTTGTTCGATTTAGATCATCCATTCGTACGGAACGCATCCATAACGATTATCTGGGATATCAATTCCTGGGCCAGGACAAAAACAGAATCGTTCTTCGTCAAACTGGGTGATCCAGGAATATGTTTTTCCCATTGTATCAAACCAGAGATCGATTGGTTCTATTTCTGGAGGACAGGATTCTTCTCTATAAGAATCTTTCGTCAGTACAGACGGATGACAATGAGTCAATTTTGAACTCTGATCTTGATGTGATCGAAGAACAGGAGTTGCTGAAATATTAGTGTTCACGACCGTAATCGTAATCACGATAAAGACGGTAACAGCCATGGCTCCAAGCAATTTCAACATTTCGAAATAACTTTCTCGTCCTTTTCGAACAGGAAGTATTCTTTTTTTTCGAAGATTACTATCGTCCTGAACAGGTGGAGGAGTAAGCCTTGTTATAATTGTTTCTCCATTTTTGCCAGAAGAAATTTCAATAGGTGAAGAAGTTTCTGGTCCGTGATCAATAACATGATCATTTTCAAAATCATCTTCATCTTTATCGAGTATTTCGTTCTTAGGTTCGAAATCGTTATCTTCGTCACAGAATTGAAGAAGATCTGGATTCAGCTCTTCTCCACTCGGATCTAAAACCAGATTTTCATCAGCAGATGTCATCTGTCTATTCCTTTCTTTTTGGACAGTTTTAGTCATGAAAATCGAATCTGAGCGTAATTCTTTATTAGATTTTTGTCAATGGATCGCTTTTCTTTTTGTCCTTTTTTTGCTAGATTTTGTCGGTATATGTCACAGCCTTATTATCATCTTATTACGTTTGGGTGTCAGATGAATAAATCTGATTCAGAACGAATGGACACTCTGTTTTTACGTATGGGATTTCTTTCAACAGATGATCGAAATGAGGCTGACTTGATTTTGATCAATACATGTTCCGTACGCCAATCTGCCGAAGATCGTGTGTTTGGGCTTATGCGACAAGTTGCTCTTTTGAAAGAAAAGAACCCCAATCTTTTGATTGGAATTACCGGATGTATGCCAGGAAGAGATCGAACAGGTGTGCTTCGGAAAAAATTTCCTCATGTTGATTTCTTTTTTCCTATCTCTGATCTTCCTCAATTACCACGTTGGATCGGAGAGCTCCATCCTGAATGGGTGAACTCTACAGATTTTTCTGATGATTATTTGAAAATTCATCCATTGCCTCAAGGGCGCAAACAAGCCTTTGTAACCATTCAAACCGGATGCAATAAATTTTGTACGTATTGTGTTGTTCCATTCAGTCGAGGATTTGAAAAGAATCGACCGGTTCAGGATATCCTCCATGAAATTCATAGTCTTGCTGCAGATGGATGTGTAGAAGTGACCTTGCTTGGTCAAACCGTGAATAGTTATCGGGCGCCAGACCCAGAACATTTTTCTTCCACTAATCCTTATCAGGATCATTTTGCCGCACTTCTTTGGGAGATCAATCAAATTTCAGGAATTTTGCGATTACATTTTACAGCCCCACATCCGCTCCATATGTCAGATGAAACAGTGGATGCGATGACGTTACCAACTCATGTCAATTTTTTGCATATTCCTGTGCAGTCTGGAGACAATGAAGTGCTCCGACGTATGAATCGACGATATACGCGTGAACAATTTATGGAAATCATTGCTTACGTTCGTGCAAAAATTCCTACGATCGCGATTGGAACAGATATTATTGTCGGTTTTTGCGGAGAAACAGAAGAACAATTTGAACAGACGGTTGATTTGTATCGTCATGTTCGATTTGATATTAGTTATACAGCGATATATTCGCCCAGAACCGGTACAGCCGCTTATCGGGCATTTAAAGATGATGTTTCAAGAGAAGAGAAACGTCGCCGTTGGAATGTTTTGCAAGAACTCATGGAGCAAATTGTTTTGGAAAATAATCAGGCGTATATTGGAAAAAAAGTGAGTGTCCTTGTTGAACGGCACGAACCGTCAAAAATAACAGATGAACTTTTAACCATGCCGGGAAATATTCGTGAAAAGCTTATGAGTCAGCCAGGTACGTGTATTGGAAATTCTCGCGAAATGAAGATGGTTCAGTTTCCTGGAGGAAAAGAACTTGTAGGAAAAGTTGTAGATGTGTTGGTTGAGGAAGCGAAGGAGTGGGTATTGAGAGGTAGATAAAAATAAGTTTCATATTATGCCATTATCCCGAGAGTCGTTTGGATCTGCTAGAGAAGCTTTTCGACGTTTGAAAAAAGCTGTTCCGGAAGGTGTGTTTGTTGAACCGGAACGTTGGGGAATTTATTCGAGTACTGCCAAGGATTACAGCAAGGCTTTTTCTGGTTTTGTTCAGGATGGAAATTGGGATCGATTTTTTCAGGAACGAAAGTATGCAGGACGGTCCGCTGTTTGTTTGGATCTTGCTAGCGACGGCACAGCTTTGATTGATATGTCTATTGATGCCGGACTTGCAGTCGGATTATCGAATGTTTTTGGGCAAAAAAAGGATCTTTTGGAACAAGGAAAAGTCGAAACAATCGCCGGAAATATATTGGAGTCAAAGACGTGGAGAATGATTGATGAATGGTTGAAAAAACAAGATACTACATCATTTGATACTGTTTTCTTTCGACCAAGAGGAGGAATAAAATATATAGGGACTCGGAAAGAAGGAAAGTATTCAACTCAAATTGACATGGAAATTTTTTCCGTACTTATTTCGAGAATATATGAACATCTTTCTCCGAATGGTGGTGAATTGTTTTGGGAAGTTGATTTAGAAAATAAATTTGAAGAAGGATCTTCAGGTGCTTTAGAAATGAATACATTTGTACAAGTCCTAAATTCATTTCCAGGAGTTTTTGCTGAAACAAAAAATAATCAAGATCATTTTTTCGTCTTTCATCTTCGTAAAGAATCCGGAGCGTTGCCAAAATTGATGTTCAAACCCTCAATGTCCCTTGAAAATAAATGACATGGATATTTTGCATAAAATTATCGCCGTTGTTGGTCCGACCGCAAGTGGAAAAAGTTCGCTTGGAATCACTCTCGCTCAATTTTTTGGAGGAGAAATTTTAGCTGTTGATTCTCGAACGGTTTATCGCGGCATGAATATCGGAACAGCAAAACCTGCGGGTGAATGGCAGACTCTAGAATCACCAAAAAAGAAATCTGGAGATATCCGTGCGTTGTTTGGTGGTTTGCATTGTCTTGTGGTCGAAGATGTTCCACATTGGGGATTTGATCTTGCAGATCCGGATGAGGATTATAACGTTTCTCTCTTTAAACAGGATGCAAAAAAAACCATTCAGGATATTTTACATCGCGGACATATCCCGATTCTTGTGGGAGGAACAGGACTTTGGTTTGATGCGCTTGTTCGTAATCTTGAAATTCCTGAAGTAAAACCAGATCTTCTTTTGCGACAGTCATTTGAAGAACGTCATGTGGATGATTTGTTTGCTGAATTTAAACGTCTGGATCCAGATGGAGCCCTTGTGATTGATCGATATAACAAACGTCGCCTTGTGCGTGCTCTTGAGGTATGTCATGTAACTGGGAGCCCATTTTCCGAGCTTCGACAAGCCGGCAATCCTTTATACGATTGTCTTTGGATTGGTTTAGATATTCCGCGTGAGGAGTTATATCAGCGAATTGATACGCGGGTTGATGAGATGGTTGCTCATGAGTTTGTGACCGAAGTACGTCATTTGTACGAACAATATGGATGTGAGATTCCTTCGATGAGCGGTATTGGATATCAACAAATCTGTCGATTTTTTCAAGGAAAAGAAAGTTTGAAAGAAGCAATCGAAGATATCAAACAAGATACACGACATTATGCCAAACGTCAGCTTACCTGGTTTCGTCGAAATTCTGATATTCATTGGGTAAAAGGAAGGGAAGAAGCAATGGATTTAACGAAGATCTTTTTTGTTAATAATACTTGACAAAATAGTATTTTTTTGATAAGGTTCCTTGTTCTGTTTTCAGTTGAAAAGTTCTTTTTAGAAAGGAAGAAATGATGAAAAAATTGGAGACAGTGATTTTGGCTCAGGAGATGATGACCCACGTCGGAGAGTTGGGCGAGGGAATGAAAGACACGTTGTATGTCAACGTGAAGATTCCTCTTTCGGCCTACCACGAACCTCCGCCGCCATTTACGCCTCCTGGCCCTTTTCTCATCGATGAGTCTCAACCCACTTGGGATGGAACGAATCTTGAGGATTTGTCTGCAGAGGATCAGGCGGCCTGGGCCGCACGGCTTCGGTGGATCAATCAGTATGTCCTAGGGTTCGTCCCGAATCCTCTGGATCCGGAGCAGCTTGAGGATGCCCCGATCGATTGCATCGGTGGGACATTCAATAGCGGAGACATCGCCTCCTATCCGTTGTGTGCGGTGTTTTTCCGTGGAGAGGATGTTATTCTCCAGTTTTCCTCGTACGTCTCTGACGGAAGAGGATGGCGATTTGCCCTCTCTCTTGCCTCGCGGATTGTGAAAGCGAGGAGGACTGGAATTCAGGTCGGCGTCTGTTATTCGGACGAAGACTTTTATTCCGAGAACTGGAGGGGGCCTTTTTACACTCCTTCTTGGATGAAGGAGTGATTTAAAATCCATTCCGGCGATGTGATTTCTGCATCGCCACTTTGATTCGGTTCTTAAGCAAATAATTGTTTTAGAACAGTGAGAAGTCACAAAAATTTGTGGAGGAGACATGAGAAGTTCGTCGTTTAAAGTTATTGGTGGTCAGAGTCTTGAAGATTATTTTTCAGCTTTGTATGATCGAAAGCAAAAAATAGATGTCTCGTTTGTTCTCGATTCAGGGATCAAACCTGTTATTCTTAAGGTTCCGGTGACCTATATGAAACAGGGTGAAGGAGATGTAGATTGGGTTATTGGAGGATATATCCCTTTTTTGGGATTCGATTATGAGGCTCGTGTTTATTTTTCTCCAGAGAGAAAACCGGTAGGATATGTCCAGTTTTCTTCTCAGCCGGGCTTAGCCATGCGTTTTTCGCAATTGAAGAATATTTGGTGGGTTCTGTGTGGACGCAATATTATATTGCGTGAGACGAGTGGACACTATCTTACGCCCCGATTGGAAGTGGCTGAGGCAATTTTAGATGCTGTTATCATCCACTACTTGCCTTTTGAAGATTGTTCAGTCAAATTTCATGGAGAGCTTCCGACTGGGAAACACCATCGGTGGGAGTTGAATTCAGGTTCTTGTGAAGTGTCAGATGCACTTTTGGCGAATTCAGCTCAGATTTTTGCCTGAGCTATATTACCGAATTCTAAACTAAAACGCACCAGTCTTTCGTCCGGTGCGTTTTTTTGTTTTCTCTGGTATTATGAAAAATTATGAACCCTTTTTTTATTATTATTCTTCTCGGTACGATTGGAGTCCTTGGAGATTTCTTTATGAAACTTGCAGGGAGCGGAGAGAAATCCGTTGATGTAAAATGGTTTCTCATTGCTTTTTTCCTGTATGCATCCACGTCGTTTGGCTGGTTGTATGTTATGAAACGCGTGGAGCTTTCGTCCATTGGCGCTATCTATTCACTCGTGACGATTCTTCTTCTTGTTCTGATCGGTGTTTTTTATTTTCACGAGCGTGTGAATGGATACGAATTGGCAGGTATCATTATGGCTGTGAGTTCGCTTTTTCTTCTTACAAAATTCGCTTCCTGAAATATTTTTTTGTTTATCAAAGCATCCCATCTTTTTTTGCTTGCTCGAAAAAATGAGTAAGAATTGGAAGAGGATTTGATGGAGAAAATGTGATGGTCATATTTGATCCAGATATTTTTTTTCCTTGTTTTTGTTGTCGTTCTTTTTCTGTTGCAATATCTTTTTCTGCAAGTTTTTCTATTCCACGATATGTTTGGCATGTTTCTTTCCACACAGTTTCGGTTGCTCTTTTTAAGGCCAAAAATTTTTGGGTGCGTGCATCTCCCTTTGCAGATTTTAATACTTCCGGGTCAATAAGAAATTTTTTTTGTGCTGTATCTATTTTTTTGAGAAGTTCAAACAAATTTTCTTTCCAATCCTGTTGACGATTTATAGCCTGAAATGTTTCTTCAAAGATTCCAAATGCTTTTGCGCGAACTCCATTTGATTTTTCAGAAATCCAAGCATCTTCTTTTTGGATGAGTTGTTCTATCCAGTATTTATAGTCTTTTTCTCCATTTCTTCCTTCCAAAGTTGGCATAATTCTTTGGCGAGCTTGTTGGATTTCAGCTGTTTGAATCGTGTTTCCTATACGATTTATTTGATCTTGTTTTGCTGTATCAATCATGCGCAAAATACCATACAAAACCTCAGTCAGACGATCCATATCTCTATGTATAGCAACAGCATCTTTTGTTTCTAATCGACCTAAACGTCGCTGTTCTTCTATAGTCCATCCAAGTTGACCAACACGTTGCCCATTCTCTCGAAAGATCTGTTCAAGAATATGGAGAAATTGATCCGGATTTTGATGTTGATTTTCAGCTATTTCCTCCGTTGTTTTTCCAAGAACATAACGGATACTGGCTGTTATGGATTCTTTAATAGCTATCCCAGATCCGGAAATAAGAAAATTTGGTTTTTCCAATGTGCGTAGCGTTTTATAGATGTGACCAGAAATGACCTGAGGAGATGGTTCTTCTACAGAGGGATAAAGTTTTTCACATCCAGCGCGAAAAATACGGTCTGCAGCAATAAAAGTCTGCTCTGCATGAACAGATGGATCCAGGACGGATAAATCTTCATGTCTCGGATCAAGGGAAATCATTGTATCGAGCGTATCTGCTAAGGTGTCTGCATATTGTCCTTCAGTCCAACTCGTCATGTCTTCGTCTAAGAGGCGTGTAGCATCATTGGAGAGCCGATTGTAATAGGTCCAATTTTGATCTCTTTCTCCGCCAGCCAACTCTTTTGCTGCACGTTTTTTATTGTCAAAATAATCCTTTGCGGTTTCTGTAACGGGAAGAATGGTATCTTTTCGATATCGTGATTTTTCTTTTCCTCGAAACAGATCATGGCTGTTTGTGGACGCGATTTGTTCAGACCTTGTGTTCATAGAAAAAATGAAGAAGACGTTTTTTCCAATTCAACTAAAAGCATATTTCGTGCCATTCCCGGATCTGCTTTGCCTCCTGTTTCTTTCATAATGAGACCAATGAAAAAAGCGAGTAATTGTTTTTCTCCATTTTTATAACGGGTTGCTTCTGTTTGGTGCTGTTCAACAACACGTGAAACAACTTCTGCAATAATACCTTCATCTGAAACAAGACCCAGATGTTTTTCTTCCATGATATGTGATGGATCTCTTCCTGTGCCAAACATTTCTGTGAGAATCGCAAGACCATTTTGTGTGGAGAGTTTTCCTGTGGCAAGAAGGGTAATGAATTCGGCAAAATTTTCCGGATCAATTTTTGCATCTCGAATACCAATTCCGCGTTCTTTGAGGATGCCGCCGAGTTTGGAAATAAGCCATCCGCTGACTAATTTTGCGACTTTTTTATGTTCTCGTTCCAAAACAGTTTCTTCGGCTCCGTCAAATTCAGGAAGACTTTGTATCCAGGCATGAAGTTCAGAAAAAACATGTTCCGCATAATTCGCTAAGACAGGTTCTTCACAAAGGATACGCGCATCGCCGGCCGTGAGACCATATTCAGAAACAAGTCTCATGCGTTTGGCAGCAGGGAGTTCAGGAAGAGTTCCACGAATGGCATCTGCAAGTTCTGTAAGTTCCATGGGAGGAATATCCGGTTCTGGAAAATAGCGGTAATCCTCAGCCTGTTCTTTTGTCCGTTGCGGTTCTGTCGATTGGGTCACATCATTCCATCCACGCGTGGAAGAAAGAGAAGGAGGTGTTCCTTTTTCCCAAAGATCTGTCTGGCGGCGAATTTCGTGTTCAAGAGCTCGTTCTACGGCACGGAATGAGTTCATGTTTTTTACTTCTGTTTTTGGATTGAGAAATGCGCCAACAATGTTTCCTTCCTCATCAAATTGTCGAAGGGAAATATTAGCGTCGCAGCGAAGCTGGCCTTTTTCCATGTCTGCATCTGAGATTCCAAGCGTGCGAGCCATGAGACGGAGTTCTTGGAGAAAAATCTTGGCTTCATGAGGTGTACGAAAATCCGGTTCTGTCACAATTTCAAGCAAAGGTGTCCCCGCACGATTAAAATCCACATAACTTTTTCCTGAAGCATCATGAAAAGACTTTGCTGCATCTTCTTCTAGGTGGGCACGTGTAATGTCAATTTTTAAATGAGGACGCGGTCCTTCTGGAACATCAATTTCCATAGATCCTTCTGCAGCAATAGGCATGTCGTATTGGGAAATTTGGTATCCTTTTGGAAGATCTGGGTAGAAATAATGTTTTCGATCAAATTTGGAATAGGAGGCAATGCGACATCCAAGTGCCATTCCCATAAGAATTCCCCATCGAATAGCTTGTTCATTTGGAACAGGAAGTGTTCCCGGATGACCAAGACAAATAGGGCATACATTTGAATTGGGAAGAATAGCATTACCTTGAACAGGGCAAGAACAAAACATTTTTGACTGAGTCTTGAGTTGAATATGAATTTCCAGGCCGATAATAGGTTCAAAATGCATAAAAAAAGGATAGATTTCAAACCTATCCTAACATGGAATATAAACATGAGAAAGGAGAGATTTGGGAAGGTTTATTTATTTTTATCATCAGACAAAACCGTTTTTTCCCCCTTGAGAGCAAGATATAAATAGGTTGTATAGATCATGAAGATTGGAAAGAGAAAAATTTCTGTAACCGAGGCGATGACATCCATCCAGATCGGAGGAGTATCAATCCATGTTTCAATTGGAGTGTGTGTTATTCCAGCTACAAGAGCAATAAGAAGATTTATGACACACGCATACGCGAAAAGGATAGCAGCTGGACCAAGAAAAATTCTCCACGCGACAGACCAAAAATGACCTCGAACACATTCTCGACTAAAAGAGAGTGCACGGATTCCTTTTTGATTGTCTAAAAGAACAGCCATTTGAGTAAAGCTGAACCAGATGGAAAAAATGAATGCAGGAATGATAAAGAGAATGATTCCACCAAAAATGACCGTTGTTTGCAATATACTGACAAAGAGAACAGATGGAAAATATTTCCATGCTGTTTCTTGGATGGAAAGAAGAGAGATTTGTTTATTTTCAATAAGGAGTTCCTTTGTAAGAAGAATAACAATGACTGCAACCCACGAAGCGAGAAAAAATTGAAGGAGTTCAAAAAATGTTGTTGTTATTTGAATCCAGATATTTTCTGGTTGTCCGCTAAGATTTACCAGAATAATGCCTGCATACGGCAAAAGAAGCCAAGCAGCATAGCCGGCAAACAGAATAAAATGAGTACGGTAAAAAAGAAAACTTTTTCGCAGAAGATCGATGACGGATGGCATAGAAAGTTGTTATTCCTCTGCTGATTTTTTTTGTCGATTTTCCTTGAGACTCTGGTAGAGTAATCCGTCCGTAGTGAGCATGAGTGGATTGGCAAAAATGGCGCCGGTCGATACGATGATCGTTGCAAGGATTCCTGTTAATCGAACCGCAAGATCTTGATTTAAACCAACGGCATTTGAGACAAGAAATTCTGCCGCATAGCTTAAAACACCTTCTGCCGCGACGACAATGAGGAGGAAAATAATTTTAGGAACAGCCATTCGGATAAGAATTCCCCAAAACCGTCCGTCGATGAGTTCCCGACTACGGCGGAGAGCTTTTCGACCGTGATGATCTTCAAATAATAAAGCAAATGGTGCGTACGTATAATAAATCAACCAACGAACAGTAAGAATACAAGCAACAACCACCCCGATAGTAAGCAAGACATTTCCAAGAGTAATAAGGGCATCATTTGTTACTGTTGTACCAAGAATTCCTAAACCAAATCCTGGAAGGGTAAGAATCCATGGAACAATAAGGACACATCCCAAAAGAAGATTGATGAAGACAAGAGACCAGAAAAATTTTTTCGAGATGTGAAATAATTCATTCAAGCTTATTTTCGTTTTTTCAAACTGGCTTCGTATGAGACGAACAAGACCAATAAAAACGAAAATACCAACAATGGGAGTAATAAGACCTGTATTGATAAGCCAAAGAGCAACAGCAAACGTTTCACTTTGAGTAAGAGCACGTTCTGAAAGAAGAGTTGAGGCATTTGGATAAATAGCAAGGGAAATAATTCCAAAAATAGTTGGAATAAATAACAAACAGGAAATACTCATGACTTCCACAAAATGTTTTCGAAAGTGTTCCCAGGAATGGTCGATGAGTTGGCCAACGGAAATGAGGGGCATAGGGAATGGTTAGGAGATAGGAGTAGATGTGAGGGATTAGGAGTTGGGCAAGAGACGTTTATTTAAAAAATGGTGAAACAAGGTTCCAAATTTGTTCATGGATTTCATCTCGAGAAAGCATCGCACCACTTTTTACACATTCCATGAGAGGATATTGAGGAAATCGTGAAGCTAAATGGAGATAGGCTTGTTCTGCTTGCTCAAGATGTTTTTGATTTTCTTCATGAATATCTCGCGTCATGCCATTTTTTATTCCTTCTTGTTCCGTACGTGTTCGAATGAGATCAATTGCAAAGGACGTTGGAACATGGAGGATAATATTGAGATCAGGGCGGGGAATATGAAAGAGATTAAATTCGAGATCATCAACCCAGGAAAAAAATGTTTCACGCTCATTGGTATCCGTAATTTTTCCTCCCTGATGTCCCATATTTGAACCAACATAGCGATCCGCAAGAACATGAATGCCATTTTCTAACCATGTACGTATTTGGTGGGATGCGTCATAACGATCAACAGCATAAAAAATAGATGACACATATGGTCCAACTTCGTGAGCTGTTCCATATTTGCCGGATAAATATTCTTCTGTTGGTCCTGCATTTTTTTTTCCATATTGAGGGAAAGAAATCGTTTCAAATGGAATTTTTTGCAACGCCAATCGTTTTTTCAAAAGATCAAATTGTGTTTTTTTTCCTGACCCATCTGTTCCGTCAATGACAATGAGAGAACCTTTATTTACAGACATACTCCCTATTATTATAGCAATTTTTTTAAATGAAACCAGTGGAACCAAATCCTCCACGGTTTGGTTGTGCGAGTATTTGTCCTTCTTCAAATTGGGCATGAGCGACAGGGACGAGAAATCCTTGAGCTAAACGTTCTCCTTTTTCAATATGATAGGTTTGTGTACCGAAATTATGCAATGCAAGACGCAATTCATCTTCAGGTCCGCAATAATCCTGATCAACGACCCCAATACCATTGCCAAGACGAATGCCTTTTTTGGCGTTTGAAGATCGTGGGGCGAGAATAATGGCATATCCTTCTGGAACACAGATAACAAGACCTGTTCGAAGCATTTTTGTTTCTCCTGGAGTAAGATCAGTTTCTTCAAAAACAGCAAGATCAAATGCAACCGCTCCGGGTGTTTTATACACAGGGAAAGGAACCTCCGGATCAAGTCGACGGATAATACATGGAATGTTCATAGATTCTCATTTTGCCTCATTTTTAGAGGTTTTATTTATCTTTATTCTAACGGAAAAAGATGTCTCTGGAAACCAATGCCTATTCTCTGATAAGGTGAAGAGGATTCTATGACACCATTTGACCTCCAATATAAACAAGCCATTCGAGATATTATGGATCATGGGTATGATGTTCCCAATCCGTGGTCTGGTCGAACACCCCGTATGTTACCAGGAGTGACATTGCGTGTTGATTTGAATGAGGGTTTTCCTTTGCTTACATTACGTAAAATTCCTTTGAAACTGTTTGTAGCCGAGCAAATTTGGTTTTTAATGGGAGAGAATAATCCAAAATGGCTTCAGTCGTTTACCAAGATTTGGGATGATTTTTTGGAAGAAGACGGGACGATTCAGGCTGCATACGGATATCGATGGCGACATCATTTTGGGCGGGATCAAATGGATGCATTGATTACGCATTTAACGGAAAACCCTCATTCTCGTCATGCAGTCATTGTGACATGGGATCCGTCTTCCGACGGGCTTGGAGTTGATTCGAAAAAGAATCTTCCGTGTCCATACACATTTACGGTAAACATCGCAGGAGGTCAGCTCCATCTTCATAACATCATTCGCAGCAATGATATGATGCTTGGTTGTCCGCACGATGTGGCTGGGTTTGCTCTTCTTCAATGTATTTTAGCTGAACGTCTCGGAGTGTGTCCTGGTATTTATACGCATTCTATTAGTAATGCGCATATTTATGATAATCATTTTGCCGCCGCTCGCGAACTATTGGAACGAGAGAATGACCATCCGCCTGTCTCCTGTGTTGTTCCGATTGGAGCGTATGATCGTGCTAAACAAGGGGATGAAACACTTGTGAATGAATTATATCGACAATTGCAGACTCAGTATGTTCCAATGCTGCCTATTCCAGGAATGGAAATTACTGTGAATGTCTATTAGGTATACGTGAGAATTTTTTATGCGTATCGTACTTATTGCTGCGATTTCTGTTGATGGAAAAATAGCAGAAAAAAAAGAACAGTCCTCGTTAGACTGGACTTCCAGGGAAGATGTTCAGTTTTTTATTCGTAAAACAAAGGAATTAGGGACTGTTGTCATGGGTCGTAAGACATTTGAAACCATCGGTCATGCCTTGCGTGATCGTCGAACGATTGTGATGACGCACCATATTCCTGAACAAACAGTTCCTGGTGTGGAATGGACAAATGAATCTCTATCTACGCTTGTTCATCGTTTGGAAAAAGAAGGAGTAGCGTCATTGGCAGTGATTGGTGGTTCAACGGTTTATTCAGAGTTTTTGAATGCTGGACTTATTCAAGAACTGTATCTTACAGTCGAACCTATTTTGTTTGGATCTGGGGTTCCACTCGCTTCTGAAACTGGACGCATACATTTAGAACTTCTTGAAACAGAATTACTTGGTTCTGGTTCTGTATTGTTTCATTATCAAACTTTGTCTTCTTAGAAGATTATTTTTTTATGAATGATATTGCATATCCATACCTTCCTCCTGATCGAGGTTTTTCTTATATCTCTGAGGAAAATCCATTTATGCAAGAAGCAAAGCACGCGCGTCAAACGCTTGCAGGAGACTCAATTTTTCCGGTTGGAACAGTTTTAGTTCGTGATGGAGAAATTTTAGCCAGAGCAGGGAATGGATATAATCGTGGATCAATTGTTCGTCATATTTGTCCAAGAGTGGTTTTCGAATGCCCAAGTGGACAAGGATATGATTTGTGTCATTTTCATGATCCAGACGGACATGCAGAACAAATGGTTATCAAAAAAGCCCGAGAATCTGGGATTGATCCGATTGATGCAGATATTTATACGTACGGCCATTGGTGGGCGTGTGAATCCTGTTGGAATGTGATGATGGAGGCAGGAATAAAAAATGTCTATGTTTTGGAAGATGCTCATGAACGTTTTACTCGTGAAAAAGTGTATGCAGAAGTTATAAAATCAACTGTTCGTCATGCCTATATTTCTGGAGCTCTTTCAGGACTTCCAGATGAAATGAAATCGACTCAAAAACGTTTGTACGAATTATTAGCTGATGTTTGTACAGAGGTCGGATGTGAGGCGTATGTTCCACACTTGCATACAGATCCAGAAGAACATCCGGACGCTTCAGCTTCAGAAGTGTATGCAATTGATATGGACAAAGTCGCAACACGTGATGTCGTTATTGCCGAGGTATCCTATCCTTCATTTGGTGTCGGAGGAGAATTAGTACAAGCGTTTGTGAACGAAAAGAAAATTGTGCTTCTTTCGAAAAAAGGAATGCGTATTTCTCGATTTGTATTAGGAAATCCGGCTGTGGTGTATCACATCGAATATGAAGATGAGACACAAGCGTGTCGGATGTTGAAAAATGTATTGAAACAAATTTAATTTGAAAGACCAAACTGTTTTTTCAGTTCATCCATACGACCTTGAATGAGTAACCGGCGTTCTTCTTCTTTATCAAGTTGAAATGTCGGTGATGATATTCCGCTATATTTGGCTTTGCTTAATCCATGTAGACAAGCTTCTTCTTCTGTGATTGGGGAAGAGAGCTCCTGAAAAAGAATCTGACAAATACGTTCTCCAGGATACACACGCAGGACTTGGTTTCCTGCTTCATTTTTCATGGGGAAAATAAGATGGCCTTTATATCCCGCATCAATAATGCCTGAAAGGGAAAGATCAATACCGCGTCGGTTGGTAGAGGTACGAGGAAAAAGAACAGCCATGAGATTTGGTGCGCGCATTTCGATGTGTTCCAAAGAAGTTGCGATAACAAATTCATTGGGGAGGATTTCAAAAAATTGTCCGGGTTTGAGACAGACTTCATCAAATTGTTCCTGTGCACTAATCGTTTCATCAATAGAAACCGTAATGGCTCGTCTTCCTGTTTTATCAAGTGCCCAATTTCGGGGAATAAAAAAATGAAACCCAAGGCGAAGATCCACAGCATGCGGTTGCAATTGGAATTGATCAACCATGGGATCAAAATCAATCAATCCGTGTTGCATTGCTTGAAGAATTTCTGGGCGAGTGAGAACAGCCATAATACGTTTAGATTACCTTACTATTTTAGAAAAAGAAAAGCCGTCCAAAGACGGGTGCTTTGAACGGCTATGATAAGAGACGTTTTCCAAGGGCAAGCTGTATTAACCAGTGAAGATCTTGAAGATCATTATCTTGGGCTGTCTGAGCAAACACAAGGGCAAGATGTTTCGCTTCCTTCACGTCTCCATGGTGAAGAAAAGTCAAAATGCGTAGTTTCAGAAGAGATGGGTGGCATACTCTTGGATGTATATAAGCCAGACGTTCTGCACGCATCTTGGCTTTTTCTTGTTCTCCAATCGTGAGATATGCCCAGATTGCATTTGTGTCGCGATCCATGCCGTGACGTCCAAGGAAGATGGGAGCATCTTCCAAAATACGTTTAGCAAGACCTTTACCATCACTATCTGAATTTGCATCATCTGCCATAGCGATATTTTCTGTGAGAGTTTCCGCAATCCAGCGTATCGGGGGCGTTGGCAGATGTTCCATTTTCACCTCCAAATATGAGACATGTCAGAAATTTTTTAAAAGAACAACGACATAGATGCTAGGACGAATCTGTTTGTCTGTCAATACAAAAACTGCCAGACGTATGTAGGCAGTTTTTGTGTGGTCTAAAAAATTTTTTTAGATTGGAATTTCGATATGAATTCCAGGACCCATAGTTGAACAGATGACGGCATTGCGAATATAAATTCCTTTCGAAGCAGCTGGTTTATTTTTTCGAACTATTTCAACAAGAGCAAGAAGATTTTCTTTTAATTTGGGGATTTCGAATGACACACGACCAAATGTTTGGTGCACATTGCCTGTATCATCGTTCTTGAAGCTAATTTTTCCCGCTTTTTGTTCTTGAATCATTTTTGTCACGTTTGCGCCAATGGTATCTGTTTTTGGATTTGGCATCAGACCGCGCGGACCGAGGATTTTTGCCAGTTTCGCAAGTTTTGACATCATACCGGGAGTCGCGACTGCCACATCAAATTCAATGTGTTCCGTTTTCACCAATTGACCAATCAATTCTTCGCCACCGACGACATCTGCACCTGCCGCTTTTGCATCCGCTTCTTTTTCCGCTTCCACAAATGCCGCAACACGTTTTGTTCGACCTGTTCCATGTGGAAGACTCACTGTTCCGCGAACTTGTTGGTCGCCTTTGGTTGGATCAATACCGAGGTGAAGATGAAGTTCAACAGATGCATCAAACTTTTGAACAGAGCTCTGTTTGAGAAGAGTTAATGCTTCTTCAATCGGATAAACGCGTTTTGTATCAATGAGTTTTTTTGCCTCCTGGTAACGTTTGCTTGGCATAGAAATAACGTGGTTATAACGCTCTTTTTTGTGAGCTCCCACCTAGATAA
The DNA here is from genome assembly GCA_000996355.1 of Candidatus Uhrbacteria bacterium GW2011_GWC2_41_11. GTDB lineage: Bacteria > Patescibacteriota > Patescibacteriia > UBA9934 > GWF2-40-263 > UBA10014. The sequence continues at coordinate 71,370 of LCAH01000001.1, forward strand.
AAAATTAGGCATTTTTTTCCTCTTGTTCTTCGGTCCAGTCGCGATAGACTACGCGCCAATGAAGCCAGAACAAGGGAGCAGCAACAAGAATCATCGCAATGTCACGCACAGCAGATTGTTGCTTGCGAACATGTGCACTTTTGATTTCATCTGTTTTCTGAATGTCACATGCTTCTTTGGTCTGTATCGTATTGTCGCAATAGGATGGATATTCAGGCGCATCTGCTGCGGAAAAAACAAAGGTACGCAACGTAATATTTAAGAGATCAGAAACAGAGAAAATAAGCATCATGAGTGTCACGAACGTCACAAGGACGAAATAGATACGCAAGATGACAGATCCACCTTTTGTCATAGGAAAATTTATTTAATTTCAACTCCCATTTGACGAGCGGTTCCAGCAATAATTTTCATAGCCTGTTCCACATCTGTGGTATTCAAATCCGGAAGTTTCTTTTCCGCAATTTCTCGTAATTGAGCCTGTGTGAGGTTTCCTTTTTTTTCCTGAAGAGGTTTTGCCGAACCTTTGTCTAAACCAGCTGCTTTTTTAATCAATTCTGAAGCAGGAGCGATTTTCGTGATAAAATCGAAGGTTCGATCTTCGTATACATTAATGATCACTGGAACAACTTCTCCAAGACGGCTCTGAGTGGCTGCATTGAATTTTGTAACGAAATCCTGAATGTTCAAACCATGTTGACCAAGGGCAGGACCGACTGGTGGAGCGGGAGTTGCTTTTCCTCCGGAAATTTGGAGTTTTATTTGGGTGGTTAATTTTTTGGCCATAGCGTTTTGTTTAATGGATTCTTTCGTCCATAGGCGAAAGTAACCATGCTATGAATTAAAAGTGGCTAGATTTTTTTTACCTGTAAGAAATCCAATTCCACAGGTGTTTCTCGACCAAACATATTGACCAATACTTTTACCTTTCCGCGTGCGTGGTCAATTTCAGAAACTTTTCCTTCGAAATTTTTGAATGGTCCATCGGTAATCTGAACAGGGGATCCGGGTTCGACATCCAATTTGTATTCTGGTTCTGACAATCCCATGCGTTTTTGAAGTGCTGTGATTTCTTCTTCGGAAACAGGTGTTGGTGTTGTTCCAGTTCCAATAAAACCTGTGACATTTGGCGTGTTACGAACAACATACCAAGAGTCATCTGTGACAATCATTTCAATGAGAACATATCCAGGAAAAACTTTTTCTTCTGTGACACGCCGCTTTCCATTTTTAATTTTGATTTTTTTCTCTTTTGGAACTAGAACATTGAATATTTTATCTTCCATGTCCATCGTATCAATACGTTGGTGGAGGTTTTCCGCAACGTTTTCTTCGTAACCGGAATACGTATGAATGGCATACCACCGGCGACCATGTTTGGCTATTTGTTTTGGCATAGCTTGCCTATTTTTAAGAAGCGAGGTCGATGAGTTTATTTAATCCCAAGGTAAATGTCCAATCAAGAAAGGCAATGAATGCGGCAAGAATCGTACACCCTATGATAATGAGAAGAGAGTAACGAAATGTTTCCTTGCGTGAAGGCCAGGTGACTTTACTGAATTCTTCTTTAGATTCCCGGAGATAGGTGAGAAGATTGAACCGTTTTTGAGTGGTTTCTTGTGTCATATGTGTTCAATAACCGGTTTTTAACAGAAAAGTCTTTCTTTAGTTTAGAACAAATTTTTCTATTTTAAAACCCCCGTCGGGGGTTCAATAGCTCTATTAAATCATATATGTGGCTGATTGGCAAGAGAAAAATGACAAAAAAAGAAAAAACGGGTTAAAAACCCGTTTTTTCTTTTTAAATATCCAGATTTTGGACATTTTTTGCATGAGTTTGGATAAAACGTTTTCTCGGAGCCACATCGGATCCCATAAGAATATCGAACATCTCATCTGCTTTTTCCGCATCCGGAATGGAAATTTGTTTCATAACACGCGTCGCAGGATCCATGGTGGTTTCCCACAACTGATCCGGATTCATTTCTCCAAGACCTTTGTATCGTTGAATGTTGATTTTTGGACCTTTTGATTCTGTGACTAAATTTTCTACGGTTTCTGAGTCTCTTGTTTCTTCTACCACTTCTCGAATTTGGACATTTTTGTCTTTAGAAAGTTCCTCAATATATTGTTTTTTCTCTTCATCTGAATAAATCCAACGAACCGTTTTTCCAAATTGCACGCGATAGAGAGGGGGTTTAGCAATATAGATGTGGTTTTGGAGAATCAGTTCAGGGAAGTAGCGATAGAAAAGAGTAAGGAGGAGTGTGCGAATATGGGCACCGTCGACATCAGCGTCTGTCATGATAATGACGCGATGATAACGTAATTGTTCAATGTGAAATGCATCACCGATATTTGTTCCGATGGCAATGATGAGAGATTTAAGTTCGTTGTTGGTGAGCATTTTGTCAAGTCTGGCGCGTTCGACATTCAAAATTTTTCCGCGTAATGGAAGAATGGCTTGGGTCTCACGATCCCGACCTTGTTTGGCACTGCCACCGGCTGAATCACCCTCGACAATAAATAGTTCAGATTGGCTTGGATCTTTGGAAGAGCAGTCTGCAAGCTTTCCTGGGAGGGTGAGACCTTCCAAGGCTCCTTTACGTAAAACTGTTTCCCGTGCGGCGCGTGCAGCGGCGCGTGCTTGAGCGGCAAGAACACATTTTCCAACAATAGATTCTCCATCTTGCGGATGTTCTTCAAGAAAAATACGGAATTGTTCGCCAAAAACGCTTTCGACCGCTGTGCGTGCTTCCGGATTTCCGAGTTTTGCTTTTGTCTGACCTTCAAACTGTGGTTCCTTAATTTTAATGCTAATAACTGTTGTGAGACCTTCGCGTACATCTTCTCCGGTCAAGTTTTGATCTTTTTCTTTTAGAAATCCTTTGGTTCTTGCGTAGGTATTTAATTCACGAGTGAGGGCTGCACGAAATCCGATCAAGTGCGTTCCGCCTTCCGGGTTATAAATATTGTTTGCAAAACAGAAAATAGATTCATGATATTCCTCTGTATATTGCAGGGCCACCTCAATATCCATGTCTGAGGGTTCATCATGTTTGGCAACATAAAAGACATTTTGATGTTTGGCTGCTTTTCCGTGGTTAATATGCCGAACATACGAAGCAGCTCCTCCTTCAAAATAAAAGGCATAAGAGGTTTCCTCTCCTTTTACTCGATCATCGTGGACTTCGATGAGAACTTTTTTTGTGAGGTACGCTTGCTGACGCAAGTGATCCAAAATGGTATCTCGATCAAATTCAGTTGTTTCAAAAATCGTTTTATCCGGTTTAAAAAAAATGGTGGTTCCCGTTCCGGAAATTTTTTTGATTGGCTCAACCTTGGTGAGAGGTTTGCCATATCCATATTCTTGAGACCAAAGTTTTCCATCGCGTTTGACTTCAGCGCGTAATGATTCGGATAACGCGTTTACAACAGAGACACCAACTCCGTGAAGACCTCCGGAAACTTTATATCCGCCACCGCCAAATTTGCCTCCCGCATGCAGTTTGGTCAACACAAGTTCCAAAGCGGATTTTTTATATTGAGTGTGGATATCAACAGGAATTCCACGACCATTATCTTCGACGGAAACCCATTGGTCAGGAAGAAGGTGAATAATAATTTTTGTGGCATGGCCTCCCATGGCTTCGTCAATACAGTTATCAACAACTTCCCAAACCAAATGATGAAGTCCACTCACTCCTGTGGAACCGATATACATGCCCGGACGTTTGCGTACAGGTTCGAGACCCTCCAAAACGGTAATTTGTTGAGCCCCATATTCGGCGGTATTTACATTTTTTTTGTTTGCCATAGCAAAAAAGACATCAAGATAGCTGAATCACGGTACAAGAATACCATATCGTTTCTGTTCTATCCATGTATTCCATGGATCCGTGTCCTTCGAATCGTTATCTGGGTTTGGTATACTGGTGCGGTATGGCAAATGGGTTGTTGCGTGAAGAAGAAAAGGAATTTAAGACGTTTTATAAACGTGCCCTCTGGTGGGTGGAACATCGGGAAATATTGAAACAGATCGGACTGATTTTTTGGATGATCTGTGATGCTATTTTGATTATCTACGCGTCCTGGGGATTGATAGACGGATTTGTTTTGAATAGTGATTCTGAAAATCGATATGTTGCAACAGCCGCTATTGTTGGACAAACAGATTTGCATGCCTTTACAAGAGCGCATGCTGCCAAACCAATTGGAGTGGGAGAAACATCTGTTTTTCCTCTGAGTGATCGTCGATATGATTTTTATACGTCCATCTCTAATCCAAATACGAGTTGGTATGCAGATTTTGAATATACGTTTTCTTTCAAAGACGGGGAGACAACAACACAAAACGGATTTCTCCTTCCTGGGGAAGAGAAGCCGCTTGTTTTTCTTGCTCATACAGCACCAACTCGTCCAATGTCGGCAGGTGTGCGTCTTTCAAATGTTCATTGGCATCGAATCGACCGTCATGTGATTCCAGATTATGAACAATGGTATGCAGATCGAATGAATTTTTCTTTTCAAAATATTTTATTTACCAAAGATTTGCAGGTGGATAGTCAGACCATTGGTCAGGCAAGTTTTGAGGTAAAAAATCGTTCGGCTTTCAGTTTTTGGGAACCGAATTTTTTTATTCTTCTTTTACGCGGTAATAGCGTTGTCGGAGTCACTCGAACCACCCTGGAACAATTCAAGACCGGAGAGATGCGAGAGGTAAAAGTGAATTGGTTTGGTCCTTTGCCTGCGGTCTCTAAAGTGGAAGTGATTGCGGAAATGAATCCGTTTGATAAAGATGTGTTCATGTCACTCGGAAAATAAACATGCTAAGAGAGTGCGTTTTTATGTCGCGTTTTTTTGCGTTTTGTCGGCGAGCTGATTGGTTACTCCTCTTGGCTACGGTTGCACTCGTAAGTTTTGGTTTTTCTGCCATGTATTCGATCACCCTTTCCCAATCCGGAACCGGGGGAGGCTTTCTTCAAAAACAATTGATCGCGTTTGGAATTGGCATTATTTTTTTTCTTTTCATGGCTCGTGCCAATTATCGACTTTTGCGCAGTTATAGCATTCTCTTTTATATCGGAGCGTTGCTTAGCCTAATCGGAGTTCTTTTTTTGGGGATAACGAATCGCGGAACAACCGGCTGGTTTGTAATTGGAAGTTTCCATTTTCAACCAGTGGAATTTGCGAAACTCGCACTCGTCATTTTACTCGCGCGTTATTTTAGTGAGCAAACACGAAGACCACTTGGATTGCGAGCGTGTTTGGAAAGTGGTTTTCTTACCTCACTTCTCGTTGGATTCACTCTTCTTCAACCAGATCTTGGTTCTGCATTATTACTTGTGGGAACCTGGTTTCTTTTGTTGATATTTGTTGGGATAAAAAAACGTTATCTTTTTGGTTTTATAGGAATTGGAGTGATTATCTGTGCTTTTTCATGGCAATTTCTTCTTGCAGATTTTCAGCGTGCGCGTTTGCGTACCTTTCTAGATCCAGCCGCTGATCCGAGCGGACAAGGATATAATGTTCGCCAGGCCGTCATTGCGGTGGGAAGCGGACAGTGGTTTGGTCGCGGTCTCGGGTTTGGTTCACAAAGTCAATTGAAATTCATTCCTGAAAGTCAGACAGATTTTATTTTTGCTGTCATTGCGGAAGAATTTGGGTTTGTGGGAGTTCTGGTTCTTCTCAGTGCATTTTTTTTGTTATTTCAACGTCTTTTACATTATGCATCGCTCACATCTGATGATTTTACAAGTGCGCTTTTAATCGGAATTGGTTCTCTGCTTTTTTTGCAATTTCTTGTCAACGTCGGGATGAATATAGGTCTTTTGCCTGTGACAGGTATTGCATTGCCCTTGGTGAGTTATGGAGGAAGTTCACTTCTGATGACTCTTGCCATGCTGGGAATTGCCGAAAGTGTTGCGATTCGAATGGCTGGATCGCGTCCACTTTCTTCTTTAGATAAAACATGGTAGAGTCCAAAGGATTTTTTTGTTTTCGTATGTCTCGTACATCAAAGGATTCTTCAACGAATTTTTGGCGCGATGGTTTGAAAATCGCGTCTTATTGTCCGTTATGTGAATCTCATTCAAATCCCATGGATACCCGTGTCATTGGAGAAGATGAAGAAAGCCGTTTATTGTTTATTCGTTGTCATAAGTGTGCAAATTCCATTTTGACCATTGTCCTTATTCATAAGGGGGGAATGAGTTCTGTAGGACTTGTGACTGATTTAACCTTTGAAGATGTTCTCCGATTTCGTAAAGGACGACGAATATCAACAAATGATGTTTTGGCTATGCATGAATGGCTTACAAGTAGTCGATTTTCTACGTGGTTGTCATCTCAATCATGATTTTTTGCTTATCTTGACAATTTTGATTCTGTTCGGCACAATGGCGCCACTTATTGATAGGTTTTTCCTCTTTTTGATTTATGCAGACAATTACTCTTCAAGCCGTGAAACGAACGCTTTCCGGTCGCAAAACATTTAAACTTCGCAGCCAGGGACAAGTTCCAGCTATTTTGTATGGAGTTGGAACAGAACCTGTTTCCATTTCTCTTGATCGTAAAGCGCTCATCAGTGCTTTTCGTGAATCTGGGGAAAGTACACTTGTTGATCTTTCGATTGAAAATACATCTCCAATAAAAGTTTTGATTCAGGATTTGCAATACGATCCGCTTCGTCATGAATTGATTCATGCAGATTTTCGAAGTGTTGATTTGTCAAAAACCGTTCGAGCAGAGATCAAACTCCATTTTGTGGGAGAAGCGCCGGCTGTAAAAGCTCTTGCTGGTATTTTGGTTCATGCTGCTGATTCAATTGAGGTTGAGGCCTTTCCACAGGCACTTGTATCATCCATTGATGTTGATATTTCTGTTCTTCAAACATTTGATGATGTGATTCATTTGTCTGATATCAAATTTCCAGAAGGAATCAAGCCTGTTGATGAGTTGGAAACAACGATCGCTGTGGTTACTCCACCACGTTCAGAAGCTGAATTGGCTGACTTGAATAAGACGGTGGATGTTGATGTAACGGCAGTCGAAGTTGCGAAACGTGAGAAGAAAGAAGAAGAACCGGCAGAAGAAAAGAAATAGACAAGAAATAAAAACGAGGCATATGATATGCCTCGTTTTTTGTATTCAGAAACAGATGTTACAATACTCCTACTTATGTCAAACATATTAACGAACCATTCATTTTTTTCTCGAATTCGTGAGTGGTTTTTTTCTTTTTCAAAACAGACGAAATATTCGATCGCAGCCATTGCCGGCATTGGAATTGTCCTTTGTGGTGTTGCTTTTTTCTTCATGCAAAAGAATCGTCCTTTGCCGTCTACAAAACAGGAATTTGGTTCTGTTATTTCTCCCCAAACAATGTCTCCTCCTTTGTATCATCATCCGCTTACAGGTGAAATTTTTGAACAAGAAGTATCTGCACCAGTGGTTTTTGGTGTGATGGTGGAAAATTCAGCAGATTCATGGCCGCAGTCCGGACTGGATGGAGCATTTCTTGTGATCGAAGCACCTGTGGAGGCTGGTATTCCTCGTTTTTTGGCTTTTTATGATGGTGCAAATGTTTCGGTTAAAAAAATAGGACCTGTTCGTTCTGCTCGTCCATATTATGTTGATTGGGTTCAGGAATTTGAGGCACTGTATGCACATGTGGGAGGATCAGATGCTGCACTTAATTTGATTTCTTCGAATGGAACGCATGATTTAAATGAATTTTGGAATGGACAATTTTTTTGGCGTTCCAGCGATCGAAAGGCTCCACACAATACCTATACCTCTACAGAGCGTCTGCAACAGGCATTAGAACAAAAAAAACAGACATTCAAAACAGAATATTCTTTCTGGAACTTTAAAGATGATGCTCCAAATCCAACAGAGAAAGGGAAGTCTATCATTGTTGATTTTTCCTCTCCTTTATATCGTGTTGTCTGGAATTATGATGAAGAAAAAAATATGTACGCTCGTTTACAAGCAGGGCATATTCATTCGATGCAAGATGGAAAGGTGATTGAAGCAAACAATGTTGTCATCGTTGTCACTTCCGTTGAGATTATTGATGCGGTTGGTCGTCGAAAAATTCAAACAATTGGAGAAGGAGATGCATTTATTTTTCAAGATGGTCGTGAAATAAAAGGAACATGGCGAAAATCTTCTGCGAAAGATCGTCTTCGTTTTTATGATGAAAGCGAAACAGAAATTCAATGGAATGCAGGCAAGACTTGGATTGAAGTTGTTCCTTCTTTGGATTCGATTATTTTTGAGAATACATCGTCTTAAAGTTCTGTAACAACTACACGATCAAATCCATCCAAATCTTTCAAAATACGCGGTGATGCATTTGGAAAATCATGTTGAATAAGAGGAATAATTCGTCCAATTTGTCCAGGGTCGATTTCAATGAGAGTTGTGAGAGAAAGGGGAAGTTCTAAACGAGCACGAAAAATTTGGCGAAAAAATTTCCAATATGCATCGAGTCCATCCATACCTGCTTCTAATGCTTCGCAAGGTTCGTAATCTCGCATCTCTGATTGAGCTGTCTGCCATTGAAAGGTAGTGAGGTATGGGAGATTTGCACAAAGAATAATATGTTGTGGAACAGGTTTGTTTGTTTGTGAAATACATTTAAGTACCTCAAGAATAGGTTGTAAAAGATCTCCTTGTTGAAAAACGATATGTGATTCCATCGAGTGTTGAATCGCGTTTTGAGATGCAAGAGCAAGAGTATTGTTGTTGATATCTGTTGCGATAACAGGGAGTCCACTTTCTGCTGCTAAGGTGACCGCAATAGCTCCACTGCCTGTTCCAATATCCGCAAACCAAGTTGTGGAAGAGTTTGGTATTTTTGCAATTCGTAATGCTTCTTCTACAAGAGTTTCTGTAGCAGAACGGGGAATCAGAGTAAAACGATTGACCTGAAACATTCGTTTGTAAAATTCTTTTTCGCCAACAATGTAGGCAACGGGTTCGTGAAGAATGCGTCGTTCGATCATACGTTCGAAACGCTCTTGTTCATGCGGTCGCAATTCATGGTCAAAATGTGTAAAAAGCCAAGATTTTGAAACACCTAAGGCAGATGCAAGGAGAACTTCCACATCAAGCATAGGAGAATCTAATTGGTGTCCTGTTTCTTCATCTGTATCTCGATGTTCTTTCAGTTTGTGGTTTGCCCATTGAAGCGCTTCCATGACAATCATACGAGATTAGTGTAGCATTTTTTTGTGTAAAAAAAGAAAAACCGCAGTGTGAACTGCGGACTATTTTGTTTTTCCTACTGGTGGAAGTAGGGTGACTGTCTGAGAGCAGCCACTTCTTCCTGAAGGAGAATGGCTTGAGAGACAAACTGAGGACCCCCATTTTCGCACATTAAAGTGGGACGTCCATCATCGGGAACATGCGGAAGACTGAACGCATGCCCCATTTCATGTATAAGTGTACTCAGCCCATACTCATCCTTGAGGATGTTAATGGGAATCATGGCGTGACCACTGAATCCGGCTGAGTAATCAACTCCACAGTGTCTTCCAAGTCCGATTGCGTCGGAAAATTTGAAGGATGATGGAACAATGATAATGGACACACCTTGTGCCTCATTGTCACAGGTAAGACCAAGCTCTCCTGTGACTCGCCCCCAGACATCCTCCTGGTAATAGGAGGCATTTTTTGTCCCAGTTTTTGTCGAAACTGAGAAATCAAATGTCCCAATCCCTTTTGATCGGAACCAGTCACGAGCCTGTTCCATTCTTCTTCGTAAAAGATTCAGATCAGGTTGAACGCCACCTTTTGGAATAAAATAGACAGTCCGGATGGTTGGAACTATTTTTCCAACTTTTGAGGTTCCTTCATTTACAGGTGGCTCCTTTACGGACTCATCCGGAAAACAGACCGAGAACTCCCAAGGCAGTGGTGGTGGAGGTTGATAGGAACCAGACAAATCACCCCATCCGCCTCTCCTTATTGATGTTCTTGAAGACTCCTCTCTTTCTCCAGGATAGTAAGGAGCTCTCATATAAGCGGACTGCTCTGGTGGTCGATCTTCTCGAACCCACTTCGCTTCAAGAGCAGCACGCTCTTTTTTGATTGCTGCAAGTTGGATTACGAGTTCTCGGCGTTGCTGGATTTGAGTTCCTGTTCCTGACGCCTTGATTTTGCTTGTAGCGATTAGGGTTTCCTGTTTAGCCCTCAATTGTTTCAAATCGTGCTGATAAGCTTTGTCGCCTTCGTTGGTAGTGATGATCGTATCGATCGCGGAAAGCTCTTTTTCAGCCGCGCGATATGTATTTTTTGCATTTTTGCAGGAAATTATCAGTTCATCTGTGGTCGGAAGCGCGGTCAGCGAGGCATTTGCAGTTTGCTCACGTGTTTCGAACACGGCTCGTTGTCGGGCTCGATACGCATTTTTTGCCTCCTCTAAAGAGGAAGATTCTTGAGCAGATGTAGTCGTTGCCATCCCAATCATCATTCCTACGAGAAGAATGAGGAAAATTTCCCATTTTTTCATTTTTTTCTCCTATCTCGAGAATTTCGTGTTTTTCCGCAGATAACCATTTTCTTTGGATTTTCACGAAAAAAAGTAAAAAGAACTCTGTGTGACCGAAATTTATCGTATTTTTATGTTTTTGTCAAGTATTTATGACAATTATTTTTTGCTAATTCGTATTCCTCTAATGTTCCAACTGGTTGCCAAAACGAAGCTGTTTCCAGTTTTATGGGACAATCACGACTCATGGCAACAAGTGTATGGGGCAAGCTGTATTCTTTTTGATTATGAACTGTGATTTCCGCTAATGGATAGCGAAAGAAACGTTCGTCAAGAATATAGGCGCCGCAGACACGTTGTTTGATTTCGTGTGATGGGGCATTGGATTCAAACCCAGCAAACAAACCTGTTTCATCTGCAAGCGCGGAAAAGGTAATAGAGTCCTTTGTCGGAGAGACAAGAATAGCAAGAGGATGGGCGATCAATCGTTCAAGATCTTTTTTTGTATAAAGATCATCTCCATTGAGAATGAAAAAACGTTCATGCAAATATTGTTTGAGAAGATGAATTGCACTTCCTGTTCCGTCTAATGGATTTTGAACAACATAATGGATAGTTTTTCCATGCCATATTCCGCCTATGCGATCCATGATTTGTTCCTTGAGATACCCGACAACAAGAAAAATTTCTTGAATTTCTTCTGGGAGTGCTTCCAAAATATGTTCGAGTAAAGGAATTCCATTTAAAGGAAGAAGAGTTTTTGGAGTTGTCTCGGTCAAAGGACGCATGCGCAGTCCTTTGCCTGCCGCAAGAATAACAGCCTGCATATTATGCTTCATCTGTATCTGTTTCATTGATCCATGCTTGGTTTGTATCTGCTGTTTTTAATGCAGAAAAAATATCCGTAAGATCACCGTCGAGGATGGTTGGTAAATTATGAAAATTTTGTCCAATGCGATGATCTGTGAGACGGTCTTGTGGAAAATTATAGGTCCGAATTTTTTCAGAGCGCTCTCCACTTCCGATTTGTCCACGACGAGCTTGTTCACGTTCTTTTCTGGCTTGTTCTTGTTCGTGGGCAAAGAGACGAGCGCGCAAGATTTGCATGGCTCGTTCACGATTTTGTTGTTGACTGCGTTCGTCTTGGCACGAAACCGTAATCCCTGTAGGAAGATGAGTCATGCGGATAGCAGAATAGGTGGTGTTCACGCTTTGTCCGCCATGACCGCTTGCGGTTGATGTTTCGATTTTTAAGTCTTTTGGTTCAATATGAATATCAAGATCTTCTGCTTCAGGGAGTACAGCGACCGTAACAGTTGAAGTGTGAACGCGTCCTTGTTTTTCGGTTTCCGGAACCCGTTGGACTCGATGAACCCCACTTTCATATTTCATGGTGCTGTACACATTTTTTCCTGTAATCGTAAAAATGACTTCTTTGAATCCGCCAAGATCATTTCGATTCGATGACACAAGGACCAACTTCCATTCTTGACGTTCAGCATATCTGGTGTACATGCGTAATAATTCGGTTGCAAAAAGGGCTGCTTCATCTCCGCCTGTTCCGGCACGAATTTCAACCACGATATTTTTTTTATCTAATGGATCAGGAGGAACAAGAGCAAGAGTAAATACTTCTTCTCGTTTTGGAAGTCTAGCATTCCATTCTTCCATTTCAGCACGAATAAGTGTTTTCCATTCTTCGTCATCAGATTCAGATAAGGTTTGTTTTGCCTCCTCAACCATACGCAATGCATGGATATAGGATTCTCCCGCATCAACAATTTCCTTGAGGTCAATATATTTTTCATGAGTCTCTCGAAGTTTTTTTGTATCAGAAAGAACTGCTGGATCTCCAAGTTGAGTTTCCAGTTCTGCGAGTTCGGATTTCTTTTTTTGCAGAGCTTCCTGAAGATTCATAGAATGAAATAAAAAACGTCTTTCACAACAGGAAAGACGTTTTTTTCATATCTTAAGCTTTTTCGGTTCCGGCATCTGCTTTTTTGGATGCTTTTCGAGCAGCCCGTTTTTCCTGTTTTTCTTTTTTGTTGCCGACCCCAGCTGTTTCTTTGCGACCCATGCGAGCAACGAATTTTTCTACGCGACGTGCGGTGTCGAGCATTTTTTGCTTTTCACCAGTATAGAACGGATGGCATGCTGCACAAAGTTCCACATGGATTTCTTTGACCGTGGAGCCGACATCATAGAGAGCACCGCAGGCACAGACAATTTTAGCATTTTCGAAGTATTCTGGATGGATAGTTTTCTGCATATGACGTTTTTAGAACAGGGCGAACTGTACCAGCAGGGAGCAGGGTTGTCAACCGTTTTGACTGTTTCTTACAATTTAGTCTGAAGATAGGCAATAAGGACAAGTTGGGCGAGTAAAGCGTAATAAAGAGGGACATCTCCTTTGCGTTTTACCCAGAAATTGTGGAAGAAAAAGTGCAAGTGGAAAAACCAACGCAGATAACGGGATTTTGTAAGATCGTATAAACCAACAAGCAAATCTGGAAGCACAGAACCAACAATTCCCCAGGTAAAATTACGTATACTTACGATATCTTTTACATTGAATAAAATCATGACAAAGACCATGGCAATGATCGCATCGACCATAACGTATGCCATGGCGCGTTTACGGTTGCGTTTATGGATACGAAAATTATCTGCGAGATCACAGTCACCGTGCGGAATCATGTCAACGAGTAAATGAACAATGAAACCGGTTACGAATGCAGCAATAGGGTTGAGAATGGCGTGGCCAATGACGGCCCCCATGGTTGCATGAGTTGTCAGAGTCATAGATTAGACCAGTATATCAGGATAGGACTTTTTTCGGAAGAATTTTTTTGAATGTGGGCAAATATCAATGTTTTTCAAATAAAAAATCCCTGTAAAAAGGGATCTGGTGCCGGGAGAGGGACTCGAACCCTCAAGGACTTGCGCCCACGGGATTTTGAGTCCCGCGCGTATACCAATTCCGCCATCCCGGCGATTGCGCCGAATACCATATCACACAGTTGCGACAATTTCAAATTCTTGATATTCTGCCCGCGCGGAAATGATTTTTTGTAAACGAAAGAGTAAAATTATTTAAAAACTCCAGATACAAGGCGCAGGGAAAACAGTGAGGAGACGTACTTTATAAAGTACGTTGATGAGCTGTAAGGACCCTGCAACGCAGTAGATGGAGGAATTTGAATAATTTTAAACATGGCGGGGTAGCTCAGTTGGCTAGAGCGTGGGACTCATAAGCCCGAGGTCGTGGGTTCAATCCCCACCCCCGCTACCAAATTTGTTTTCATTGACGTTTTCATATAAGCGATTTATACTCACGCCGCGGGGTAGAGCAGCCTGGCAGCTCGTCTGGCTCATAACCAGAAGGTCGTGGGTTCAAATCCCGCCCCCGCAACCAAAAATTCCCCTCGTTTTTAAGCGAGAGGAATTTTTGTTTTTGAATAATTGCTAGTGGTTCGGTATACTATTCTCGATGTATGGCACATGTTATTTCGGTGGTTAATCAAAAAGGGGGAGTGGGGAAAACAACCACCTCTTTGAATTTGGCTGCTTTTTTGGCAGATGCAGGCAAGTTTGTTTTGCTCATTGATTTAGACCCGCAGGCAAATGCGACCTCTGGTCTTGGAATCGATTATGCTTCGATTGAAGCGGGTGTGTATGAAGGGATGCTCGGGTTGCGTCGGCTTCGAGAACTGATTCTTCCGACAATACATGAGGGATTGAAAATTATTCCTGCCACCCCCGCGCTTTCTGGTGCAGCGATTGAACTCGTGAATGCAGAAGAACGTGAACATTTTTTGCGCAAAGCATTGCTTGAAGTGCGCAATGATTATGATTACGTGATCATTGATAATCCGCCTTCTCTTGGACTTTTGACGGTAAACGCACTTACCGCAGCCGAATCTGTGTTGATTCCAGTTCAGGCAGAATATTATGCTTTGGAAGGATTGGGGCAGCTACTTGGGACAGTCGATTTGGTGCGTGACCAATTGAATCCAGATCTCAAAGTGATGGGTGCAGTGATTACAATGTATGACACACGAACCAGGCTGTCTAAGGAAGTCTTGCAGGAACTGTATAAATTTTTTCCAGATAAAATTTTTCGATCCGTTATTCCAAGAAGTATCCGTTTGGCTGAAGCGCCTTCGTTCGGTAAAACAATTTTAGGATACGATCCGTCTTCAAAAGCAGCGAAGGCTTATGAGCGTCTCGCACGCGAATTACTTTTTCGTGAACAAAATCGTCTTTCTTTTTAAATATGAAACCTGTTCTTGGACGCGGACTCGGATCTCTTATTCCGCAAAAAAAAATCCTCTCTTCTCCTCCATCTCCATCGCTTAATTTGCCGGTTGGAACAATGGTTATTGACATTCCTATAGAAACAATTGTTCCTAATTCACATCAGCCTCGTACCTATTTTGCCCCTGAAGAATTGAATGATCTTGTTGAATCTGTTAAAGCACATGGTATTTTACTTCCGCTGGTTGTGACACGAAAAGATGATGGATATGAATTGATTGCTGGTGAACGTCGTTTGCGTGCGGCAAAACTTGCAGGTTTTTCCACTGTGCCTGCATTGGTTCGAGATGCAAATGAACAACAAAAATTAGAACTGGCCTTAATTGAAAATATCCAACGTCAAGATCTCAACGTTTTGGAAGAAGCAACCGCTTTTCGAACGTTCATAAATGAGTTTGATTTGACGCAGGAAGAAGTTGCGAAACGAGTAGGGAAGAGTCGATCTGTGGTGGCGAACACATTGCGTTTGCTTGAACTTCCTGAGTTTATGCAACAAGCACTTCGAGAAGGAAAGATCAGTAAAAGCCATGCACGCACCCTTTTATCTGAATCAGATCCAGAAAAACAACGTGCTTTGTTTGAAGCGATGATACGCGGAGAAGTGACCGTTCGTGCGGCAGAACATTCGGTGTCTGCTCATCAGCGTTCGGCTCCCGGTACAAGACGTGGAGACCCGAATCTTATTGATTATGAACGTCAGTTGCAGGAACAATTTGGAACAAAAGTTGAAATTCGCGAGCAGAAAGGAAAAGGAAACATTACATTTCATTTTTATTCGAAAGATGATTTGAGAGAACTCTTGCGACGATTCGCAAATTTATAAAAAATCTCCCTCTGAAAACAGGGGGATTTTTTTAGAGTTTTGTTTTTGATTTTGGCAGGACGTTTCGAAGCCAAGCACCCATCACATGTTTTTGTTTATCTTTGATTTTTGAGCGCGCGTGTTGGGTCTTGACGAATTTTAACCAATCAGGATTTGGACCTTTACGATTTTTGTCTGTGATGATGTCTACAATATCTCCGGATTTGAGAGCAGAATCCAAGTTTACAAGTTGATTGTTTACACGGGCTGCTGTGCACTTGTTTCCAATTTCGGTGTGAATGGCAAAAGCAAAATCAATCGGAGTAGCGCCTTCCGGAAGATCAATCACGTCTCCTTGAGGAGTAAAAACAAAGATGCGATCTTTAAATGCATCTATTTTTAGCACCTCAAGTTGTTCAAGAAAATCGGATTTGCTTGCGAGTTCTTTTTGAATAACAACAAGTTCTTCCATCCAGTGAAGATTTTTTTGTGGAGTTACTCCTGTTTCTTTATATCGCCAGTGCGCGGAAATACCATATTCCGCTAACTCATGCATTTCACGTGTGCGAATTTGAAATTCAGCCACGTCACCATTTTCACAAAAGACACTTGTGTGCAACGATTGATATCCGTTTGGTTTTGGTTGCGCAATGTAATCTTTAATGCGGCGGGGAACTGGAACCCAATGTTGGTGAATGAATCCAAGAACTGCGTAACATTCTGCGACATCTTCTACCACAATACGGATGGCAATGAGGTCATACACTTTACTAATGTCGTTTTGGTAGCGCTGCATTTTTTGATACAGACTATATAAACGTTTGACTCGACCGTGAATCTCTACATGAGCAAGTTTTGCATCTCGTAAAATTTGTTCTGCCTTTTCAATAAGTTTTGTGACAGACGCGCCTTTTTCTCGAACTTTTGTTTCCATGATTTGTCGCATCCAATCAAATTCTTTTGGAAAAAGATATTGAAATGCAAGGTCTTCAAGATCTCCTTTCATTTCGGACATGCCAAGACGATTGGCAATCGGTGCGTAAATTTCTAAAGCTTCACGAGCTGTACGTTCTTGTTTGTGAACAGGCATGGCATAGAGTGTTTGCAGATTGTGCAGACGGTCAGCAAATTTGATAAAAATAACACGCACGTCACTTGCCATTGCTAAAAACATCTTGCGCATATTTTCAACATAACGATCCACTCCTCGATATACCACTTTTTTCAATTTGGTGACACTTTCAACAAGTGACGCAATATCATCTCCAAAATTTTTGCGAATGTCCTCAATGTCAACCTCACTGTCTTCCGCAACATCATGCAAAAGACCTGCAGCAACGACGTTGAGGTTCAAGCCCATTTCTGCCAGTTTATATGCGACAGCCAGAGGATGAAGAATATAATCATGACCTGTCAAGCGTTTTTCTCCTTGGTGCGCTTCATTGGCTAAATGATAAGCTCGCCGGATGAGATCAACATCCGGATTCATATAGTTTTTTTCGACTATTGAAAGCAGATCTTCAATTGTGCGGGAATTTTCTGGCATAGGTGCATGATTTAGAGTAGAAGGGTTTCTCTTATCTGTAAAGATTTTTTCTTTCTTTTTCTTTTTTTGAAAAAGATTTTATTGACGGAACAGAAAATTTCAGCTAAAATATAAGTAATTTATTGAATTTTTGTGTATGTCAAATCCAGAACGAGGAGGATCTCCGTCTGAAGGAGAGCGTAAATTTTTGCGTGAATCATCTGAACGTGAACGTGTTTCCAATCGAGGAGAGGTGGGAGAAAAACGAAAAGAAGGAATTGGACATGAGCAATTGATTCAGGCAGAAATTGCTCGTGCACATCGCCTTGCATCAACAAGATCAGTCAGAGAGACTGGAGATATTGTTGTTCATCCAGAAAATGGGCGTGAACAAGGGGCTCGTGCAGATGTCCTTGTTCGTGATACAACAGGTAATTTTGTTTCTCTCCAAGAGATTGTTCCAGAGGCTCAAGGAATTCAAGTTGTTTATGGACGTGAAATTGCGGTTGATCCTGATTCAAATGAGGTCACTGTTCCTGTTGATTTTCATTCATCTGATTTGCCGTATGTCATTCGTGAATTGCTTCGTGCTGGTCATCGGACAAAAGCACGAACCGGAAAAGGAGAATCTGAATTTGCCTCTGCTCTTGAGAAAGAGTGTAAAACACGAAAAGCATTAGAGGATGGTCTTGAAGAGATAATGAAAAACGTGCGAGGAATAGATATTCCAGAGTTAGAAGCACGATATCGTTTATTGGAAACAGAGCATGCAAAAGCAATGGGTGTTGCAGAAAAAGCTCTTGATAAATTGATGGGTGTGGGGGCGAGTGCCTACCAAGAGATGACGAATCGTGATGTATATGAGACAGCCGGCGGAGTTGATACTTTTCGAAAAGAGCTTCGACAGCAGCTTTTAGAAAAACAATCATCTTTAGTTTTTCCGTATGATGAAAAAGGAAACCGATTCCTTTTAGGAACACCAGCAGAAGGAGCCGAACATCTGTGGGAAATGTCGACAGCGCAGAGTCTTGGTCATATTTGGCGTGATTCGGAAACAGCAAAACGATATCGTTTTCGGAAACGTTTAAAAATTTCTTCTGATCCAGTTAATGTTTTGAGAACATTCGGGAAAGTTGCTGTTTGGGATACATTAAAAATAAGTTTTCGTTCTGCCGGATTCTTAGCTTTGCGTTTGATTGATGTTGTTCCTGCAAAAGCGATGCGTTGGGCAGACCATAAAGTAGATGGGTGGCTTTACGACCAGCAGAAATATTTTGGGGAAATGATTTGGGGAAAGGGATATAAGCCAAAATGGAAAAAAGTAGAAGAACAAGATAAAGAGAATGAGGAATGGATAGAAAAGAAAACAAAGGATAATTTGAAATAAAACAAAAACCGCCGAAAGGCGGTTTTTGTGAAGAAAGATTATTCTTCGTTTGTGGTTTTTTCAAAGTCACATTCTTTTGAAGAACATCGGACAGATCCTTTTGCCGCAAAAACAATGAGGCTGTTGCATTTGGGACATGTTTCACCTGTTGGTTTTTGCCAAAGGGCAAATGAACAAGCAGGATATTGATTACATCCGTAAAAGGTGCGTTTTTGACGCGTGCGTTTTTCAACAAGTTCACCTTTTTTGCATACGGGGCATGTTATTCCAATTTTTGATTCAATATTTTTGATGGTTTTGCATTCTGGATATCGTGAGCAGGAGAGAAAAGGACCAAAACGTCCATGTTTGATCACCATGGGTGCTTGGCAGGTTGGACAAATTTCATTTGTGGTTTCCACTTCCGGCGGAGCGCCTTCTCCTTGGTCTTTGAGTGGTTTGGTATTTTTACATGTTGGATAGTTGCTGCATGCGAGAAATTTTCCAAACCGTCCGTGCTTAATGACCATGGGTGAGTTACATTTGTCGCAACTGATATCTGTTTTTACATCATCGGGTCTGGATCGAGCAACGGTTTTTTCTTTTTCCTCAAGAGTTTGATGGAAGGGTTCGTAGAATGCTCGAATGACCGGAACCCACGGGGTTTCTCCATCTGCAACCGCATCAAGTTTCTGTTCCATGTTTGCGGTAAATGCGTAGTCGACGATGTTCGGAAAATGTTCAACAAGAAGATCGTTGACGGTTTTTGCAATGCCTCCTGGAAAAAGTTTTTTCTGCTCATCTCGTTCCACATATCCGCGATCAATAATCGTTGCAATAGTTGGCGCATAGGTGGATGGGCGTCCAATCCCGTATTCTTCCAAGGTTTTTACAAGGGTTGCATCTGAATAGCGTGGAGGCGGTTCCGTGACATGTTCTTTGGAATCCAGTTGAACGAGGGTGAGAATATCTTCGACGATAAGATCCGGAAGCAATGTTTCTTTTTGTTTTTCCGCGTACACTTTTAAATATCCTTCAAAACGAATCATAGAACCAGCTGTTCGAAATGCATATGGAGTATTGGTTGCAATATCAACCGTTGTGCTTTCGAATATCGCTTCTGGAAGCTGGGTTGCGACCGCACGTCGCCATACAAGATCATAAAGACGCCAGAGACGACGATCAAGAACATTTTGTAACTGATCTGGATGACGACGAACATCTGTTGGACGAATAGCTTCATGTGCTTCCTGAGCGCCTTTGGATTTTGTTTTGTATCGGCGAGGTTCTGGAAGGGTGAATATGTCTTTAAAATTCTCACGGATAAACGTGGTTGTTTCTTGAAGAAAGAGATCAGAAAGATTTACCGAATCTGTACGCATGTAGGTGATAAGAGCAACGGAACCTTCTCCGGGAATTTCAACTCCTTCATATAATTTTTGTGCGAGACGCATTGTGTCTTTAGCTGTGAGACCAAGTTTTGTGTTTGCGTCTTGTTGAAGAGTGGAAGTGGAAAACGGAGGGGGAGGAGAACGACGCACGGTTTTTTGAGAAATGTTGGAAATGCGATATGTTGCTCCGTTTAATGATTGAAGAATTTGATCGGCATTTTCTTTTGATTCAATAGCAAGTTTTTCAAGACGTGTTCCGTTTTTTGTGTGGAGCTTTGCTGGAAAGTTTTTTTCGTTTTTAGAAAGGAGTGCTTCTATGGTCCAATATTCTTGAGGTTTGAAGACTTCTCGTTCGCGTTCACGTTCAACAACCAAACGTACAGCCACAGATTGAACACGGCCAGCGGATAATCCTTTTTGAATTTTTCGCCAAAGAAAAGGAGAGAGTTCGTATCCAACTAAACGATCAAGCACACGACGTGCTTGTTGAGCGTCGACGAGATGTTGGTCAAGTGGACGCGGGTTTTCTAAAGCATGTTCAATCGCTCGTTTGGTAATTTCGTGAAAGGTAATACGTTCGAGTTTTTCCGGAGGGACTTGCAAAATTTCAGCAAGATGCCAGGAAATAGCTTCTCCTTCACGGTCTTCGTCTGTTGCAAACAGAATTTTATCTGCTTTTTTTGCCGCTTCTTTGAGGGTTTTTACCTGTTTCAGTTTTTCCCTTGGAACAATATATTTTGGTTGAAATTCATGTTCGACATCTACACCTAACGCACTTTTTGGTAAATCGCGAACATGACCAAAAGAAGAAAGAACGGTATAACCTCTTCCGAGAAATTTTCCGATGGTTTTTGCTTTCGTCGGAGACTCGACGATGACAAGATGATGAGACATGTAAGGTGATAATGAGGGAACAAAGAGAAAACGTCAAGAATAGAACTTCCGCGTTTGGCCTATTTCGTTGTCACAAGCTCCGTTCCTCGTTTTATTTTACATAGAACATTCCGCCGACGTGAGTTGTTAATCCTTTTAATTCAAGCATGGAAACAGCTGCAGTGATCACGGATGTTGGTTCTCTGATTTGACGCGCAAGTTCATCAATGTGAATGGGTTGACTTGAAAGCAATGTGTAGATTTTTTCTTCCAATGGATCTGTCCATTGAATATCAACCGGAGGAACAGGCGTAGAAGAAATATCTTTTGGTGTTGCTCCAAGAACAGAAAGGATATCTTCTGGACAAGTGACAACATGGGCTCCTGTTTTAATAAGCTCGTTTGTCCCTGTAGATAACGGATTATAAATGGATCCTGGAACCGCAAAGACGTCGCGGCCAATATCCAAAGCTGCTTTTGCCGTAATAAGAGATCCGGATGTGATGGCCGCCTCAATAACAACAGTGCCTTGACAAAGACCAGCAATAATACGATTGCGTAAAGGGAAATGATGACTGAGTCCGGGAGTTCCAATGGGAAATTCAGAAAGAAGGGCTCCACCCGTTTCGAGAATTTTTTCTGCGAGTGCGCGATGTCCGGCTGGATAGATGCTGTTGGCATCCAATCCAGATCCAAGAACTGCAAGAGTCATCCCACGGACATTGGAAACAGCCTGATGGGCAAGAGCATCAATGCCGTATGCCATGCCACTCACAATTACTGTTCCGTGTATCGCAAGATATTCTGCGAGTGTTTGAACCACACGGCGACCATATTCGGTCGGATGACGTGAGCCGACAAGTGCCACGCACAATGCATCTTTTGGAGGAAGCGTTCCGCGCAAAAAAAGAAGCGCAGGAGGATCGTAGAGATGGGTGAGATTTTGTGGATAAAAAGGATCTCCAAATACAACAACCGTCACGTTGTGGCGTTCAAGTTGCTCTTTTTCTTCTTCAGGATTGAATTGGTTTCGTTTAGAAAGAAACTCATCTGTGATTCGTTCATCGATTCCGGCCAACAGAAATTCTGTTCGATGAGCAGAGAATGCAGTCTCAAATGAAGGAAATATTTTTCGAAGCATGCTGATTCGACGTGCTCCAAATTTTGGAAATCGGGCAAGGGCAAGAAGAAATCCCAGATCTCTGCCATCGATCATAAAAACATCAGGATATTAAAAGTTCCTCGAGTCGTAAACAGGTCTGTTTCAAAATATCTGGTAACTGGTTTTGTTCTTCTGTATTCCATGTTCCCAGAACCCATGCATCCAGAGGAATAGCTGATCGTTCTGGACGTCCAATACCTATGCGAAGTCGTTTGATCTCGTTTGTCTTTAACTG
Organism: Candidatus Uhrbacteria bacterium GW2011_GWC2_41_11; assembly: GCA_000996355.1. Taxonomy (GTDB): domain Bacteria; phylum Patescibacteriota; class Patescibacteriia; order UBA9934; family GWF2-40-263; genus UBA10014. The sequence continues at coordinate 93,539 of LCAH01000001.1, forward strand.
TTCTATAATAGACTTCATTCCATTATGGCCTCCGGAAGAACCGGATGAACGAAAACGAAGCAATCCAAATGGAAGATCTGCATCATCATAGACAACAAGAATATCTTTTGGATCAATATGCCAGAATCCAGACGTTGCTGTCACAGCTTCTCCAGAACCATTCATGAATGTAGTCGGAAGAAGGACAATAATTTTTTCTTCTTGGATTCGACATTCAGCAACGTTTGCGGAAAAGGTTCGTTTTTCTTTGAAGATCCCTTCATGATTTTTTGCGAACTGTTCCGCAGCCAAAAATCCAATATTGTGACGTGTTTTTGCATACGCTGAACCTGGATTTCCTAAACCAACAAGGAGTTTCATAAAGAGAACTAGACCGCACGAACGGTTGGAAGGCGGGCAGATACTTTAATAGGTGTTCCGGAAAGAGGAAATGATTCATGTAAACGATTTTCCAAATAACGAAGATAGCTTGGGTGAATCACATCTGTTCGTTTTGCACGAATGGTGACCGCAAAGGTGGGTGGGGCCACACCAACCTGTTTGATTCCAAGAACTTTTGGCGGTTTTGGTCCTTTGCCTTTCATAGGAAGGCGTGCGCGAGTTGCTTTGATAAAAAAGGCTTCAAGTTCTTCAAGAGGAATTTCGGTAAAACGTGCTGTTTGAACTTCATCAATCAAATGAAAAAGTTCATCCACACGTTGGCCGGTTTTTGCAGAGGTAAAAAGGACAGGTGCCCAGGTAAGAAACGGGAGTGCATTTTTGATCGCCTCAGAAAATTTTCCAATTGTGGTTGGAGTTTTGTCTGGAATAAGATCCCATTTGTTTGCAACGACAATGACACCAATTCCTGTTTCTTGAAGGAGACCGGCAAGAATACGGTCTTGAACTCCGAATGGCTCTGATGCATCTAATACGAGCAAAGCAATATCTGCACGTTTGATGGTTTCGACAGTTCGTTCAACACCTATTGCTTCCAATCCACCTGTTTTTCTGACTTTGCCGCGTTTTCGCATTCCGGCTGTATCAATAAAGAGATAATTTTTTTCTCCTACTTCAACAAGGGTATCAACAGGTTCTCGTGTCGTGTGAGCAATTGGACTCACAATAAATCGTTCTTCCTTGAGTAATTGGTTTAAAACCGAAGACTTTCCAACATTTGGTTTTCCAATAACAGCAACACGTACCGGAGAAATCTGACTTAATTCTGCGGGAGGAATTCCATGTTTTTCCAATGATTCATACACACGATCCAACATATCGCCAAGACCGGTGCCGCGTAAGGCAGAAATAGGAATAGGTGTAGGAAGACCTCCTAAACGCCATTCACCGGATTCAGCTGCAAGGATTTGAGCAGGGGATTCAGCTTTATTTCCAACTGTGATCACTGGTTTTTTTGAGCGGCGTAAACGTTCGGCAATTTTTCGTTCTTGTGGAAGGGGAACGCCTTTGAGATCAAGAACAAATAAAATAAGATCCGCTTGTTCGATCGCGCGTTCCGTTTGTTTCATGGCATCTTGTTCAAGATCTTCCGCGTGAGGAACATCAAGACCGGCTGTATCAACGATACGAATGATTCGTCCACGCCAAAGACAATCCGCCTCATGCCGATCACGTGTGGTTCCTGGAACACGGGAAACTAATGCTTTATTTTCTTCAGCCAGACGGTTAAATAGGGTAGATTTACCAACGTTCGTTCGGCCGATAATGGCGATGGTTGGAAGATGAGGGCGCATGTTATTAGGTGCGGACAAGTGAAGTACTTGTTTCGCCAAGAATAATAAGGAAATCAACATTTTTTTCCGTGGTTTTTGCTTCCGTATTTTCATTGCTTACAGAAATTTCTTTTGGAACAATGCCTTTTGCAAACATCCATCCGGAAGCAGACATAGAAATATCCGCTTTTAAAAATTCTTGAAGAATTTTTAATTCCTCGGTTCGTTGTCCGTCTGTGAGATCATAAATAACGGTGCGAGAATATTCGCGTTCAGCTGCGTTTCCAATTTTCACCACTTCAAATCCCTGACCTTCCAGAAGTTGAGCGGTGTAGGAAGCTAAGCCTTTTGTTCCTGTTCCATTCTGAATTTCTACACGAACAAAATGGGTTTGTTTTTCCGGAGCTTTTGCAAGAACATCTTCTTTCCAAGTGGTTGAATCAAAGACATGATCCGCAAGAAGACGAAGCGGTTCCCAGTCATCATTTTTTGGAAGAAGAACAAACCCAAGCCCTTCCAGAGAAGTCGGATAGATCGGACTGTCTGGAGATGTATCCAACACATGGTTCACGATATTGTTTGAGTCGTAGTTTCGCAAAAGTTTTGCTAAACGCACCATTTCCCATAGAGAAAGATTCGTCTGAACGTGACCTTCCAACATGGTGAAAATTCCATTGATTTTTCCTGGATTGAGCCAGGTGTTCAGACGAAACGTTTTTTCCTTTACAGCCAGAAGAATTTTTTGCTGACGTCGGCTACGGGCGAAATCTGAGCCTTCCCCATTTGTTCCATGACGGGATCTGGTATAAATGAGAGCAGTTTTTCCATCCATGGTTTGCCATCCTTCTTTAAAGGAGATTGTTTGAATAAGATCGTCTTCTGTTGGGTATTGCGAATCAACGAAGGAATGTTCGACAAAAACATCAACACCTCCCAAGGTATCAATCAGTTCTTGAAAAGCGTCAAAGTCCACCTTGACATAATAATGGATGTTTTGTCCAAATAGATTGCTTAAAACTTTGCCTGTTTCCGCTGCTCCGGTTCCTGGATCATCTTTTTCCGCAAGAGCGTTGACGGAGTTGATTTTTCGCCATCCATAGCCTGGAACAGGGACAGTTAAGTCTCGAGGGATGGAAAACATTCCAACAGAAGTGTCTGACGGGCGTACGCTGCCAAAAATAATAGTGTCTGTAAGTTCAGGACCGTCATGTCCAGCGCCTCCCACTCCGAGTAAGAGAAAATTGATACGGTCCCCTTCTTCTCCTTTTAAGAGTTTGTCATCTGTTTGAACAAGTTCGCGGAGCGTGGAGAAGAGGGAGAGACGGGGAAATGATCCGAGACGAGCCTCACCACTCGTGGCAACTTGGTGGGAAAAAATTCCTCCAAATGAAGCAATCACGATCGAAACAATAACAAAAAGACGGCGGAAAAAAATAAATGGCCGCGTTCCATCTGTGTCCAGTCGATATTTTTTTCGCAAGAAATCAATCTTCAAATCATCCATACGAATCATTGAGTATTATAAGGAAGAAGAAGAGGAAAAACAAGAGGAGAGTAATAAAAAAAAGACGATGTTTAAAATAAAAACCCTTTGAAAGGAAAACATTCCTACAAAGGGTTGTGTCGATTTACACAAGCGGGAAATTTTTTTTGAGAAACTCCCCGAATTGTTCGACGAATTCTTCGTCATACCAATCATCCCAGGTGTACTGGGAGAGTGGTTCTATTCCACTCCTATCAAGAAAGATTTGAACATTGTCCACCCACCAATCCTTGCTTGACGAACCTATGTTATCGTCAAGAAAGATTCCGTGGACTTGCCTGGTACCGACAATGGCGAATCCACTTGGGTAGTTGTCACTGGCATAGAGGACACTTCCTCCGTACCCATGAATCTTCAGCGCTTTGACCCAATCTTTAAAGAGAGAGGATTCGGAATAGATAAAGAAATTATACGATTTCTTTGCCTTTGGTCCAGGTATAACTGTGACACCAAAGGCACCAAGCACCGTTTCGTCTCTGACTTTTTCAATCAGAGGGACGTCGGCGTCTTTGTAACGCTGAATGCGCTGCGCGTCTTTTATGAGACCTTGTGCCTCAATGTCCAAACACACAAGGAATTCCAGTTTTATTCCATCCGCAGCGGCTTTTTCCCGCAGCTCTGCAATGACTTGTCGAGTCTTCTCAACTTCACCGCGTCGGATATACGTGAAAATTTCGTCCGTTTTCCAAAGCGGGGAAGGAAAGACCTCCCCTTTTTTTTCAAGAAACTGAATGAGAGTTCCACTAATTGTCGGTGTATCAGTGGAAGAGACATCGATTTCTTGTGTCCCAATAGATTCGGAGACAAAGTCAAAGACAAGTCGACAAAGATATTGCCGATCGTCTGTTCTTTTTTTGTCGACCCCTCCGAAACGAGTCCATGTCTCTTTGACAAGGATTGTCCCGTCCGCTGTTGAGAGTTCGTAGCTCGCCTGTTGAGAAGTATCTTTTCGTATGCCCCATTGCATGGAGATAAGAAGTTCGTCGCCGAGGGTCATCCCGAGATTTATTCCCGCAGGTTTCGTCTGCGAAAGATAATCACCCAGGGTCAGACCGCGGTCTTTGGGTCTTACGATACGGAGCGGTGCGCCCGCGATTGCTTCCAGCAGTTTAATTCGCGGAAGCACGGCGTCCTTCAGGTAAATGTCGAGCTCGTCATCTTTGAGACTACGGATCGTGTCGTCGAACACATCCTTTCCATGATCTCTGCGGATGATCGCGAGGAACCGGCAACTCCTGGCTTCCTCATCGCTATAGTTTAGCGACTGCGCCTTTTCAAATGCACCATTTGGACTCATTGTTCCTGCAATCTGCAGGAGTTCTTCATGAGTCAGTGCCAATCGTGATCGAACTTTCAAATCTTCTATATCTCTCATTTCATCCTCCTGTGGCGTGCCACGTAGCGTGCCTATTTTTCGGATTGCACTCCTTTTTAAGAGAAAGGAGGTTTTTACTTATCAGAATTTAAGTATTTTGTCAATTTTTGAAAACAAAAAACATCCTCATGATGTTCTGGTGGACGCACCTGGATTCGAACCAGGGACCTCTGCAATGTGAATGCAGCGCTCTAACCAACTGAGCTATGCGTCCATGTCTGGCAGAATAGCAAAGGTTTCTTTTCTCTTCAAGAGAGAGATTGAAGACTTGTCGTGATGTTTTTTTTCTGATATTGTGACCCTATCTTAAGCCTTTTTTCATAAGGATTATGTCTTTTTTTCACGGATCAGATCATACGCCGGATCAGTTCTGGCATAGAAAATTCGGACCCGTGGTTGGGGCGGGAATTCTTTTTGTGTTGGAGATTATCCAGATTTTGGTTTTTTCCGCAGCGATTATCATTCCCATCCGATATTTTCTTATCCAGCCTTTTTATGTAAAAGGAGCATCCATGGAGCCGAATTTTTATGATCACGAATATCTTCTTATTGATGAAATCAGTTATCGATTTCGTGAACCGAAACGGGGAGATATTATTGTATTCCGTTATCCGCGGAATCCTTCTGAATTCTTTATTAAACGTGTGGTTGGTTTACCAGGAGAAACCGTCGAAATTTTGGATGGAGTTGTTACGCTCTATAATAATGAACATCCAAATGGTATTCGACTCGAGGAATCTTATTTGTCCGGTGCCTATACGCCAGGTCGTATAAAATATGTGCTTGGTTCTGATGAATATATCGTATTGGGAGACAATCGTGATGCGAGTTTGGATTCGCGCGCATTTGGTCCTGTAAAACGAGATGAATTGGTTGGACGCGTTTGGATACGGGGACTTCCTCTCAATCGTGCGGGAATTTTTGAAACTCCAGAGTATCCGTTGTAATTATGAAACATGAATTTCATGTTTCTTTCATTTGAGCGTTTATGCCTAAAAAAGTATTTTCAATAAAAAAATCTGTGAGTTCAAAAAAAGCTCCGGAATCCGAGGAAGAATTATTTTCAGAACCTTCAGAAACAAAGAAGGCAGTTGTCAATTCTCCATCCGTTGTTCGTGCAGGAAAGAGAACCCCGGAACTCTTACGTGGATTTCGAGATATTTTACCGGACGAACAGCCTTATTGGGATATGGTTCGGGATGCAACGCGTTCTGTGGCTGAAGCATACAGTTTTGATCGGATTGATTTGCCGATTTTGGAACGAGAAGAATTGATTTTGCGTACGATTGGAAAACAGACGGACATTGTAGAAAAAGAGATGTATGCGTTTGAGGATCAGGGGGGAGATCGGGTTGTGTTACGTCCTGAAATGACTGCATCTGCTGTCCGAGCGTATATCAATCACGGCATGCTGAATCTATCACAGCCGGTTAAGTTATATTACATGGGTCCGAATTTTCGCTATGAACGTCCACAGGCAGGGAGATATCGTCAACATCATCAGATCGGGTTTGAAGTGATGGGAAGTGAAGAACCTATCCTAGATGCTCAGCTTATGGTTCTCACGTTTCATTTATTGAAGGATCTTGGTATCGATACGGTCATGCATGTGAATTCCATTGGAACACTCGAATCTCGTCAGCAATATAAAACAGAATTGACTTCGTATTATCGCAGCAAGCGCAATCAGATTTGCGAAGATTGCAAACGGCGTCTTTTGAAAAATCCGTTGCGTCTTTTGGATTGTAAAGTAGAGACCTGTCAGCCGATCAAAGCGGATGCACCGCAAATTCTTGATTGGTTGGATGAAGATTCGAAAAATCATTTCATGCACGTTCTTGAATTTTTAGATGAGGCAGGAGTGCCTTATACACTTGATTCCAGGCTGGTTCGAGGGCTGGACTATTATACGCGTACTGTTTTTGAGATTTGGGCGGCGGCGGATGAAGGGGAACGTTCACAGAATTCTTTGGGCGGCGGTGGACGCTATGATAATCTCATTGAAATGCTTGGCGGAAGGGAGGGAACTCCGGCCTGCGGAGTAGCCCTTGGAATGGAACGAATCATCTTGGCTATGCGTGAACTTCAAGTAGAAATACCTAAACATGGAGCAGATGTTTTTTTTGCTCAGCTCGGGGATGCTGCTCGCAGGCAGGGATTGCGGCTCTTTGAAGAATGTCGACGTTCCGGTATCCGTATTCGTGAGGCATTTGGAAAAAATGCCTTGAAGACTCAATTGGAACTGGCAAATAAATGTGCCGTTCCTTATACATTGATTTTGGGGCAGAAGGAAGTCTTAGATGGAACCATTATCATTCGAGATATGGAATCGGGTGCGCAGGAGATTGCTGATGTAACAAAAATCGTTTCTCTTTTAAAAAAGAAGCTTGAACCAAAGGAAAAGGAAGAAAAAAGTTGACAACAAATTGATTTTTCAGTATCTTTTTGCCGAAAGGTTCGGGGTCGTTAAACGACCTATTTATCCAAAAGAGATTTTTTGAAATTCTCTTTATCTAAGAAAGGAAGGTGATTATCTGTGCTTGATATTAAACGTCGTAAAGGAGAAAGCTTTGAAAGTATGCTCCGCCGATTTACAAAACGGATCCAGGAAAGCGGAAAAATGCTTCAGGCAAAAAAAATTCGTTTTCATACGAAAAAGAAAAATAAGAACGCCGCTCGCAAGAGTGCACTGCGTCGCATTGAATTGGCAACCAAGCGGGAATATCTCATCAAGACAGGTCGTCTCACCGAAGAGGATCAGCGACATCAACACCGTTCATATCGATAAGATAAAAAGAAAAAAGGTGATGTGGCTTTGCTCGTCACCTTTTTTAAAAAAAATGTATGTCTATACTTGAACGAATTCAACAGGAGACAACGGCAGCCATGAAAGAACATCGAGAGGCGGAACTTTCTACCCTTCGTCTTTTGCGTGCGGCTTTGAAGAATCGACAAATTGAATTATTGCGGGAATTGTCAGATGAGGATGTTCTTGCCATTGTGCGTTCACAAATAAAACAGATAAAAGATGCAATTGTTTCTTTTGAAGCCGGGCAGCGTGCAGATTTAATTGAGAAGGCAAAAGCGGAAATAAAAGTGTTGGAACACTATCTTCCTGCTCCTTTATCTCAAGAAGAACTTGTGACAATCGTGCGGACTGCTTTGGAAGCGGCAGGTCTTTCAAAAAAAACAGATAAGGGAAAAGCCATGGGTATTGCCATGAAAGCGCTCGCGGGTCGTGCAGATGGAACACAAATAAAAGAGGTTGTTGAGACCTGTTTGGCCTAATTATGATCGAGCATCTTTCTTCTATTGTGATGCAGGAATGGTTTTTTCGTTTTGTACGAGTCTTGTCTCTTTTTGCCATGATTATTTTTATTCACAGCATTTTGTTTGGAGCATTTAAACATATGAATGCTTCCGGTCGTGATGATTTGACAGGGGATGGTCGAAAATACATATTGACTGGAACACTTGGCGCGATTGCAATGATGATGTTTTTTTTCATGGCTTCGGCTGCTCTTGCTGATTGACGATTGCGGGATGTTTTTATTTCTCTGGGCATGAGAAATGATTTCGTGTACAATAAAGAAAAATTGGCTGAGGTTTCATGTTGCAGAGAGGGAACCACAATATGCGTTTACGAAAGACCGCCATGGCTCTTGGCGTATTTGTGTTTGTGGGGATTTTGATGGTGTTAGGAACAAGAGATGTTTACGCACAAATAAACAGTGCAAGCGTGAATGCTGTCGGTTCTGCTTCCGGATTGTCTACGCAGGAATTAACGATTCTTATTGCTCGTATCATTCGGGCAGCGCTTGGTGTTCTTGGAATTGTTTTCGTTGCACTGATTGTGTATGCCGGTTATTTGTACATGATTTCATCCGGCGATCCGGTGAAAACAGCGAATGCAAAAAAAATCATCAAAAGTGCTGCGATAGGTCTTGTCATTATTTTTGCTTCGTATTCCATTGCGAGTTATGTCCTTGGAAGATTATTAGCTGCGGCCGGACTCGCAGGAACAACGACAACAACAGCTGCACCATATTCAGAACCATTATCCGGTTCTCTTGGATCTGGAATGATTGAAAATCATTACCCAGGACGCAACGCTATTGATATTCCTCGCAATACTCGAATCATGATTACATTCAAGGAACCAATGAATCCTGATTCTTTTGTAAAGGATGATGATAAGGATCCAGCGACAACCGATGATATGAATACAGATAATCTTTTGATCTATCCAACGGATTCTGTGAATGGATCTGAAGGAGTTGAAGCAAAAGATGTTGCATTGGCGAGTACGGCTGTTGCGGTTAGTTATACGGAAGATCTTCGTACCTTTGTTTTTGATCCTATTGATTTGTTGGGGAATGCGCTTGAAGATACAAATTATACCGTGAAAATACAGCCAGATAGTTTGAAAGCTGATGGAACAGCAGTGTTTTCCGGAGCCTATGCAGAAGGATATGAATGGAGTTTTGAAGTTTCAACCGAAGTAGACCTCACTCCTCCAAAAGTGGTCTCTGCCATTCCTGTCTCTTCAGACAATCCATACGATCGGAATGTGACGATTCAGATCACATTTAATGAGGCTATGGATCCCGTTGCTGTATCCGGAACCTACGATCCGAATCAAGAAAAAACATTTTCTAATATCGAAATAGTAGCCACTCCTGAGGGAGAAACGAAAAATAACGTTTATGGATCTTTTCTTATAAGTAATGGATACAAGACCGTAGAATTTACCTCGTTTGATGCATGCAGCAAGGATCCTTGCGGAGATACCATTTATTGTCTGCCAGCGCTTGCAAATATCGAAGTACAAGCACATGCAGCAGGTTTGAGTACCGATCCGCCTCAAGCTTCCATGATAGGTGGTTTGTTTGATGGACTAGCTGATGCGGCAGGAAATTCTCTTGATGGAGATGGAGATGGAACTGCAGAAGGTCCTGGGGTAAGTTTAGATGATTATCAATGGAATTTTCAGACATCAGACGCTATTAATGATGATGTTCCAGAAATTATTTCTTTGTCTCCGGGAATTCGAGAAGAAAATGTGGATTTGAACACACAGGTGAAAGTGACGTTTAATATGCTTATGCAGTCATCTTCATTAAATAGTGATGCGATTCGTCTTATTCCAGATCAGGTACAGGAACTTTGGTATACTCTTTCGCAGATGTCTTTAAATAGCAACTTTCAACCAGCAAATGTAGAAGAAAACCCTGTTTATACCCAGGCAATGGTGGATCATGCTTCTTTTTGGGAGAGTGATGAAACACAGGGAATTTTTTATAATTACTATCCTGTCATTTCGAATGATGTAAAGAGCGTCTATCAGATTTGTATGTATCCATCATACGGACCGTCCAATAGTGAAAGTTTTTCCTCGTGTGCAACCACATTGCAACCGTATTGTTGTGATGGACTTCCTTCAAATAAGGCGTGTACAACAAATAAGGGAACAACCCTCGGTGATTAGTCACAACACATGAAAACACGTTTTTTCTTCATTTCTTGTTTCGTCATTCTTTTTTGGGGCATATCGGCTCAATGGTTTGATATTCCTCCGGCTTTGGCTCAAGCGATTCAAACAAATGAGGCATTTGGCGGAGTAGCCCCAGAGAGTTTTGCAGAAACAGCCGGATTAGCTGGAGGAGATATCACTCTTATTATTGCTCGGTTGATTCGAGTAGTTCTTGGAACGCTTGGGGTTGTAGCTGTGGCATTTGTTTTGTATGGCGGATTTTTGTGGATGACCTCGAGAGGGGAAGATCTAAAGATAAAGAAAGCAAAGATGATCATGACAAATGCATTGATTGGTTTGATCATTGTTTTGTCATCGTTTGCTATTGCTCAATTTGTGATCAGTCGACTGTCTTCTGCAACAGGAGCAGGAACGACAACAGAAGGAACAGAAAAAACAACGTATAATGATGTGTTAGATGCGAGTGCAACTTTTGTTTTGCGTTCTGTGAATACAGAATGTGCTTCCGCGATTCGCAACCTTGAACTTCAATTTATTTTTAGTCAGAACGTTTCTGTTTCCACAGTGAATGATAGTGGAATTGTTGTTTCTCGTGCGGATGGAGATCCGGTTTCTGGTTCTTTTGAAACATCGGGAAGTCGTGTGACGTTTATTCCATCTGCAACATGCACAACTTCAGACGGAATTGAGGTTCATTGCTTTGATGCAGAAACAGTTTATGAAGTGAATCTGAGTTCTGCTGTTTTGAAGAGTAGTTCCGGTCGTACGCTTGAATGTTCTGAAACATATCCCTGTCACCAAACATTTACGACTGGGTCTGGTTTCGATACGAAAAAACCAGATATCCAGATGACAAGTCCAGATGATGGCGGTTCAGCATATAGTGGCACAGCAGAACTTCTTCAGGCACTTACTTCTGATGATTCAGGTGTTTCTTCTCTTGAATTTTCTTTGGATGGAGATGCTGTGGATGTGGCTGGTCTCGATGAGAGTTCAGCTCTCGCCCTTGCCATGGAAAATATTTTTTATGGGGAGTGGGATACCGTTGGGTATGTCACAAATAAAATGTATCATTTTTCTGCGGAGGGATTTGACTGCGGGGGAAATAGTGATACGTCTTCAGAAATCGATGTTGTTTTACGCGCTCCGAATTGTAACAATGATATACAGGATGCAGAAGATCCTTATTTTGAAGACGGAGTTGACTGCGGAGGAAATCAATCAGATGAATATTATTGCGGAGCGTGTAATGGGTCCTCTTGTATAGAAAATTCTGATTGTGCTTCAGGGAGTTGTGCAGAAAACATTTGTGTCTATTCAGCTGAAATAGAAGCCATTTTTCCTGGAGACGGTGCTCCTGGAAACTTGATGACAATTTCTGGAAACGGATTTGGAAATACGCAAGGTACGATTCTTTTTCTTGGAAGTATTGATGATGATACAGATGATGTTTCTGTTGGTCCTTATACTGCTTGTGACGGAACATGGACCGATAATCAAATTGTCATTCAACTTGATGAAAAAATGGTAAGTGGACCGGTCGAGCTCGTGACCTCGGATGGATTTCGAGATAGAACCGATGATGAAAATGGTCCATTGATCAGCGATTTTGAAGTGAATACAACCGTACGTCCCGGGCTTTGTCGTGTGGATCCAGAGAAGGCGTCTGGAAAAGATACAGTCACGGTTCAGGGAAATAATTTTGGAGACAATCAAGGATCTTCAGTTTTGTATTTTGATACATCAACCGCTTCGAGTTATCCATCTTGGGCGTCAAATAGTTTGAAAGCGGTTGTTCCTCTTCTTGACACTGGCTCGTATGACCTCCAGTTATTTGGAGGGAATGGAGATACGCGAGAGGGTTCAAACAAGTTGATATTTAACATCAATTCAACCTCATCAAGTTCGGAACCGCCAGTTATTAGCGATGTGGATACAGGAGTGAAGCGTTGTGAAGATGAAAAAGGTTTCATTTGTACAGATGATGCAGATTGTGTGGCTGGTATTCCTTGTGCAGAAGATAAAAATGCCGGTCCGATCAGTCAATATGTGACGATTTACGGTTCGCATTTTGGAACAACTCCTGGAACCGTACGTTTTCGAAACCAAGATCTTGATCTTGTCGCTCTTGCAGATACAAATTTTCCAGACAGTTGTGGAGAGGATTTCTGGGACAATGACAGTATTCTTGTGAAAGTTCCGAAAATATATGATTTATCTGATGGACATGCACTGAATGTTGGTTTGCATGATCTTTGGGTTGTTCGAGGAGAAGATGGAACTGTTTCTGATCCTGTGGATTTTGAAGTGATTGAAGGAAAAGCTGGACCAAGTATTTGTGCGGTAGAACCAGACGCAGGTCCTCCAGGGACAGATGTTTCATTTTTTGGTGAAGAATTTGGGAGTGATAAAGGATCTGTTATTTTTTACGAAAATCAAAAAGTTTCTCCAGGGGCATGGTCTGATGAACAGATCTCTGGAACCATTCAAAATCCCCTTCAAGTTCCAACTCAAGCAAAAACAGGTCCAGTAAAAATTCAGGCAGATGATGGACAATATTCGAATTCTGTTTCCTTTGAAGTCGGAATGTGTGACGTTGATTTTTCTTGTGGAAGCGGACAGGAGTGTTGTGCGGATGGAGCATGTCGAATTGAGGAAACATGTAAGGAATCTATTCCTGTTTCCCATTACGCATACTTTTTTTCCACAGGAGACATTCCGGAAGCTCCGGAAGTGATTATTGAATGTAGTGATACGTATATTTCTCCAACTCCATGGGAATTTTGGGAAGGAGGAACAGATGTTTGTTTGACCGCAGCCGTTGCTGCATCTTTTTCCGAACCCATGGATACAAAAACATTTACTTCTTCAACTATTTCCGTTGAAAAGTGTCTTTTAGCGAATTGTGATTCAACAACTGCTGTGGAGATGTCTCCAAAAGGAAATCCAACAAGCATGGCCGAAACATCTTTTTTCTGGGAACCAGCTCAGGATTTTGAGCCTGAAACACGTTATCGTATAACTGTGAAAGGTGGAGAGAATGGCGTGAAGAGTGTACAAGGAGTTGCTATGGAAAAGGATTCGCAGTGGGAATTTGTTACAGCTCCTTCTGGAAATGAATGTACGATTGGCGGAGTGTATTTGACGCCTGCAAAATTTACCGCAACAGAAAAAGAACAACGTGTTCAATATACTGTTGCGCCTATTTCAGATGAATATCAGTGTCTTCTTTTAAGTTGTACAAATCATCAATGGACATACAATAGCAGTGATCCTTCAAAGGCAGATTTTGCCGAATTTGAAAATGCTTGTTCTTTGAAAGTGGCTGTTCATAAGGAAACAAACCCTGGGGTTCCTGTGGTGATTACTTCCTGGTTGTATGATAATGGAAATTTGGGTCCAAATGATACCGCAGATTTGACAATCAATTTTACGGATCCAAAAATTATTGACTTCTGGCCTGGTTGTGATTCCGTTTGTTTAAATGCTTCTGTTTCAGCTGTCTTTAATATTGACATGAAAGATGAATTTTCTGGATTTGAAATAGGGGGAGATCACATGGTTCGTCTGTATGAATGTGAAGATCCTGGGTGTACATCAGATGAATTAACAGAAGTCAATGATCGTTCTGTTACATATGATTTGGAAACATTCACTGTTACCATTCGTTCGAATACGGATTTGAAGACGGATACTTCTTATCGAGTAGTTTTTTCAGGGGAATTAACATCGACCAGTGATGTTTCTCTTTCGAAATCTGCTTCTGATCTCGCCTACGGAGACGATTTTTCGTGGATTTTTACAACAAAAGATGAAGCGTGTGCAGTCAATCGTGTGGAGGTTACTCCTGAACAAGTGACCCTTACTATTATTGGCGAACGTCAAACATTTCAAGCAACGCCGTATAGTGCTCCAGATGATTGTTCGGAAAACGGTCAGGCATTAAACGGAGATCATTATCAATGGTCTGCTTGGACCGCGGAAGATGTGGAAAATAACGTGGAAGACGCAGATGTCGTTCAGCTCATGGTAGATGGAAAAATTCGTGTAAGCGAAACATTTCCAGCTTACTGTTCAAGTTCTTCTTGCAATACCATTGGATCGAATACCCCGGTGGCTATTTGCGGAAATAACACGGTTCATTGTACGACCGATGCAAATTGTGTTGCGTATGGAGCAGACGCAACTTGCAATGATTTTGGTCAATGTGTGGAACCGGGGGAAGATTGTGATGACGGAAATGTCACGGAAAATGACGGTTGTTCTTCTATTTGTCTGACAGAAGGAGTGACAGCATGTGTATCTTTGACAGACGTTGGTTGTTGTGGGAACGGAGTGCGTGAAGGACGGGAGGAATGTGATGATAAAAACACAAAAAATGGAGACGGATGCTCAAGTGTTTGTTTAAATGAGGGAGCAAAGGCTTTGAAATATGATTGTGGAGATGGAAAAGTGGCACAAAGTGCATCAACAGGAGGAGAAGAATGTGATTGGAAAGAGGAAAATGATGTGTATGGTTGTTCTTCCAATTGTTTGAATGTTGGTTCGATTTCCAAAGAAGATCTTTATGCAATTTGTGGAAATGGGGCGCAGGAAAACGGAGAAGATTGTGATGATAAAAACACAAAAAATGGAGACGGATGTTCGTCTACTTGCCAAAATGAGGGTTCTTCGTCTTCCTATAGTTCTGTCTGCGGAAACAATAAAATAACCTGCCATAAAAATGTAGATTGTAGTTCATATGGAAGTGGAACACAGTGCAATGTATTAGGGCAATGTGTGCAAACAGGAGAGGATTGTGATGATGGAAATATAGAGGACGGAGATGGGTGTTCTTTTAACTGTCTGTTTGAGGGTTCGAGTGTGGAATATACAAATCCGTCTATTTGCACGGACGGAACAATTGGAACAGGTGAAGCATGTGATGCGGAAGAAGTAGGAACAGTGATTGCCGGTTTTGGAGTGGCAGAAATAACCACAGATGCTCCGGAAGAGGTTACAATAAGCGGAACAGGAACAGCATCTTCAACCGTGACAGCTACAGAAGGAACAAGTGGAGTGACTGGTTTCGCGACAGTGACACTGGAATGTTCTTGTACGTCTGATGTTTCGTGTGGGGATGCTGAGGTATATGGATGTGGAGACGCGAATTGTTGTTTTGAACGTCCGCATATTCTTCTTCCAACGACTCCAGCAAATGGAAAAACAGATGTCTGTCGCAACACAGCAGTAGCTGTTGATTTTGATCAAATCATGGATGAAACGTCTTTTAAACAGACGATTGGTGAAGGAGAAAATCAAACCGTGGAATTAAACATGTATCTAGAACTCACGGCTGTGAATGGAACAAAAATAACAGATGCAAATGCTACAACTCTTTGTCCAGCAAGTTATCATAAGGAAGTTGCATTTGCAGATGAATTATCCAATCCACTTGTTCGAATCTGGGATTGGCTTGTTCGCGGAGTGGCAAAATTGTTCAATCATGTTTATGCAGCAGAAATATCTTGTCAGCTAGCTGTTTCATATTCCATAGAAAAAACAGATACCGGTTCCAAAGTCTATGTAAACTATGGAGAAGCTCTTCAAGCGAACGGAACGTATCGTTTGATTGTGATGGGTGATTCGGATGATTTAGATGGAAAATCAGATGGAGTGAAAAGTACATATGGTGTTGCTCTTTTGGAAGACATATCAACAACATTCACGGTAGGAAATGAAATTTGTGCATTGGAAGCAGTTCAAGTGACAGATGAAGGAAAAGAAATTGTGACTGAATTTGATGATGCAAGTTCCGGATTTTTTAGCGAACAAGGAGAACAACACACCCTGACAACAACCGCTTTTACTCTTCATGGTGCAAATCAGGAAGAAATTCAGGAGATTGCCGGTGTATATGATTGGAATTGGTCTTGGGATTCGACATCTTCAGATACTGAGGCAGATAATGCTGTCTCTGTGACAAAAGCGGACACAACACAAACAACAGCTGTTGGCGTAGCAAATGGAAAGGAAAACGGAATAGCTATAGCAACAATTACCACAGACGTTGTGGGAAAATCTGTCGGTTCTGAGGTATCCGGCACTGTTTCTCTTACCGCATTTTTGTGTGAAAATCCTTGGCCAAATCCAGAGGAAACAATTTTTCCTTTTGCCGATACAGCAGAGGCAGGTTTTGATTTTAATTTGAGCTCTCCTTATACAAATTTTTCCTTTTCCTATTGTCGTGATATGGAAGGAAAAAATACAACACTTCCAGAGCTTCGAGTTGTTGAGACGCCTCAATCTCCTATTTCAGAAATTTATAAAGAAATTCTTTTCCTTGTTGAAGGAACGAACGATGCAGTCGGTGTTCGTGTTTTTTCCAATGAGAAGTATTTATCCCCAAATGAATGGTATAAAGATCAGGCATTTACAGGTTCACCAACATCAACACTGTTTGATGGTTATGAGGCGATTCAGGATGGAGATACCTATTATGTGGTTGCGGCGAACCAGGATGGAGATACCATTTATCCAAATATTTATGTGATTTCGGTTAATGAAGATGCCGGAGACGAAACAAAACAGATCATGAGTCAAATTCTTAAGAACTGGTTATTCAATGCCAATAGTGATGTGGTGACCGATTTGAACGTGTGTCGTACTGGTTCAGAGTATCTTACCGATTCAGTGACGGGAGGTTTTGTTTCATGTGATTGGGATCAAGATTGTCGTCAGGTTACCTATAGTGATAGTTCCTCCGCAGTCGTTCCGGATGGATGGTGTGATGCGCAGAAAGCCAAGTTATCGAGAGATATGCGTCGTTTGACAGATATTAAAACGATAGAACAGACACTTGATTCGTATGGAGATATTCATCGGCATTGTTCAGCAACGTACAGTCAGGCATGTGGCACGGATGATGATTGTTCAGGAGATGAAATATGTCTTGCTAATGTCCCTTTAATTCAGAGCGGTTCATTTCTGCGTGCATTTACAACAAGTACCTGGCCGTCCTGGTCAGCCGTTCTTGCAAATGAACTCGGAACGTCTCTTCCGCAAGATCCAATCAATATATTTGTAAGTTGTCCGGATGGAACTCAAGAAACGTATTGTTGGGATGGTACACAAGGAATTTTTCAGTGTCAGGAAGGGTCCCATGCATATCTCTTTCAGAGTGTTGCAGGAGAAAGTTATAATCTTTATGCTCAACTTGAAATGGATGAAGCAGATTGGGTCTACAATATAGATGATGACGCGACAGATAATGCCAACATTTTTGTAGAGTATGCACAAAGTTCAAATCCCGATGGGTTTTATCGGGATAGTGAAATGTGTAGCGGGGTTTTGATAGGAAGTTCAGCAAGGTGTGGGGATGGAGTTTTGGCAACAACAGAAATGTGCGAAATTGGTCAATCAAAAACAAAAGAATGCGACGCAAATGGAGACGGTGATATGGATGGGACTATTTCTTTAGCATGTATCAATGATGGAGGAATATGTCGATATCAAACATCATCTGATTCGAATCTCTCTGAATGTATTTTGTATGAATGTGGCAATGGAGTGATGGATCCGGGAGAAACGTGCGATGATGCAATTTTGAATGGGACGTATGGTTTTTGCGATGAAAATTGTTCACTTGCAGGTGCATTTTATTGTGGGGATGGCAGTATAGCCGGAGGAGAAGAATGTGACTGTGGAAGCAATACAGACACAATGGACACCGGTTCCTGGTCATCGATTCATTGCAGTAAATCAAATGGACAATATACCACGAATCCAGATGGTGGATGTGCGTTTGACTGCACATTTCCTGGTCCTTCATGTGGAGATGGAGAAATAAATGGCGATGAAGCGTGTGATGGGGATTATAAGTCTTGGTCTGGCAAACTCTGCGGATCCGCGGATGCGTATGTCTCTTGTGAAACGGATACTGAATGTATGGATACGGAATGCGGTGATGGTGGATCGTCGTGTCCTATGTCTTCGATTTGTGTCGGGGGAAGTAATGCAGGTGCAGCATGTACAGATTCTTTGGATTGCAACAGTGGCGACTGTTCTGATATCACCTATCAGCTTGTTCGATATCGAAGTTGTGACGATTCCGACGCAACTCCAACGTGCACTTGGAATCAGACAACAAATCCAGGAGATTGGACGGATTGCGTAGGAGGAAATCAATATTGCGGAAATGGAGTTCAGGAAGGAAAAGAAGAATGTGATGATGGAAATACGGATAACAGTGATGCGTGTACAACTTTATGTAAAATAAATGTGTGTGGAGATGGACATTCGTATAATGGTGTTGAAACGTGTGATGAGGGCGACCAAAATGGCGTTGTTTGTACAGCCGATTATCAAGATACTTGTGCGTACTGTACGGTCTCATGTCAATACACAGTTGTTTCAGGGGCTTATTGCGGCGATCAGGTAATTGAAGAAGAAACAGAATATTGTGATGGAACTTCTGTTTCAAAATTCTGTTTTAAACCGCATGATACTCCGGACGAACGTGATGTGACTGGAATGTGTGAAACGGATGCAGATTGCAATGTAAACGCAGGGTATACCTGTGAAACAACAGGTGTTTGTGATGGTGGCTCTCATTTGTTTGGAAGCGGAGATACAGCGACCTATGCAGACTATAATGGTCTTCCGTGTGTAAGCGGAAGTATAGAGTTTGACGAACGTTGCGGAACAACAAATAGTGGAACAGGAACATCTGAAGGGGTGTGCGTAGCGCCTGAATGTGCCAGTTCATGTTTTTCTTCTTGTCCTTATACATACGAACAATCTTCTATCTTGATTCAGACAGAGCTTTCAAATGCAACACAACAAACATCCGCTGACCTTTATAGTTATCTCTCAGGTCAGAGTCCGGACACAGCGCTGCTTTTTTTGCCAGCATGTACCGTTGGAACTCAGTTAATGGCTGATATTGATATGTCTGATGTCGAACCTCCGACGGTAGATATTGTATTTGTGACAGATTTGTCTGGAAGTATGACCACGGTGTTGGATACAAAAACAGGAGATAACCGTATTCAAGTGACGGTTGATTCTATGACGCAGGCTATTCAGGATTTATTCGATGATTATGGAGGTAATTCAGCAAATATGCGTATCTCCACAGTGAGTTTTACTGATTATTTGTCTGATGGTGTTGATACAGATGGAGAAAACGGAATTACAGACAGTGACGGATGTATTCAAGACACAAAAGATGGTGATGCTCTTGCGTGGATTGATCATGGGCTTGGTTCATCAACGGGAGAAAATGACATGTTATACAATGCGGAAACCGGTGTGGAAACATATGTAGCACGCGCTCACGGATATACCCCTACTGCTGCCGGACTTAAATGTGCTGATAAGGTTTTACAAAATTCTGATGCTAATTATAAAGTAATTGTTTTGTTGAGTGACGGAGAACCAACCATTAATCTTGCTGGAGTGATCAATACATCTACACCAGAATCGAATGTCCCAGAAGTTGTATCTGTGCGCGATCAGATGATATCCAAAGGAATTCATATATTTACAGCAGCCTTAACGACAAATACAGATCTTGTCGGATACATGGCTCACTTTTCAAGTGATGTTTGCGGAACATGTGATGCGTGTGAATCATCATGTGAAACAAGTTGTGCCTCCGAATGTTCGGGTGAAAGTGCAACAGATCAATCATGTGTTGATGACTGTGAAGCAAATGGAGATCTGTGTCTGGAAGATTGTGCAACGGATGTAGATTGTGATGTCGATTGCGACGGTATGGTCGGATCAGCCTTGAGTGCATGTTTAGGAGCGTGTACTTCTGCAGTTAATTGTGTAGATACGTGTGAAAAGACCATCAAGTCATGTAAGGACTTGTGTACACCGACGGATGAGGAATGTGAGGATTCTTGTGTAGATACATGTACATCTTCATCTTGTGAAGGATCCTGTCTTTCTTACGAAGATGTTAATGATTGTAAACCAAGAGAATCAGTTGAATATGCCTATTCTGCATCTACCGCAGAAGATCTTGAAACAATGTATCAGACGATCGTGGACAGTATTCTTGGTGTGACTGTTGGATTTACAACGGATTTTGCCGGACAGACGACCTTGACATCTGGAGTGGTTGCTGACGGAGATAATGTCATAATGCCGTTTCCAGAAGGATTTGATTGCCGCACAACTGGTGCATGGACCATTCCATTCCGAATAAGTTTTGCAGGAACAGGGGTTGTTCATATCAGTGATATTTCTTTGAATTATTGTCCGATAGATTAAATATGAATGTATTTGATGAATCTCCTTCGGAAAGACCTCTTTTTTTCCAGAAACGTTTTTTAATGATTGCAGGAGCAATGGTTGTTTTTATTCTTCTTATTTTTTTTGTCTGGAATGTCGTCTCACATCGAAATGAAACAAAACAACAGGAAGGTCTAGTAAAACAAGCAACTGCGGAATTGGAAAAAGCGCTTGCTCTATGTCAGAAGTCAGATGATCCAACCGGTTGTGCTCAAACAAAGATAGGAGAAACAGCTATACGTATTGGAGCAGCAATCATTTGTACAAAACTCGATGGGGAGGCAAAAGATAATTGTGTTTTGGGTACGGCTCTTGAACATGGTCAGATAAAGGATTGTGATTTGATGGAAGATAAAGAAGGAAAGACTTCATGTGAGGATGCCGTGTATCAGCGTCTTGCTTACGAAGAAAATCATTTAGACTATTGCAATAAAATGGAGAGTTCTCTTGGAAAAGATCGGTGTTTAGATGGAGTGAGTTATCAAATAGCTGTTAAACAGGGATGCGGGGAAAAAACAGGAATCGAACCATCCGTCTGCGAAGCGATTCAGACGCTTGAAAGAGTTATCGCAAGTCAGGATCCTTCTCAATGTATGAATATATTTCAAGAAAACGATCGTTCTGTTTGTTTGGAAGCGATTGGGTCAGGGGATCGTGACCATGATGATTTAACAGGGGATCAGGAAACACGTTTCGGAACAAGTGATACGAATCCAGATACAGACGGAGATGGTCTCACAGACAAAGATGAAATAATGGTGTGGGGAACGAATCCTCTTGTGTCTGATTCGGATGGAGATCATTTTACAGATGCCGAGGAAGTTCAAGGAGGATATAATCCGCTTGGCGCAGGACGTTTATAGGAATATACTTAAAAGAGTTATTTTTTACGATTGTGTTTTCTTTTTATGTTTGAGAACGTAAAAAAAGAGCCTGAGGATATTTTTGCTGGAAGCGAAGGGGCTGTCCCGACTCCACCTCCTCCTGTTGCTCTTGCGGGTCAATCTCTTTCTTCTTCTCGGGAAATTTCTTCGTCCCCCATTTCATCGGAGCAAACCAGAGAAAAACAGACATCTCATTGGTCATGGAAAATGATCGGAATAGTTGGGATGGCAATTGTCATTGTTGCTGTGGCAGGCGTATTGTCTTCTCGAATTTTAGCAAGTCGTACAAAATCGTCAGATCGCGTTCCTTCTGTGCAAACAGACGAAGAAAAGATGCAAGAATTAAAAAAAGAGACAGAAAAAATACCAAAAACAACCTCTGAACAAAATAAACCTCAAGAACAAACGTCTGTTATTTTTCCAACTCCAATTGTTGTTCCAGAACCAGACGCAGATAAAGATGGTCTTTCTGATGCACAGGAGGCAGAAATTGGAACGAGTCCAACAAATGCAGATACAGATGGTGACGGGTTGTTTGATCAGGAAGAGGTTGCTGTTTATAAAACCAATCCTCTGAACCCTGATACGGATGGAGATACGTATTTGGATGGAAAGGAAGTATCAAGCGGATATAATCCAAATGGTTCTGGAAAATTATTTACTGTTCCAACAGAGGTTGCCCCGTGATAAATACACGTCTTACATAGTGTTATGCCGGATCGTTCTCTATCAGTGATTGAAACTCCGGAAGAGGTAAACAAACATTCTGTTGATCCTCTTATTTTTACGATGCCTGAAAAGTATCGGGGGCTTGCCGTTACACAAAAATCAGTTACACAAAAAACAGTTGTTCCTTTTTCAGGGTCACCTGTTGTTTCTCCACCTGCACCTGTATCTCCGAAAGCTGTTCCGTCTCCACTTTTAAAATCGAAAATGGCACGATCAACAAAGATTTTACTTATTGCTGGCGGTGTTTTCATTCTGGGAATGGGAGGAACAGGTATTTATTTTGTTTTTTTACGATCTCAACCTGCACAACAGCAGGAAATTGTCTCTAAACCGGTTGTCAAAGAACCTATAAAACAAGAACAACCGAAGCCAGTTGTTAAAGAGGAGCCGTCAAAGGAAAAAATACCTGTTTCGCCTTTTCCGAAAGAATTACTTCCTGGTCGTGATACGGACAGTGATGGATTAACAGATGTGGAAGAAGTTGTATTTGGAACCAATAGCGGACTTCCAGATTCAGACGCTGACGGATATCTCGATGGAAATGAAGTATCGCATGGATATAATCCAAAAGGAACAGCACCGACAACATTGCTCGAATCTGGTGCTATAAAAGAATATGCCGCACCTGGAGCCGTCTATCGTTTTTTTTATCCAATTGGCTGGACAACACGAACAGGAGAAATCGATCCGTTGCAAGTCATATTGGTTGTTCCAAGCGGGGAAACAGTGACGGTTACATTGGCGGCAAAAAATGTCACTCAATCTCTGATAGAGTGGTACACTCAAGCGCATCCTGAACGACCAGGAACAGATTTTGTTTCAACAACCACAAAAAAAGGATACCCATCCCTTCTTTCGAAAGATCAAATGACTGCCTATGTGGATGCAGGGACAGTTGTGGCTGCGTTTTTCTATCAATCAGGAACGAAGACGACTCTGGATTATCTCCAGACATTTCAAATGATTTTGAATAGTTTGATTTTAAGTTGAATTCTGTGAAAATTCAGGTCGAATGGAACCAATCACGTTTACGTGGTGGTCAGTGCTTACCGCATGTGTTTATCCAGCAAATGGTGGATAAAACGGAACAATATATTCATGGGAAAGGAAATAAATTCGTTTCTGTCGCGTTTGTTTCTCCCAAGGAAATACGTCGTCTGAATCGAGATTATCGTGGAAAAGATGTCGTGACAGATGTGTTATCTTTTCCTCTTCATACGGATGTGTTGGCTGGGGAAGTTTTGATTTGTTTTGAACAAGCAAGACTTCAGGCTCAAGAACAAGGTCATGGTATCCGCAAAGAGATTGGTATTTTATTTGTGCATGGATTGTTGCATATTTTTGGGTTTGATCATGAAACGAAACAGGATCGAAAAAAAATGTTTCTTCTTCAAACGAAAATTCTCGCTCAGGTAGGTATTTCTTGGAAGGATCCTTTTTCTGATGCGGAAAAGACAAAAAAAATATGATTCAATTGAGCCGTCTTTTTCAGAGTTTTTGTCATGCAATGCGTGGACTGAAAATAATCTTTCAATCCGAACAGAGTTTTCGTATTCAAGTTTTTGCTGCTTGTGTTGTTGGAATATTCCTTTTTATGTTTCCACTTTCTAGGAGTCAGACTGTTGTTATTTTGTTTTTGATGGCCTTTGTTCTCATTCTTGAAATGATTAACAGTATTTTTGAACGTTTAGTTGATGCATTTAAACCACGTATTCATCCGGTCGTTGGAGAAATAAAAGATATTATGGCAGCGACGGTACTTGTCGCATCTGTTGTCGCAGCATGTATTGGACTTGTAATTTTTGGACCTCATTTTTTTCGCTTGTTTTTGTCTTGAAATTTACGTATACTTAAAAGACAGATTCCGTTTTTTAAACGCCTATGTCGGAAGACGTGATTATTGGTTTAGATATCGGTTCACACGCGGTTCGGGTGGCTGTCGGTCAACCTGTTCCAAGCGTGGAAGGAAAGACAAACCAAATGCACATTATTGGTGCAATAGAAGTTCCATCTGAAGGGATGAGCAGAGGAAATGTCTCAAGCATCGAAGATGCAGTTTCTTCAGTTTCAAAAGTATTGGAACAAACGGAACGTCTGACTGGATTACCGCTAAGTCGTGCTTGGGTGGGAATTTCAGGTACGCATATTATTGCTCAAGAAAGCCGGGGAGTTATTGGAGTGGCAAGAAGTGATGGAGAAATTCGTGAAGAAGATGTTGAACGTGCGATTGAGGCAGCGCGCACAGTTGCTATGCCAACTAATCATGAAATTTTGCATGTGATTCCTCGAAGTTTTACCGTTGACGGTCAGAGAGGTATCAAAGATCCTGTAGGGATGAACGCGATTCGGCTTGAGGTGGATGCCTTGATTATTCAGGGTCTTAGTTCACAAATCAAAAATTTAACAAAGTGTGTTTATCGGACAGGATTAGATATTGAGGATCTTGTTTTTTCTATTTTAGCTACGGCAGAAGCAGTGGTGACAAATAAACAAAAAGATCTGGGGGTGTGTGTAATCAATATTGGTGCTTCCACCACCAGTTTGATTATTTTTGAAGAAGGAGACGTTCTTCATACCGTTGTTCTTCCCATTGGGTCTTCCCATATTACCTCTGATCTCGCCATTGGTCTTCGAACATCTTTGGATGTGGCAGAGCAGGTTAAAATTCGATACGGTCATGCCTTGCCTGAAGAAGTTGATAAAAAAGAAGAAATCAATTTAGCTGAACTTGGAGCCCAAGATGAAGAATATGTTGGACGACGTTTTATTGCAGATATTATTGAAGCACGTGTGCAGGAAATTTTTGAGAAAGTTGATGCAGAACTTTCAAAAGTGGAACGATCCGGCATGCTTCCGGCCGGTGTTGTCCTCACAGGCGGAGGAGCAAAATTGGCTGGGATGCTTGAAACGGCAAAACGATCCCTTCGACTCCCGACATCTCTTGGAACGCCCATTGGTGTGACTTCAGTTGTGGAACGTATGAATGATCCAGCAATGAGCACAGCAATCGGTCTCGTATTGTGGGGATATAATATTGCATCCTCGACTGAGAGTCATCGGTTTAGTGGAGTTTTTTCAAAAGTGAAGAATGTCAAAAAGATGGCAAGTGGTCTTGGAAAGTGGTTTAAGTCCTTGCATCCATAAAAGTGATTTTTTTACAAGAAGCATATACAGACCCTGGGGATGGTTTGTGTATTTTTTTATTTGACAACTTTTTTTTTGCGACCTACAGTGTATACGATTTTTGCACAGTTGAGCGTAAAATTGACGAAAAAATGTATTCAAGAGGAATAAAAAAACAAATGCTTTGAACACTTTTTGTATGGCTGAAGTAAAACCCGATATTGAGACGTTCGCTAAAATTAAAGTTTGTGGAATTGGCGGAGGAGGTGGAGCTGCTATTAACCGAATGATTACGGATAAAATTAAAAGTGTTGATTTTATTGCTATCAATACCGACATTCAGGCACTTCACCACAGTCTTGCGTCTGTGAAGATTGCGATTGGAAAGACGGTGACACGCGGACTTGGAGCAGGAATGAATCCTGATCTTGGTCGACGGGCAGCAGAAGAAAATCAAAATGAAATTCGTAATGCATTGAATGGGGCAGACATGGTCTTTTTAACTTGCGGACTCGGAGGCGGTACCGGAACAGGTGCAGTGGGTGAAGTTGCCAAACTTGCAAAAGATATTGGTGCTTTGACAGTTGCGGTTGTGACAAAACCATTTGCGTTTGAAGGTGCACAACGTCGACGCATCGCGGAAGAGGGATTTAATCAATTGATTCAATACGTCGATACAGTGATTACAATCCCAAATGACCGTGTTCTTCAAATTATTGATAAAAAAACATCGCTTATTGATGCGTTTAATATTGTTGATGATGTTTTGCGTCAGGGTGTTCAAGGAATTTCCGAATTGATTACCATTCCTGGTTTGATTAATGTGGATTTTGCAGATGTGAAAGCTATCATGGAAAATGCCGGTTCTGCCCTTATGGGTATTGGTCGTGCCTCTGGAGAAAATCGTGCAGTGGAAGCCGCAAAACAAGCGATCGCCAGCCCATTGCTTGAACTGTCTGTAGATGGAGCCAAAGGTATTTTGTTTACGATTACGGGAGGCCATGATCTTGGTATGCATGAAGTGGCCGAAGCTGCGAAAGTAGTGACTGGCTCTGCAGATGAAGATGCAAAAATTATTTTTGGTGCGATTATTGATGAAGATTTGAAAGAAGAAGTTCGTATCACGGTTGTGGCAACAGGTTTTGATCATCATGAACGTCGGCGCGGTTCCGGATCTGTCGAAGTCCCTGTTCAAGGGACGTGGACACCGAGTGCATTTCTTCGTGTGCGTGAAGAAGAAGAACGAAAAGAACGAATACGACCAACTATTTCTTCATCAACGCCTTTATCTTCTTCTGTATCCTCTGTATCTTCTATCTCGCTTAAACCACGACCTATTTTTGAAGAAGCCCGTCCTATTTCAACATCTCAAGCAGTTGTTCATTCTTCTCCTCCACCTTCTATGCCAAAACTTGCACCAAAAGTGCAACCACCTCCAACAGAGGAAGAGGAATTAGAGATTCCGGCATTTATTCGAAAGAAAATGATGTAAATTATAGTCAGAATATAAAAATCCCTGGAATTATTTTCAGGGATTTTTAATAGTGTATTGTAAAAAGAAAGAGAATTTGATATATATGAATTGTTCGTTGAAAATATATAAATTCCTTGATATGAGTCCTTTGTCAAAAAAATGACAAAGGGTTGGGCTCGTGTCGCTCGAAAGAGCAGGAAGATGTTCGCGTCAGTGAACGTTCGGTATCCTCCGTTACCATGGGATAATCGATATCTTTGAACAGGAGTCGATGAGAGATTCTTCTTTATGAAGAATAACTAAGGTGGCACCGCGAGAAAACTCGTCCTTAGCACACAACATGTTTGTGTTTTAAGAACGAGTTTTTATTTATGTTATTTTTTGTATGAACACAAAAAAGAGAGTGCTTACAGGAGATAGACCAACAGGAAAACTTCATTTAGGTCATTATGTTGGATCTCTCCAAAATCGTCTAAGACTTCAATCCGAACACGAGCAAATTTTTTGTATGATCGCTGATTTGCAGGCTCTTACAGATCACGCAGATCATCCAGAAAAAGTTCGAAAGAATGTTTTGGAAATTACCATGGATAATCTTGCTGTAGGTTTGGATCCAGATAAAACAGTATTTTTTATTCAATCCCACATTCCAGAAATTGCGGAACTTACCGTGTTGTTCATGAATTTAGTTACGCTCGCACGTCTTAAACGAAATCCAACTGTGAAGGATGAAATGAAACAAAAAGGATATGGCGAGGATGTTCCTGCTGGATTTTTGGCATACCCAATAAGTCAGGCTGCAGATATTTTAACTTTTCATGCAAATAGTATTCCTGTTGGGGAAGATCAACTTCCTGTTCTTGAACAGACGAATGAAATTGTGACAAAGTTTAATAGTCTTTATGGAAATCTTTTTTCAAAAATCGAACCTGTTCTCTCAACAGTTCCAAGGCTTGTTGGTGTTGATGGTGGTGCCAAGGCAGGAAAATCATTAGGAAATGCTATTTATCTCAGTGATTCAAAAGAGGAAATCATGAGAAAGGTGATGATGATGTACACTGATCCTGATCATATTCGTATGGAGATGCCAGGAAAGATTGAAGGAAATGTTGTCTTTACCTATCTTGACGTATTTGATCCAGATAAAGAAACTATGCAGATATTAAAAACAAAATACAGTCAAGGTGGACTCGGAGATGTCGAAATAAAATATCGTCTTGTGGATATTCTTGAAAACTTTATTGCTCCTATAAGAGAAAAAAGAATTGAGTATGAGTGTCATCCAGAGATGGTATTGCGTATTCTTGAAGAAGGAACAAATAGAGCACGTGAAATTGCAAAAGAAACAATGTGTGAAGTGAAAAAAGCAATTGGTCTTGATTATTTTTGAAAGATTATGACGTATCATCCAACGGTTAAACAAATTATTTCTTTGCTCACCGAACATGAATGTTGGTTTACAACATTTGAACATGAGCCAACGACAACGAGTGAAGAATCAGCAAATGTTCGACCAGAATACACGCTTCATCATGGAGCAAAAGCAATGATTGTTCGGGTAAAGATATCTGAAACAAATAAAAAATATGTAATGCTTGTATTTCCAGGGGATCATAAATTTGATCGTCAAAAAGTTCAGTATTTTTTTGAGGCAAAAGATGTTCGATTGGCAACTCCTGAAGAAGTGGGTGCACAAACCGGAGGAATACAGATTGGGGGTGTTCCGCCATTTGGTCAACTTTTTGGTATGGAGGTGATTGTGGATCCATCTTTGTTAGAGAACGAACAGATGATATTTAATGCAGGAGATCGTTGTTTTTCCATTGCGATGAGGACAGCGGATTATAAAAATTTGGTTCACCCGGTTATTGCGAAAATGATATAAGTCCATTGGAAAATGAGAATCAAATCTGGTATACTGGAATTGATTTTTTATTGATATGCGGTGTCCTGCTTGTAACCACTCTGAGACAAAAGTTGTTGATTCGCGCATGTCTGCTGATGGGGCGAGTATTCGTCGTCGTCGAGAATGTGAGGCGTGTGATTTTCGTTTTTCCACCATGGAAGAAATTGAATTACTTGATTTGGCTGTGATTAAACGTGATGGGAGAAAGGAAGTCTATGCACGTGAAAAATTAGTACGAGGTTTAGAAAAAGCATTAGAAAAACGACCGTATGTGGCAGGAGATTTACAAAAACTTGTTCATAAAATTGAGCGAGACATTCAAAAAAAACATCACGGGGAAATGACAAGTCGAGATATTGGAGAAATAGTCATGAAACATCTGCGCGGATTTGATAAAATTGCTTATATTCGTTTCGCGTCCGTGTACCGCTCATTTGAGGATGTACAAAAATTTGACCGCGAACTTCGAAAATTATTAGCGGGTTCCAAAAATGTTTCCAAAAGACGTGGGTTGTTATCAAAATCTTGATGATTTTTATGGATGATCTTAAACAACAACGAACCATTTTATTTATTTTTCTTTCCCTCGCTGGAGTTGTTGGTCTACTTACGGGAGCTGTTGGGGGAGCGCTCTCCGTGCTTTCTCTTTCTGATTCAGCCTGGTTACGGGAAAAAATAAAATTTGAATCAACCACAGAACAGCAAATCGTCAATCTCATGCAAGAAGAATCGGCAACGATTGATGTGGTTGAACATGTGACTCCTGCGGTTGTGAGCATTATCGTTAAAAAACGATTAAGTGATCTTCCAACAGCAACATTTCCTTTTTTAGATGATGTTTCTTTTTTCTCTTCGTCAAAAGGTTCAATCTCTGAATCGGATCCATTGGTGGAGATTGGGGGAGGAACAGGATTTTTTATTACGACTGACGGTTTGCTTGTCACAAATAGACATGTCGTGGAAGATGAAAAGGCTCAATACACCGTGATGACAAATGATGGAAAAGAATATGTGGCTGAGATTGTCGATCTTGATCCTTTTTATGATATTGCAGTGCTCAAAGTTTTGAATCAAACATTTCCTACGGTTGTGTTCGGTCACGCAGATTCGATTCGTATCGGACAAACCGTTATTGCCATTGGAAATACCTTGTCCGAATATCGCAATACTGTCACAAAAGGTGTTGTCTCTGGTATAAACCGCCGTGTTTCTGCGTATGATTTTACCCGAGGGGGAGAAATTATCGAGGGGGCAATTCAGACAGATGCCGCGATCAATCCAGGAAATTCCGGTGGTCCTCTTATCAATCTGAAAGGAGAAGTTATTGGGATGAATACAGCGATCAGTGCAGAAGGAGAAGGAGTCGGGTTTGCGATTCCTATTGAGGAAGTGAAACAGGTTGTCATTTCTGTGGAACGTTTTGGTCACATCGTGAGACCGTGGCTTGGGGTGCGATTTGTGATGGTGACAGAAACAATGGCAGAAGAACAACATCTTCCTGTGGATCAAGGGGCATGGCTTGTTCCAGACGAGAAAACGAGTGATCCCGCAGTGATTCCAAAAAGTCCAGCTGACATTGCAGGATTGAAAAGCGGAGATATTATTTTGCGGGTAAACGAAAAAGAACTTGACGAAGAATATACGCTTGCAGATGCGATTCGAACACTTGAAGCTGGAGATGCTGTTATGATTACCGTTCAACGTGGAGAAGAAATATTTGATGTACAGGTGACATTGACGGAATTTATTGATGAGGAACAAAAATTATGACAAAAGAATCTTTTTCCAAAAGAACAAAAATTGTTTGCACTATTGGACCTTCCAGTCGAGATGTTACAACGTTGCGTGCCATGATTCGAGCAGGAATGAATGTGGCACGTCTGAACTTTTCTCATGGAACTTACACGCAGCACAAAATATTGATGAGTCATATTCTGACAGCCGGAAAAAAAGAAGGAGAGCCTGTCGCGTTGCTTCAGGATTTACAGGGACCAAAAATCCGTTTGGGTAATGTCCCAGATGAAGGAGTTATTTTGGAAACCGGAAAGACCGTGATCCTTCAAACAGAAACAGATCATTTTGTTGCAGGAGAGATTCCTGTGTTTCCTATAACCTATTCTCACTTACACAAAGATCTTTCTGTTAGTGATCGCATTTTGATTGATGACGGGTTGTTGGAGTTAAAAACGATCCGTATTTCTGATAAACGTATTCGTGCGGAAGTTGTCCATGGAGGTCGAGTCACATCGCACAAAGGAATGAATTTTCCAGACTCGACTTTGTCTATTTCTTCTTTAACAGAAAAAGATCGAGAAGATTTAAAATTCGGTATGCAACAGGGTGTGGATTGGGTTGCTCTTTCTTTTGTGACGTCAGCAAAAGATATTGTCTTGTTGCGTCGACTGTTAAAACAAGCGGCTCGTCCAGGGCAAAAAATTCCTCACATTTTAGCAAAAATTGAGAAGCACGAAGCCATTACTCATTTTGAAGAAATTTTGCAAGAAGTAGATGGTATTATGGTTGCGCGTGGGGATCTTGGAATGGAAATTCCAGCGGAAGAAGTTCCGTTACGGCAAAAGGAAATAGTAGAACGATGTAGACAAGTGGGAAAACCAGTGATTGTTGCAACGCAGATGCTTGATTCCATGATACGTAATCCACGGCCAACACGTGCCGAGGTTTCCGATGCGGCCAATGCGGTGATTGATCATGCGGATGCGGTCATGCTCTCCGGAGAATCTGCAACTGGTTCTTATCCGGTTGAGGCCGTTGAGATACTTGCGCGTATTGCAGTGACAACTGAATCTTCTCCTCTTGATGATCTTCCAGATTGTGAAGATGCAGATACCCCTATGTTTGAGGCTGTGATGAGTCATTTGTTTCGATTGCTTTCCGTTCATCATTATATTCACGGGATTGTTGCGTCTCCATCCCTTACTCTTGGATGTGAACGTCTTGGAATTTCTCGACCTCAAATTCCTTTGTTTCTAGCCTCGAGTGATCCTCAAGAAGTGCGACAACTGTGTCTTCGTTGGGGAGTACGTCCATTTTTGATGAAAGAGACGTCACCAGATTTATTTGGAAAACATGCAGTTCAACAGTTGCGGAAACTTCAACTTGTTCGTTCAGGAATGCGTATTGCTGTTGTGCATCCGGGTCCGTTTCCAGGATTTGATTTTTTAACTGTTTAAGAGAAGAAATTATCTTCTGCTTCCTATGGATGATTCACTTCTTTTTACTGGAAAAGCACCAGAACAAATCGTGAAGGAAGCTGTTCAAATTGTTGATCGTCTTCATCAAGATTTGCGGCAAGTGGAAGAGGAACGCAGACAACGGATGTTTCAAATTATCGAGGAAGGAGAACAACGAGCTGTGGCAAAATTATGGAAACGGATCGAACGTTTGTTTGGCCTTGTTACAAGATAATTTTTTCTATGGATGAAGATATTCAAAATCAAAAAGAACAAGAAATCGAAAGAGGGGAAGTGACACAAGAACAGGAAGCAGAAGTTCGTGCAGACTTTAAAGATACACGTGAAGCAGAAGTGTTTTATAAAAACATTTTAGAGAGAGAAAAAAAACGTGGCAGTTCTCATGAAGAAGCATCTCGTATTGCTTTACGCGAAACACTTACACAATTGTCCAAACTTATGGATCGTCGAACAATACGTGCGGTTCGATCCATCCAAACAGGTTCAGAAATTGTTTCTAGTGCCCTTAGTCGCATCCGTGAGGAAGACGCACCCGGATTGAAACATTTTACAGCTGAGACCCTTGAGGCAATGAGGCAAGCAAAGGAACGAACACAAGCAGCTAGACAACAAATAGGAGGATTGATTGAGGTTGTTTCAGGTGGCTCTGAACCAAGATCCGAAGAAACGCAAGCTGAAATGATAAAAATTCGAAAAGAAATAGAAGAAGGAAGAAAAAAAGAATCTGTTTAAATATTTCTATACGAGGGCTTGCAGGAAAAAAGACCCACTGGTATCATAATCGCCGTTCCCATTTGGGACATTCGCGGATCGGTGGTGTAGCCCGGTTAACACGTCTCCCTGTCACGGAGAAGATCGAGGGTTCGAATCCCTTCCGGTCCGCCAGGACTATTCAGTATCGTGCAACCCGAGTGGCTGCAAAAGATAATGGAAAGTCCAAACCCACAAAATCGCCTTAGGGGCGATTTTGTGTTTGGGGTGAGTGTAAGTTCCTTTGAAAGTGAACTGGTTTGTTTTAGTTGTTTTTCGTTTATTTCATTACCTTACCTTGGTACTCTCTTTAGCATACCTTTGAAATCTACAGACTTTTGAGCAATGAAGATTCAAAGGTCCGAACAACCTTTTGGTCTTTTGCGAAACGCTCCTCTGCTAATTGGATGAGTTTTTGAATGAGATCGACATTCGATACGCCAGAAGCTTTCCAATTATGGTGGTAGAGGCTGCCGGGGAGTGTATTTACCTCATTCACGAATACCTGATTCGTCTTCGAGTCGATCAAAAAGTCAACGCGAGCAATACCGGTACAGCCCAAAACTTTGTACACCGCTTTACCAAGCTTCAAGACTTCCTTGGAGAGATCTGGAGGGATGTTTGCAGGTATCTCGCTATAGTTATTATTCACGCCCGAATCAGATCCTTTCTTGCCACCCGACAGATATTTATCTTCAAAGTTGAAAAACTCAGTCTTGTTGAGTGGGCGTTCGATGGAAGCTGGCGTCAATATATCGTTACCCATGATTGGAAGCGTGACTTCAATAAGATTCTCAACGCTTTCTTCGACGAGCACTTTATTATCATAGTGAGATGCGACTTCGAGCGCTTGCTCTAATTCTGACCGATCCTTAACTTTTGTGATCGCAATAGAGGAGCCGAGATGTACGGGCTTCACGAAGAGAGGCCATTGTAGCACGCTGGCACGCTCTATAAAGCCCTTTCTATCCTTCTCCCAGACATTTTGTGTGAGCCACTCGTAACGCACAACTGGTAAACCAGCCGCAGACACCACTTGCTTTGTTAAAACTTTGTCCATCGCAACTGCAGAAGCGGCCATGTCGCAGCCTACGAAAGGTACATTCGCCATGCGAAGAATACCCATCAAGCTTCCATCTTCTCCATATGTGCCGTGCATAGCGGGAAAGACCAGATCAATGTCGATCTTTTTTGAAACCATTCCAGAGAGGACAATAGAAAATTTCTCCCCAATAGAAAGTTGGAGTGGCTTCAGCTTTGTGAACTTGTCTTGAATATCGCCCTTAAAATAGTCCATGTAGTTCATCTGCTTTTCTGAATACCAGAGCCCTTCTTTTGTAATGTAGATTGGAATTACCTCGTACTCATCTAATGTGAGAAGTGTGTCGATAATTGGAGTATGAGCGGTGATGATTGAAACATCATGCTCCGCGCTTTTTCCGCCAAAAATGACGGCAATTGTTTTTTTGTTCTTCATAGTTTTGTTATTAGATATATTGATCTGGCCAGTCGTTCTGCAAGAGAACAATGTCGCCTTTTACTGTAATGCGAGGTAAGGCGGCGAACGATTTCAAGGCCTCGTCAAACCAGATAACCTCCCCTTCATATTTTTCTTCATACAGTCCTTCCTCGATGAACGGAGTCACGGAATTTTTAACAAGTACAACTTTTTCGATTTGAGCTCTGGCTAACTCTCTCCCAATTTCACGGTGCACTTCTTCCTTCTTGGAGCCCATTTCAACTAAGCCCGGTGTTACATAGAAGCGTCGTCCATTTAGTGATGCGAGAAATGCAATAACCGCCTTAACGCCATCTGGATTACCGTTATAGCTGTCATCAAGCGTTGTTACGCCATTTCTATCTACGCTTGGAGCAAGACGATGATCAAAAGGCTTTGTCTTCAACGTTCCTGCACGGATATGAGAAGGGGTGGAACCCAATCGCCTTGCAAGATCTGCGGAAAGGGCAAGAGGTCCGATCTGGTGCAGGCCCAACAGCGAGGATCGTATTTCCATCGGAACGTTGTTCTTCTCCATAACAAACGACGTCCCAGAAAGATCTGAATGTGCGTTCTCCATGCGCCAACTGTTAACGCCTTCACGGCTATACATGATGTGGTTCGGGCGTGCATGGTCGCGAGCCAATATACTCTCACCGTTTACGTATAAAGGTTTATCGCCGAGGAAATCAGCAAGTTCATAAATTGTCTGTACCGTTTTTTCAATAGTCTTAAATTTTTGGAGATGTGCTTCGTTGATGCCGGTAATGATTCCAATATCCGGGTTGATCAATTTACATAACCTTTTTACATCGCCGGGATAGTATTCTCCCAACTCAAAGATAAGCACCTCCTCGTTGCCTCGTAACGTTTTGATAAATTTACTGATGCCAAGTGGCGTATTATAGCTATGTGGTGGGGCAGCGACTTCTTTATCTTCCGATAGGACCGTTTTCAAAATTTCGCGCATGGACGTCTTTCCGTAACTCCCGGCGATAGCAATCTTTACTCCATGATGTTCTGCGAGCTTTTTCTTTGCAAAATAAATGATGACGAATTCGATTGGTTTCTGGACAAGCAATTGAATTATTGTGAGAGGTGCAAGGATGAGGTAACTAAGTAAGATGGGGGACAAAATAATAATCGCGGCGCCCAGTACATGCCTAAAGGGTAGATTGGTGGCGATTATGAGCCAAAGACCAGATGAAGCAATGCTAATCAATAACATCAGGCCGACAAATACAAGTAAGACCGTTTTTGCGGACCATTTTATCTGTTTACGCTTTTCAACAAAGCGAAAATCTTTGACATCATGAAGCCATGCAAGATAATCTTGCGCCTTGTATTCGCTTGCTTGGAGCATATAGACCAAAGAACGAATATATCGAGGATGGAATCTTGAAAAAAATAGCCTCATACAAAAGCGTTTATTAGTTTAGCTACACGCTTTGCATCAGATACAAATACAAAATGATCAGCACCCCCTATTATTTTGAGTTGGGAGTTTTGAATGCAGTTATTTAGCGTTCTCGCGTCAGCAAGTGGCGTCTGTTGATCCTGATCACCCCAGATGAGAAGCGTTGGGAGTGTGAGCTTGCTCGCATCATCCCTTAAATCTTCGCTCACGACTTTTACAAACGTATCTTTCAAGTTACCTGCGTTGCGGTAGTCTTCACTACCTACTGTTCGTGTAGCGTAGTTTTTTAATCGTTTTCGTATCGATGCCACAGGGATGATGGAGATAGCCATCTTGCCGATCTTGATCACCAAAGAAATGCAATGATGAAAGAATGTTTTTTGCGATACGCCTGCTGCGCCAATGAGTACAAGTTTCTTCGGGAGTAAGATCGCTGTTGCTATTGCCTTTATAGCAACTCGACCTCCAAAAGAATGAGCAATAATAGTATCAATTTCAGAAATGTTGAGTTTTTTAAGAAATGACGCGAGGAACTGAGCGTAGTCGACAACTCCCCACGGATTGGGTGGAGTTTCACTTTTTCCAAACCCCGGAAACGAAAGTGAGACGAATCTCTTATTTTTCAGCTCACGTACGAGTGGATCAAAAGAAAACGCATTACCACCCCAGCCATGGAGCAATAATACGACCGGTCCAGAACCGGTATCTTTGTATTCAGTATCGATGTCGTCAACAATGATCTGCATGTAAGCGGTCTTGATGACGACATGTGGTGACCATCAAGTTTTATGAATTTTCTCTGAACCGTTGCCAGATTTGTTCGAACATCCAGCGCTGTGCGCTTGCAAATTCTTTCGATCGCACGATAAAGCCAATGATCCCTGTCTTTTCGTTAAATGAGAGCATGGCAATTTTGTCGCCAAAAATATATGTCTCATTTTCAAAGGGTGCTTTCCCCTTAACGATTCGCGTTTCACGCCTGCTCGTTTTATCAGCTTTTTGGATGTTTCGGGCTTCTGGTGAATCTGTCGCAATCAGACGAAGGGTGATGTTTTGCGCGACGCGACGTTGAATAAAGGCGTCGTGATATTCTCGAGAGAACACACGATCTTCTTCTTCGAAGTTCGACATGAGAAGAAGCTCAAAGTCAGAACCGGAAAGAATATCTTCCGTAATCTGATGTAACCCTTCAATGCCGGTGAATGTCTGAAGCACAGGACGGTCGTTACGACTCCCATATTGAGCAAGGAGTTCCGGCATGGATTCTTGGATAGATTCCACCTGCCGACGCATTCGTCGGATCTCTGTTCGCAACCTAGCAATGATTGCTTTTGGTTCACGCGTCCAAATGATCTTGCGATTGCCCATATTCTCCTCGTCCATGAGACCAAGCTCCTGAAGTTGCTGATAGGCGGCATAAGCAGACGAACGATCCATCTTTGTTGCCTTTGCAATTTGTCCTACAGAAGAACGTCCAAGTTTATAGCTGGCAAGGAAAAAAGTGATCGCGTTTGGACTTACACGAAGATTTTCCAAAGAAGATTTAATACTTGTGAGCTCGGCCATATAATAGCGTTAGGAGTTTCTTTGTAGAAATAAATCAGACGATTTCGTTATAATACTAGAAAAACTACTGTATTTAGTGAGAAAAGTCAATCTACTAGTGTAGTAGATAGTTCTACAACAATATTACATGGGTTTGCGCATCCGAAATACACGGATTTTGTAATTTTTCATTGTTGATAATCCTCCAAGAGCCTCACAACTCAAACTTCGTAAACCAGCTTACTTTTCAGGTTCCCAAGTAGGAATCGTTTTTCCGTGACGCTGCCTTCTTTGAGTAGGTACTTCGCATACTCCATGTTATTTTAGAATTCAACCCTTCCTTTTTAACTACTGTCTCATTTTATCTCAAATCTCTCAAAAAGACCCCGACCCACTCGCCTCAAATCGCCCCAAAAATAACCGTCGAAAAACCCTTGAAATACCCCTGGTTTTTTGGTTCATAACTCATGCGTCCCGCCACATAAAAGCGACCCACGTGGTCGTTTTTATGTTTAACCAAAGCTTTCTTTTAGATGAGCTTCATGGTACAGTTTTCTTAATTGACTTCAGTCGATTATGTGTTCGATTCAACGATTTTTCCTCGGTTTAAGCCTGATGGGTGCGTTGTGTGGGTTGCTCGTCAATGCCACGCCCACTTTCGCCTGTTCTTGTGTTCGAGCGACGTCGACTGAACAGTTTAATGATGCGACGACGGTTTTTGTTGGAAGAGTAAAAAGTATTTCCGAAGATAGTAGTTCTCGATCCGTCGACTTTAATGTGAGTGAATCGCAGAAAGGTTCGGTCGCTGAAAACGTAACCGTGACGACCGGCTTGGGCGGTGGTGATTGCGGTTTCGATTTTGAAGTAGGTCATGAGTACATGGTCTACACCCGTGGACAAGAACAGCTTAGCACGAATATCTGCGTCGGAACCTCTTTCATTGCAAGTACTCAGGACGGCAATAGAGAAGATGACGCTGCGAGCAATCCCGAAGTATCGACTATAGAGTTGGACACCGAAGATAATTCCGTCGGTTCTTTCGTTATTATCGTGCTCATTTGCTTTTGCTTAGGTGCATTGGTGGTGTATCTAATAGGACGTAAGAAGACCAGATAGTTATGGAATAAGAGTCCCTCCACATGCCTCAAAATCATCCAGACAGAAATTGCATAAACTCCTTCGAGTCCCGTCCGTTCCGTTGTAAAAAACTCAGTTCACGCTGATTTTTTTGTATAAACAACAAACCCCGCGTCGAACGACGGTTAACCCGAGTAGGGTTTGTCGTTTCGCGCAGGGTGAATCAGAGTTTGGTCGGCGTGAAATCGCTCCAACGCTTTATCTCGTGGAAGGCGTTGGGTGTGATATTGGCACTCGTCGCGTCATCTTGATAGAGCACGAGCTCGTTGTTTATAAGACAAAGCAGGTCCCCCGTGTCGATCGTTACACCAGTCTGATAGATCCACCCCATGCGCGGAATGATCGCGAGCGGTTCGGAGCGATCCGGGCAGGAGTTGATCAGTCGATCGGCCAGTCTCACGTGGGAGTCACGCCTATCCGTACGTGCTATCCAGAGCACGTCCTTGAGCAAGCTCACCTCCAAGTTGTTGCCACTGACGTGGACGTCGTGTCCTTTTTGAGTTGCTGTGATGATGAAGAGTCCCTTCGGACTGAGACAAAAGAGCTGGTCGGACCACGGGTTGGGTTGCTGTGCCCTGTAGCCGATGGTGTAGCCCATGCCGATCTTGTTACCACAGAAGTTGTCCAGGTCGACCGAGGTGTGAAAATCGAGGTTTGGCGTCGTCTCCGTCTGCGATGGGGAACAACAACAACCGCTGATTATGATAATAAGAGCAAGAATGTACATCACATCTCCTTTATGGTGGGGAAGAGTATACAACGAGACTTCGTTGCCGGTTGTGCCGCAGGATTTTTTGGCAACAAAAAAAGATAACAAAAATATCGATTTTCGTCAAGAAATTTGATTTGTGTGTCATTTATTGCTATGAGGTGTTTTCATTTTTTTTGAAGAAGTTTTTGGGTCACTTTCGTAGCGATTTTATTCGAGACTTGATTGATTGGTCCGTGATGATATGGATCCATTTCTCTAAGAAGTGGGGCAATAAATTCCAATTCCAGACTTTCCATAACATGTGGGTGTCCTTTGCTCTCTATAAGTGCTTCAACAGCAATCTCGATCACCTCATCTAAGATTTTTTCCGCGTTTTCTCTCGTTCGGTTATTCTCATTTTTTCCTTCCTTTATAAAGCGATCTTTCAAATTCATAAATCGTTTCGCTGTTTGTTCTACCGAAAATTCTCCATGTCCGGATTCTCTTTCCATATTTTGAGAAATAAATAGTTTCTTTAGAAAAAAGATACCAAGTTCTGTTGGTTAGATCAAATTTAATGAAATGTATCTTTAAATCAAATGGAGTTTTTTCTTTTTCTTTTTCTTTCTTGTATCATAGAAGAAAAATATTAGATCTTTGTTTTATGCCTTCTTACGATTCTGAATTACGACGACTAGATACAGCACGCGAATTTGGACAAAGGGATTATTTTGCTGATCTTGCTTTTATTGAGAATCTTTATATAAACACAAATATTCATCGGGAAGATCGTGCAAAACTTTTACGAGATGCTGTTCGATTTCCGATTTTTGATCAAGGTATTCATGGATCAGGAGGAATAGAAGATATAGAGAAATTTTTGAATCAATTGAATTTTTCTTCAAAAACAGCATTTATTTCTTCTCTTTCCAGAGCATTTGGAAAGAGAGTTTCAGAACGGTTATATCAGAAGTTTCTTTCGGATTTTAAACGTAGTCTGAATCGGTATTTGGAGAACTATCAACCAGATAGTTTTTTCACGGTTCGAGAATCTGATCAGGTCGAAAAGATGCAACAATATACCGAGGAGGAATTGAGGAAAGAAGTAGTAAATATTGTTCAATTCATCGAAGAAAAAAATATGCAATATGAGGATTTTGATTTGGTTCTTCACGATGCTCTCTTTTTTACCTGTGCATCTACAAAGAAGAGTTATGAATCAAGTCCAAATAAAAAAGCAATGGAAATAGTTGGCTTCCTTAATAAAAAATATGGAAAGGAAAAAGTTCGATTGTATAAAGAAAACATAAAAAGAGTGTGTGCACCTGATTATCATGGGACAGATGAAGTTGAAAGAAGATTATATGAATTGTTTGCACCATTGAATAATTTAGATTCAAGAGATGTGAAGAGTGTGATTCAACAGAGTGCGATGTATTTTCAAGATGCGGGTTTACCTCGATGGAAATTTTCAGAAGAGTCATCTGTAAGAAGTTTTGTTTCTTCTGTGAAACAAATGCTGGAATATCAAATTAAAAAAGAAAAACACGAAGAATTATTTCAAAAACTTGGTTTATTTTTTGAGACAGAATCACAAAAAGTTGAAGAAAAACAACGAATAGAAAGAATGTATAAAGTAGATTCAAAAAAGATGGTGCCAAAAGAATATCAATACGAACTATGGGATCTCGGTAAAAAACGAAGAGAGATTTTTCCATTGTTTTTTGAATTTGATGTGGAAAAATCTATCACAATTATTTCTCAAGCGACAAGAGATGCTGGTGTTCAAAAAGAATGGCCAAGAAAGTTTGATGAACCTGTATTGCAGCAAATCATGATTTATCTCAATGAAATGCACGGGAAGGAAGTTGTTGATCGATTTGTTTCTTCTGTGAAACAACAGTGTGAAGGTTTGAAATAATTTTTTATCCTTGACATTCAAGTCACGGCATGGTTTTTTTGTGGCAGGTCTTTTAAAAAGGAGAAACAATGTCGCATAGGTATCATGATTTTCTGTATAGGGAAATGCATGTCTCGGATTTTATCTGGGAGCTTCTTCACACACCCCAAGTTCAACGTCTCCATGGTATTTCTCAAGATGTTCTTCCTTCAGGGTTGTTACCATGGAATATGCCAAGTCGACTTGAACATGGGATGGGTGTCGTACGTTTGGCAACGGAAGTCATAAAAAACAATCCATCATTCGCGCCTTATGAAAATCTTCTTTTGGGCGCAGCCCTTCTTCATGATGCGGGAAATGCATCTCTTTCTCATTTAAACGAACCTTTTTTGAAGGTCATAATGGGAAAAGACGGTGAATCATTTCTGGAAGAAATATTGCATCAATCTGAAGCTGCTGAG
This sequence comes from Candidatus Uhrbacteria bacterium GW2011_GWC2_41_11, assembly GCA_000996355.1. Lineage (GTDB taxonomy): Bacteria > Patescibacteriota > Patescibacteriia > UBA9934 > GWF2-40-263 > UBA10014. Next base: position 134,671 of record LCAH01000001.1, read on the forward strand.
GTATTGAATCATTTTGGATGTTCCCCTGAGCAAGTAGTTCGATTTGTAACAGGGGAAGCGGCACCTCTTTCTCGTGTTTTGAATGGTTCAATGGATATTGATAACTTGGATAATATTCATCGATACTGGATGATTTCAAATAAGCAACCGCTTTTTGATCCAATTCTTCTTGCATCCTCTTTTCGTTTTTGTGATGGAAAATGGATGTTGGATGCAAACATGCATCCCGAATCTCGTAAATGGCAAAAAGCGCGTGAGGCTGTCTATGCAGTCATTTATGGAGAACCTCATTTGAATACAGCCAAAATGCTTGAACGTGCGATTTGGTTTGCTTTTGAGCAAGGAGAACTTTCGGAAGCGTACTTTCGCATGAATGATCAAGAGGCTGTTGAATACTTGCAATCATGTAATGAAAAAACAGCATTTCTTGCCAACCGGGTTTCTACGCGTGACCTTTATGCGCTCTGTTTTGCTTTTGAAACAACGAAACCGTCTGAGAAATTTTTGGCTCTTTCCCAAAAATGGGATGCACGCTATGAAGTGGCAGATGCGATTGCAGCACATATAAAAATGCCTCGTGAGGCAGTGTGTGTGCATCTCGGAAAGGGAAGAGACAGGCGTAAAATCGATTTACCTTTTGTTCGTGATGACGGTTCCTTTTTTATGGACAATAGTCCTCCTGAATGTTTGGAACCTATCTATCGGATAAAAGTGTATCTTGATGGAGAGGTTCATCGTCATACAATAGCAGTTCATGATATGGTCAAAACATGGATCATGTCATAAGATCTTAAACGAACGGAAAAGCCGTTCGTTTTTTGGTCGTCTATGTTTGGTTTATGGAAACAAAATTATCCCTTCTTTCTCGCAAAGAACAATTTCAACAATTATTTCCCTCAGAACCGTCCTATCGCTGGAAACAGATAGAAACGGCTTTTTTTGATGGACACGCAAATGGTTGGCAGGATGTTCAGACACTTCCAAAGTCTGTGCGTGAAGGTGTAGAACAAGAAATTTTATGGATGACTGTTGAAACAGAACAGGTTTACGATTCCAAACAAAGTCAAACATTTAAAGCAATATTAAAAACACGAGATGGATTATTTTTTGAAACCGTGCTCATGGAAAATCGAACAGGACAATGGACAATTTGTGTTTCTTCTCAAATTGGATGTGCGATGCGTTGTTCGTTTTGTGCGACTGGAACCATGGGATTAAAACGAAGTTTGTTGTCTGATGAGATCGTGGATCAATATCGTTTTTGGATGTCTTTTTTGAAAGCGCGTCCAGAGATATCTCAACGCATCAGTAATGTTGTGTTCATGGGGATGGGTGAGCCCATGGCAAATTATGAAAACGTCAAACAAGCGATTCGAATGTGGCTTACGTACACCGATATTGGTTCCACACACATCACGGTTTCTACAGTCGGAATTTTGACACAACTTGATCGGTTGCTTACGGATCCGGATTGGCCGTCGGTGCGTATTGCGATTTCTTTGCATAGTGCAAATCAAGAAAAACGTCGTGAAATCATTCCAACAACCGTTGATGATTTTTTAGTGAAACTCGCTGATTGGTCACATCGATATGCAGAGACTCTTGGCAATCGAAAGCATCATGTGACATATGAATACCTTTTGCTGAATAAAGTGAATGATGGGTTGGATGAAGCAAAAGAACTTGCTCAATTCATTCGTTCCACTTCTTCAGGAAAAATAAATGTGATTCCGTATAATCCTGTCCCGGATAAACCATTTGAACGCAGTCAGCGTGAATGTATTGATCAATTTAAAAATATTCTTGTTTTAGCGGGACTTGATGTGACGGAACGTCGAAGTATGGGAAATGATATTGCGGCTGCCTGCGGACAATTGGTAACGACCAAAAAAAACGTTCAGGAACGATCCTGAACGCAATTGTTTCATACAGTAATCATGACTTTATTTAGCCATACTTTCCGGAGTAATGATTCCCGCATATTCACCATTTTTTGTCACAATGACAACAGGATTGATGGATTCGTTGAGTACATCAAACACCTGTTGAAGCGACATATCCGCATCAACCACAGAGACACGTGCTGTGATATGTTCTACAGGAAGATGTGGCTGTCTCTTTTGTTCAAGGAGAAGACGTTCAGTTGAAGCGACTCCATATGTACCATCACGGAGAAGAACAGGAAAAAGACCGATATGTGACGATGCGTCAACAATAGTCTCTGCGATCAGGCGAATCCTTGGTCCTGATGGAGAAGTCCAATGTATTTCTGATATAAGTTCAACCTGATCAAGGATATTTTGAGCCGTTCCTTTAAGAGATTCGTAAAAACTTGTAAACTCCCAGATCTTTTGTCCTTCAAAGAACATGATGTATGCGATGAATAAAAGGATATATTGTCCCAACACAAATCCGATGATTCCCATACAAACGGCCAAGAACTTGCTGATTCTGATCGTATAATAAGTCGCTTTCAGTCCGTCCATTTTTTCCATAAGGAGACCGCGCAAGATTCTTCCGCCATCCATGGGAAACAAAGGAATGAGATTAAATAATCCGATCATTATATTGATTTTCACAATCATAGCCAGAGACACAAGAAAGAAACGAAGAAAGGTTTGTTCAATCAATGTTTGAATCATCACACTTAAGATGATAGCAATGGTTACAATGAAAAAATTCACCGCAGGTCCGGCCATGGCAATCAATGTTTCTTGCCTCGGATGACTCGGAATGATTTTCATTCGCATGTGTGCGGCACATCCGAAGATATAAAACGTGATGTCATTGGTTAAAACACCAAACCGTCTGGCTGTGAATACATGACCAAGTTCGTGCAGAAAAACAAAAAAGAAACTCACTCCGAGAAGGATAGGTGCATAGAGGATCTCCTCATTTTCTTTGAGAAAAAGGGAGAAAATACCAATGATTGCTAAGGGGATAAAAAATGAAACATGAACAAGAATATCAAGACCAAACCAATGCCCTATTTTTACCTTCACGCAAAACTCCTTTTGTAAAAGAACACCCCTTCCTTTTTCTCAGAAAAAAAAGAACAGAATTGCCTGTTTTATAGGAAAAAATTGATTTTGTCAAGAAAGGTTGATTTACAAAGGAACCCGAAGGTATACTGGTTTTCTATGATTCCAACGGTTTCTATCAATATCGTCGCCTGGAACAGCATGGATCGGCTTCCGACTTTACTTGAATCCATCTTTTCTCAAACGTTTCAAAATTTTGTTGTTCGAATTGTTGATAATGGTTCCACGGATCATGTGGGTGAGTTTTTGCGCGAAAAATATCCGCAAGTGATGCTTATTCGAAATACGCGAAATCTTGGATTTTCTTGTGCTCACAATCAAGGAATTCGATACGCGATTGATAAATGGACAGATCAATCGCTTGATGCGTGTTTTGTTCTTGTGGTGAATCCAGATGTCGTGTTTACCCCGACATTTTTAGAAGACCTTTTGCGAAATACAGAAAATAATCCGAAGGTTGCGAGTTTTGGAGGAAAATTATTGCGTGCGTTTCCGAATCCGGAAAGTGATGATGCGTGGCGAGATATGATTCGATCTTCCATGATTGATTCAACCGGACTTCGCCCAAATCGTCGCCGGTGTGTTGCAGAACGCGGAGCAGGAGAGGAAGACACAGGACAATACGATAAAGAGACTGATATTTTTGGAGTGAGCGGAGCGCTTGTTTTATATCGAGCCTCTGCTCTTGAGGATATACGATTTGAAGAAGATGAATATTTTGATCATGATTTTTTTGCGTATCAGGAAGATATAGATTTGGCTTGGCGTTTACGCAGTTGCGGATGGTCTGCGCGATTTGTGCCTCGAGCGCTTGCATATCATGAACGAGCCATGTCTGGAAATGAACGAGTAACTCTGTGGCAGCTTATGAAAAATCGACAGCGTAAATCGCGGTTGCGCAGTTACTATTCAACACGCAATCATTGGGTCATGCTTTTCAAAAATATGTCTTGGTCAGATTGGGTGTTGTCTCTCCCTTGGGTGATTCCGATGGAAGCGGCTCGTTTTGTCTATGTTTGTGTGTTTGAATCTATGAATATTGGTGCATTTGCTGAAGTTGTTTTATGGATGCCGCACATGTGGCACAAACGTAGACAGATTATGAAAAAAAGAAATGAATCAAAGACCTTGCGTGCCTGGTTTCAATAAGTGGATATGGATCTTTCTATTTTGATTGTTCACTATAATACCCCGCGTCTTTTGCGACAGACATTACGGAGTATTCGTCGGGCTGCTCCGCGTTTGTTTTACGAAATTTTCGTCGTTGACAACAATCCTTCCGAACGTCTTCCTGCAAGTTTGCACGCAGAATTTCCTGAAGTGCATATTTTGAAAAGCGAAAAAAATATTGGATTTGCTTCAGGAATGAATCAGGGAATGAAAGCGGCTCATGGTCGACATTTTTTAATTTTTAATCCGGACATGATTGTTTTACCCGGATCTCTTGAACATCTCACAGCTTTTTTGGATGAACATCCATCGGTCGGAATGGTTGGTCCAAAATTATTGCATCCGGATGGCACCCTTCAATTTTCCTGTTATCGATTCATGAAACCAATAACGATTGTATACCGACGTCTCCCACTCATTGATTGTCTTTCATGTGTTTCACGGGAATTGAAACGATATCTTATGTCTGATTGGGATCATACATCTGTTGCGTCTGTTGATTATCTATTGGGTGCATGTCTTCTTGTGCGACGGGAAGCTGTGGAGGAAGTTGGCGGGTTTGATCCGTCTTATTTTATGTATTTTGAGGATCAAGATTGGTGCCGGCGGTTTTGGCAGGCAGGATGGGAGGTTGTTTATCATCCAGAAATCAGCATGATCCATTATCATCGTCGGGAAACCGCAGAAGGAGGATTTTTTCGCCAACTTTTTCGTCCGCTTACACACATTCAATTGCGAAGCGCGTGGCGTTATTTTCGTAAATTTCGTGGACAGCCTTATTCCTATGAAAGAAAAAAAATTCGTTCTGAGAGTGGTGAATAGCAGAAATTTTGTGTACCATAAAGGACATGACACACAGCGTAAATTTTCTTGAACATCTTGAACAACCTTCTCAACAACGAACACATAAACATCGTCGTGTTTGGTTGATTGTTTTTTCTCTTCTTGGCAGCATTCTTTTTTTGGCTGTGCTTTTTTTTGTTCTTGTTTGTGGACAAGTTTTGGTTGCAGCTTTTGATGGAAAAGATCGGTTGGTAGCAGTACAAGAAGCTGTAGTTCATCAGGATTTTGAACAAGCACAACATGAACTTGTTGTTGCTCAAGAAGATTTTGATCAGGCTGAGCGCGGTTGGCAGCGTCTGCGTTGGCTTCGTTCTTTTGGGTGGGTCGGAGTTCAATGGGAGGCTGTACAGACAATGATTCATGCTGGAAATCATCTTGTGACAGCTGCAGAAGATGTCGTGAATTTTGGAGCAGAACTCATGCGATTGTCTGGTGTGACAGCGGAACAACTTTCTTCCATCCGTCCAGACATAGGGGCTGAATCAACGTACGATCAGCTTTCTGCAAAAACAAAACGTGCACTTTTACAGCGTTTAGCAGGAGGGGCTCCCGATCTTTCTGTGACAGCTGCAAAAATAGATGTTGCCCTCGCAGAACTTGATTTGCTTTTTACAAAAGATCTTGCTACGCCTCTTTCAACAGCTTTGAAAATAATGAAAGATCGCGTAGAACCTCTTGCGAATGCTGTAAAAACAGCTTCTGTATTTGCGTCTCTTATTCCTGCATACGCAGGTTTAGATCATCCGGTGAATCTGCTTGTGTTATTTGAAAATAATAATGAGTTGCGTCCAGGAGGAGGATTTATTGGAACATTCGGAGTACTCCAAATCCAAGATGGAGAAATTCGTTCGTTTGTCACAAAAGATGTTTATGCACTTGATGATCCCGCAGATCCTCAATATGAAGCAATGCCTCCGGAACCATTGCGTCGATACAATGCGTCGGGAGATTGGTTTTTCCGCGACAGTAATTGGTCTCCTGATTTTTCTGTTTCGGCTAGACAAGCGCTTGCAATTTTTGAACAAGAAAATCGTGTGTTACCTGAAGAGATGCGTGTTCAGTTTGGTTTCCCAGAGACATTTGATGGGGTGATTGCATTTACGCCAACGTTTGCAGCCGAGTTATTGCGATTATTGGGACCGGTTGAAATGGGAGGACAAATTTTTACCTCAGAAAATATTGCAGAGACGTTAGAGTATCAGGTGCAGTTTGGATTTTCCAAAGCAGGTATTCCTGAACCACAGCGCAAAGATATTTTAGTCGGTCTGATTGAAAAAGTGCGTTATCGATTCATGAATCTTCCAGCCAAAGAATGGTCAAAATTTTTAGATGTTTTTTCTGAAGCGATTCAGAAAAAACACATGGCTTTTTTTCACACAGATTCAGAGATACAAGAACGTCTGATACATGCAGGGTGGGCCGGTAACATCACTCCATCAGACGGAGACCATTTGATGGTTGTGGATGCAAATCTTGCAAGTCTGAAATCAGATCCTGCGGTTCAGCGGACTATTTTTTATAGTATACGTCCATCAAGTGATGGAGAATATGTCGCACAAGTAACGATCCGATATGAGCACAAAGGAAATTTTGATTGGAAGACAACGCGCTATCGAACCTATACACGTGTGTATACTCCGCTTGGAAGTCGTCTTCTTCGCGCATCCGGTATGTTTATTGATGATGCACTGAAAGATCCAAACCGAAATCCAGGGTCTGTAGATATGGGAGAAGAACTTGGATTTCAAGTGTTCGGAGCATTTACATCTGTAGAACCAGGACAAACACAAGAGTTGCATTTCGAATATTTACTCCCTTCTTCGATAAAGGAGATAATTCAAAAAAATCAGTATCATTTGAAAGTCTATAAACAGATAGGAGCTTTATCTCATGCATTGACGCTTGATCTTGATTTTGATAAAACGCTCAAACACGCCTTGCCTGAAGAAGAAATGAAAGAATGGAATGATGATGTCTATCGATTGAACACGAAATTAGATCAAGATCGGACGTTTGAGGTGAATTTTTGAAGAAAGGGAAGTATTTCTATGTTTATAAAAAAAATTGGAATTGATTTGGGAACAACAACGGTTCTTGTGTATGTTCCGAAACGAGGAGTCATTATCAACGAACCGTCTGTTGTGGCTATTTCAAAAATTGATAAAAAAGTGCTTGCGGTTGGAAGGGAGGCAAAGGATATGATTGGACGCACACCAGATACCATCGTGGCGCGTCGACCATTGAAGGATGGAGTGATTGCCGACTATCGCACAACCGAAGCCATGCTTCGTTATTTTATTAACAAGACATTAGGAGGAATTCGTATTTTTCGACCAGAAGTGATGGTTGCTGTTCCAGGAGGCATTACCTCAACGGAACGTCGTGCTGTTATTGACGCAACTCTGACTGCTGGTGCCCGCGCTGCTTATATTATTAAAGAGCCAATTGTGGCTGCAATCGGAGCAAATATTCCCATTGGTTCGCCGTCTGGGCACATGATTATTGATATTGGAGGAGGAACGGCTGAAATGGCTGTTATTTCTTTGGGAGGAATTGTTGCATCTGCGTCTATTCGTATTGGGGGAGTAAAATTTGATCATGCGGTTTCAGAATTCATCCGTCGCAAATATGGATTGGCTATTGGGGAACGTACTTCTGAACAAATTAAAATTCAGATTGGTTCAGCTATGTATTTACCAGAGAAGCTTGCCATGGAAGTAAAGGGTCGTGACATGATTACTGGTCTTCCAAAAATTATTGAGGTGACATCTGATGATGTGACCGAAGCGATTCAAGATGAATTGGAAGGAATTATTGCAACTGTGAAAGAAGTTTTACACAAAACACCACCAGAGTTATCTGCAGATGTGATGGAAAAGGGAATTATTATGTCTGGAGGATCTTCTCAGCTCCGCAATCTTGATCAACTTATTGCAGAAGCAACAGGAGTCCCAACGTATGTCGCAGAAGATCCACAATTGTGTGTGGTCAAAGGAACGGGTATTGCTCTTGAAAATTTGGATGCATATAAACGAAGCGTATTTACGAGTTAGAGAATTATGTTTTTTGCCATTGACGCTTCGTCCGCTGCAAAACAAAAACGAACAGGTGCCGATTGGTACAGTTACCATCTCATCCAGGCACTCAAATCTCAAACACTCGAATCAGACGATCGTGTTTGTCTTTATAGCCCTTCGGCTCTTCAGGAAGAACTTGCTGTGCTTCCTCCACAATGGGAAACACGTGTGCTGCATTGGCCTTTTTCTACTGGATGGATGCAGGGTCGCATGAGTTGGGAAATGCTGCGACGATCGCCAAATATTCTTTTTGTTCCAACCCAATCATTCCCACGTATTCATCCGCATACATTAAGCAAGCAACGCGCAACGGTTACAACTATTCATGACATTGCTTTTCACCGATTTCCTGATTTATATGATCCAATAGAACGTAAACATCAGGAAAAAGAGGTTCGTTTTGCCATCAAGCATGCAGAAATTCTTTTAACACCTTCCGAATGGACAAAAAAAGAACTTGCAGACGCGTATGGTGTTCCTCTTGAACAAATGGTTGTGACGCCACTTTCTCATGATGTGACACATTATCATCCGCTTGAGAGTACGGTTGTTGAGGAGGTATTACAAAAATATCGTCTGAGTCGAAAAAATTATTTTTTAAGTATTGGTCGCCTTGAACGTAAAAAAAATATTCCCTTGCTCATTCGTGCGTTTGAAATATTTAAACGATCCCGCGGAACAGGTGACCCATTTGAATTGGTGTTGATTGGAATGTCTGGATTTGGATTTGAAGAAATTCATCAAGCTGTTGATTGCTCACCATTTAAAGAGTCAATCCGTCCATTGGGATGGGTTGAAGAAGTAGACATCCCCGCCTTGATGAATGGCACATTTGCGTATGTGTTTCCAAGTCGATATGAAGGATTTGGAATTTCAAACGTGGAAGCCATGGCATGTGGAATTCCTCTTTTGACTTCTGATATTCCTGCACATCGGGAAGTGGTGAGAGATGCTGGATTATTTCTTTCTCCAGATGAACCGGAAACATGGGCATCAGGTTTCCAACGTATTACCTCTGATCAAGGGTTGATTGAGGATTTGGTGCAGAAAGGAATAGTACGTGCACAATCATTTTCTTGGCAGACGACCGCACGAAAGACATGGGATGTGTTAAAAGGGCTTGTTTGAGCTGTGGATAACAAGAAATACTCCGTTTTTCTTTCACAAGCTTGCATATTTTTCAAAGGTCGTGTATAGTGTCAAAAAATAGTGACATTCTCTTTTTTCCTTTATTTTTATGGAAGAACTCATTCGCGAACTCATTCATCTTGGCCTCTCTGAAAAAGAGGGTGCTGTTTATCTTGCCTCCCTTGAATTAGGGCCAGCTGTTGTCCAAGACATTGCCAAAAAAGCGAATGTTAATCGTGCGACTACCTACGTCATGATTGAAACTTTGGCTGCTCGTGGACTCATGAGCACGTTTGTTAAAGGAAAGAAACGTTTTTTTGCTGCAGAATCTCCAGAACGTTTATTGACGATTGTTCGTCTTCAGCGCCGAGAATTGGAAGAAAAAGAAAAAGAAATTAGTTCTGTTTTGCCAAAACTTCACGCAGTTTATAATATTGAAGGGGTAAAACCCCAGATTCGTTATTTGGAAGGTGCAGAAGGAATTGTTTCGGTTATGGAAGTGTTTGAAGCCATGGAAGGGGAGTTTGTGGAAATGGTTTCCATTGACGACATCGAAAATATTCGCGAACTCATTCATCATCGCGAACGTCATTTGGAAGAACTTCAAAAACGCAATGTTTCTTATCGTCTGATTGCCGTCATGAAGAATCCTGATTTTTCTAAAGTGCCAAAAATTACCGGTGGAGAAGTGCGTCTGGTTCCTGCAGAAAAATTCCCTATTCATGGAGATTTTATTGTTCGCAACAATACGGTTTTCCTTTACTCGTTTACAAGCGCCATGCTTGGTGTTGTTCTTACAAGCAAAGAGATCGCAGACACCTTGCGTCAGATGTTTAATCTTGCCTGGGAAGGATCTGCAAATTATCCGACAGAAAAACGGTAAAAAATTTTTTCGTCATTTCAAAAAAGACCTCCTAATAGGGGTCTTTTAGTTTAGAAGGTTGTAACGCGATCGAGGTCTCGGTGGAGGAGACCAATTCGGATCAATGAACGGTAGAAACGGCGGACCCTTTGGTTCATTCGGTGTGACCGGAACGATTTGTGGTTGTGGAACGTCCCAGATCGTCGGTCTTTGCGGTAAAGGTTCCTCATTGGGTTCCGCTGGTTTTCCAAACGGATATTCTTCAAACCCATCTTGGCGAATGATTATAACCGCCATGATTCTTTCTCCTTCTACGTTTTCTACCTTCTACGAAAATATCACATCTTCTCTCTAACAAACTTGCAGACATTTGTCCATGAATAAATAAATTCGTGGCCACATGTCTGCGCCGAACGGATGAATTCCGTTTGGCGAGAGTGTGTTACTTATTTGCGAAGACCGCGCGCGAACAAATTCCATTCGCGCTCTACGTCGGTTGTGCCGCCATCCATTCGGACATATTTGGCAGCAGCTAAACCTGCTGGAGCCTTGCCACCCTCAAACATGACCGGAAGAAGTTTGACAGGACGACCCTGTCTCTGACAACCGATCACTTCTATCCAGGCATTCGACACCCCTTCCTTTGTGTATGGAAGGAGGAAGAATTTTATTCCTTGATCCAAATATTCCTGAATATTCCACAAGACGTGGATTTCACCAGGCTGACTTTCATGAGTCTGAATTTCGACTTCCGGAATTCGTGTCCGGAGTTCGGACAAAAATCGATCAACCTCGGGATTTTGTCCCGAAATATTTAGAACAAGGATTTTCATTTTTTGCTCCAAAGTTTGCAGTCACCCAGTGGCGAACATTCACCACCGTGTGTCTGCGTTGAAGAAAAGATTCTTCAACGGAAGATGTTTTTGGTCTTACGGCATCCAGATGCCGTACCGCCGTCGGTAGTTGAGCTGGCGGTATATGTATCGGATTCCGCGGCCAAATCCCTGAAGCAGGGGTCGAAACATATTCCGCCAAAACCATCGACGGCTGGCCTCGAGAATGTGCCAGAGAGCCACGATTGGCTTCCGAACACACCATTTGAACCACCACTGAGCGCGGTGATCGAAATGGAGTGTGGGGATTTTTGCCCCAACAATCTCGAAGATCATTCCCACACCAACAGGCAGTACCACAAATACCATGAATGTGGTGCAAAGCCAGGCAGTGATTCCGCCAGAAAATGGTTTGGTGATGAGTAACTCTGCCGCGCCCAAAAGCATCTGGGCGAGGTCGTCGATTGGCATTTAAGCCTCCTTTGCCGCAAACGGAGCGGCATTTACTCCATTTTTTTTAAAAACAGATGTATTTAATTTAGCAAAAAATAAGCTTTTTGTCAATTAGTTTAAACAATTTGTTTAAGAATGGTGAAAAAGACTTTAGAGACCGATATATGTTATACTTCTGCATATGTCGTCTGTTTCAGAATCGTCAACTATTTCCGTGATTGGCCAAGAGCGAGTTATTGCATTTTTGGAGCGTGCGGCTGCGGCGGATCGATTATCTCATGCCTATCTTTTTGTTGGTCCAGAAGGAGTGGGAAAAACAACGGTCATTCATTGGTTTTTACAAACGCTTTTTCCAGAAGGGCTTGCTCATCCAGATATTTCTTTTGTTCGTCGGCTTTCAGATGAAAAAACAGGAAAAATAAAATCTGCCATTACAGTTGAACAGATTCGTACATTGCGTGAACGTCTTGGAATGAGTGCATTTCTTGGCGGATACAAAGCGGCTGTGATCGAAGAAGCAGATGTATTGAATCTGGAAGCATCAAATGCCTTATTAAAACTATTGGAAGAACCAACAGTAAAAACGATTTTAATGTTACGTGCGACTTCTCCAGAACAATTACTTCCAACCCTTGTTTCTCGTTGCCAGATTCTTCGATGTCCCTTTGTTTCAGAACAGAAAATGATTCATGGATTAGAAATACGGGGGATTCATTCTGAAGAAGCAAAAAAAATGGCACGAATTTCTCATGGCTGTCCTGGACGTGCATTTCGTTTTTTGGAAAATCCAGAGGAACGTATACAAGAAGAAAAAACATGCGCAAATTTGATGGCTCTTTTGCAAAAACCATTGAGTGAACGTTTGGTATTGGCAGCGGAACAGGTTCCAAAAGAGGAAGCGAATCGAATAGAATCTCTTCTTCATTTGTTGAATATATGGGAATGGATGTTACGAGATCTCTTTCTTATTTCTTCTGGAATAGAAAAAAATTATGCTGAATTTTTTGGAGAAATATTCGTGTCTCTTGCAAAAAGCCGTTCGCCAAATCAATGGAGTCGTATCTTGAAAGTTTTGCGAAAAATTCGAATAGATTTTTCTTCCCATGTGAATCCTCAACTAGCTATCGAACATTTGTTCCTTTCTTTTTAATGTTTATTTTATGCAAATAACACGTTTTTGGATCATTCCTCTTCTGGCTTTTTTTCTTTTTTCTGGTGCGGGATGTTTAAATCTTGGAGGAACAAAGTCACAGCAAGGTGTAAAGGATGGAGGGGTATACAAATCCATTGATGGAGCTGCAAAGTGGTCACAATCGGTTGCATTTCCGTCTGCGAAAGGAGTTGGAAGTGTTGGAACGACCGATGTCTTGACGATGACTTTTGATCCATCAGATACGAAAACGTTATACATGGGAACAAAAGAAAATGGTCTTTTATTTAGTTATGATAACGGAGTTTCTTGGCAATATCCTGGAGATAGTCAGTTGAAGGAAGGAGGTGTGCGATCTATTGCTGTTGATCCAGCAGATATTTGTACCGTCTATGCAGTCAGTGGAACACGATTGTATAAAACAGAAACATGTAGTCGGCGTTTTCAAAGTGTGTATCAAGAGGCGCGTTCCGGAGTAAGTCCGCGTCGTGTTGCTCTTGATTGGTATCAGTCTGATACAGTTTATCTTGGTCTTTCAAATGGAGATATTTTGAAAAGTACTGATCGTGGAGTAACTTGGTTAACATTATTTACCGTAAAAGGAGAAGTGACTCAGTTGGTTGTGAGTCATAAAGACAGTCGAATTCTTCTGGTAGGAACAGGTGGTGGTTTGTTTAAAAGTGTTGATGCTGGAGTGACTTGGACAAAAATGGAAGAAGCATTGAAACCATTCAAAGAAGGAGAAGATATTTTTTCCCTTGTTCAAAGCGAAGATGGTTCCATAATTTTAGCAGCGACGAAGTATGGGTTGCTTCGCTCAAAAGATGTAGGAGATAGTTGGGAAGCGGTGAAATTAGTGACAGCTCCAGGACAAGTTATTGTTCGTGCTGTTGCCATGAATCCGACAGATCCACAAACTATTTATTACGCAACGTCTTCCACTTTTTATACATCCATTGATAGTGGAGTGACTTGGAAAACACAAAAACTTCCAAGTTCACGTTCAGCCTCCATACTCCTTGTGAATCCAGAACATCCAGAGGTCATATATTTGGGTGTTACAAAGATTGAGAAATAAAATATTTTTTACCTGTTTATGTCTGTGATGTTAACTCAATACAAACCGGAATTTGAAGCGGTGATCGAACATATGCGTGGAGAACTTGTTCAGATGCGTACTGGGCGTGCGACCCCTGCCATTGTCGAAGATCTTATGGTGGAAGCATATGGCGCACCTATGACCATCAAAGGAACTGCTTCGGTCAATGTGGCTGATGCCAAAACATTGGTGATCGAACCATGGGATAAAGGGCTTTTGAAAGCGATTGAAAAAGCGATTCAAGAATCCAATATTGGAATCAATCCAGTGGTTGACGGAAAAGTTGTGCGCTTAGTGATGCCACCGATGACAGAAGAGAGTCGCAAACAGCTTGTCAAAGTGATGAAAGAAAAATTAGAACAAGCTCGTGTGAGTCTTCGTGGGGTACGGGAAAAAGCACGCGAGGAAGTGGTTGGAATGGAAAAAGAAAAAGAAATAGGCGAAGATGAAAAATTTCGTCTGTTTGAAGAAATCGACAAGATGACAAAAGAATACGTTCAAAAAGTGGAGGACACCGGCCATCAAAAAGAAGAAGAAATTATGACGGTTTGATATGGCAGAAACTTCCATGGAACAGCTTGTCTCTTTGTGTAAACGGCGAGGATTTGTCTTTCCTTCGTCTGAAATTTATGGTGGATTCGCGGCGATTTATGATTATGGACATTATGGAGCTTTATTGAAAAATAATATTCGTGACGCTTGGTGGAAACACATGGTGCAGTGGCGCGAAGACATATTAGGGCTTGATTCTGCTATCTTCATGCATCCAACGACTTGGGTTGCTTCCGGACATGTGGGAAGTTTTGATGACCCACAAATTGATTGTCGAACATGTAAAAATCGATTTCGCGCTGATCATGTTTTGGAATCGTATGGGATTGAAGCAGATAAGGTTCCGATTGAGACCATCAATGCAGAACTTGAGCGATTACGTCATGAAAAAAAATTGGTGTGTCAGGTATGTGGATCAAAAGATCTGACGTCCGCTAAACAGTTTTCTTTGATGGTTAAATCGAATCTTGGTTCACCTACAAATGAATTGTCTGAGGAAAATGTTGTATACTTGCGTCCGGAAACATGTGGAGGTATTTATTTGCAGTACAAAAATACCATGGATGCACTTCATCCAAAATTACCGTTTGGCATGGCACAGATTGGAAAAGCATTTCGCAATGAAATCGTTGCAAGACAGTTTGTATTTCGTACGCGAGAATTTGAACAAATGGAAATGCAATATTTTCACCATCCATCCATGACAAAAGCGTTGTACGAAAATTGGAGAGCAACACGATGGGAATGGTATAAAGCGATCGGAGTTCCTGAACAAAAGATTCGATGGCACAAACATGAGAAACTCGCGCATTACGCATCCGAGGCCCATGATATTGAATATAATTTTGCTTCTTTGGGAGGGTTTAAGGAAATTGAAGGCGTTCATGCACGAGGAGATTGGGATTTGGCTCAACACGCAAAATTTTCTGGAGCTGATCTTTCCTATTTTGAAGAAACGACAAAAGAACGGTTTGTTCCGCATATTGTGGAGACATCTGTTGGGCTTAATCGTCTCTTTTTGATGTGTATAGATTTAGCATATACAGAAGAAGATGTAGATGGAGAGACGCGTGTG
This sequence comes from Candidatus Uhrbacteria bacterium GW2011_GWC2_41_11, assembly GCA_000996355.1. Classification (GTDB taxonomy): domain Bacteria; phylum Patescibacteriota; class Patescibacteriia; order UBA9934; family GWF2-40-263; genus UBA10014. The sequence goes on from LCAH01000001.1 coordinate 149,954, forward strand.
GTATTGAAATTTCCTCATGCGCTTGCTCCGGTGAAAGTGGCAGTATTTCCTTTGTTAAAAAATAAACCTGAACTCGTGGTGCAAGCGAGAAATGTCTATGTGGATTTGCGAAAACAATTTTTGTGTGAATTTGATGATCATGGAAACATTGGAAAACGATACCGTCGTCAAGACGAGATTGGAACGCCTTTTTGCATCACTGTCGACTTTGATACACTCACGGATCAAACCGTAACCGTTCGTGATCGCGACACGATGAAACAAGAACGTATTGCTCTTAGTGAATTGATTTCCTATTTGAATCAAAAATTATGTCTTCTTTCCTGACTTTGAAAAATGGCTTGCGCACACATCTGATTCCATTTGAAGGAACAGATGCAGCCACGCTTCTTGTGCTTTGTAAAGTTGGTTCGCGATACGAAGATGCTCCCATCAATGGTGCATCGCATTTTATTGAACATCTCATGTTCAAAGGAACAAAACGCCGTCCAACAACCCTTGATATCAGCCGAGCATTGGATTCAGTTGGAGCAGAATATAATGCGTATACAGGAAAAGATTTGACAGGGTATTATGTAAAAGTGGACAGTCATCATTTAAAACTCGCTGTTGATGTTTTGCATGACATGTTGTTTCACTCGAAGTTCGATAAAAAAGAATTAGATCGCGAACGCGGAGTGATTATTGAGGAAATTAACATGTATCAGGATAACCCGATCATGTATTCAGAGGAGCTCATGGAGCAAGCCATGTTTGATGGCAATACACTCGGTTGGCAGATTGCAGGTTCACCTGAAACCATGCGAGCGATGTCGCGTGCAGATATTCTTCGCTATCGTGATTCACATTACATTCCATCACGCATGGTGATTGCAGCTGCAGGAAAGATTCCGGAAGAAATAGAAGGGTGGTTGGATGGAACATTTGGAACTGTGAAAGAGACACAGACTGAACCAAAAGAATTCAGTCCATTTGGTGTGTTGCCAACGCGCCGAACTCCACGGATTCGTATTCAACATAAAGAAACACAACAGATCCAACTTGCGATTGGTTTTCCATCTTATGGATTGCATGATAAACGTGATGCCGCTGCTCGAATCCTTGGAATTATTCTTGGAGGAACCATGAGCTCGCGTTTATTTGTTTCAATTCGTGAACGGCGAGGTCTTGCCTATATGATTCGTGCGAGCCAGTCGCCATATGAGGATATAGGAAATTTTACGATTCAGGCTGGGTTGGAAAAAGCACGACTTGATTTAGCATTAAAAACCATCATGGATGAATTACGACTTGTAAAAAAGCGAGGAGTTAAGCCGGAAGAATTGAAGCTTGCAAAAAATTATGTCCATGGAAAACTCATGCTTCATCTGGAAGATTCTTCGGACCGTGCCGAATACTATGCGAGACAGGAATTGTTTCGCCGCAAAGTCGAGACCCCGGAAATGTATGTGAAACGGCTTCAGCGAGTGAATGTCCAAGAAGTGCAACAAGCGGCGCAGGATATTTTGGATTATGAACGGCTTTGTTTGGGAGTGATTGGTCCATATAAAACACCAGCGATTTTTTTGAAACATCTTCCGTCGAACATCCTTTAATATTTTCTTTACCTATGTCGAAATTGATTATCGGCAATTGGAAAATGAATGTTGGTGTTCGTGAAAGTTTGGCATTGGCGCGGGCTGTTCTTTTAGGGATGCGAGGAAAGACCTTTGCACCAGATGTTGTAGTATGTCCACCGTCTGTTGCTTTAACCGAAGTGCGAAAAGCCGTGGCACACAGCCGGATTGGGTTGGGGGCACAGAATCTTTTTTTTGAAGATGTCGGAGCATACACCGGGGAGATTTCCGGTCGGATGCTCGCAGAAATTGGATGCGGATATGTGATTGTCGGACATTCGGAACGTCGAAACTTGTTTGGAGAAACAGATGAAATTGTGAAGAATAAAGTCCTTGCTGCATTGCGTCATCGTCTGATCCCCATTGTGTGTGTGGGGGAAAACGAAGAAGAGCGAAAATGTGGAGAAGCAGAGAAAGTCGTTGAACGTCAATTGCGAATGGCTTTAGATGGAGTGAGATTTTCTCCTCACGGATGTGTGATAGCCTATGAACCTGTGTGGGCGATTGGAACGGGGAATGCTGGAAATCCTGCTGATGTTGTTCGTATACATACAACCATTTGGCGCATTCTTTCTGAGTTGATGGAAAGAACACTTGTCGATTCTGTCCGAATCGTGTATGGAGGAAGCATAAATAGCGGTAACAGTTACGCTTTTTTGCGCGAACAAGCCATTGATGGGTTGCTCGTAGGTGGTGCAAGTGTGAAAATCAGTCAATGGAGCGAGATTCTTCACACAGCTACCCAAGTAATTGAAAGTCAACAATAATATATGGGATGGTGGATTTTCATTCCGTTTGCAATTCTTGTTATCAGTTTTATACCGGTTGCTATTATTGCAATACGTAAAATTCCACAATTACGTATATTAAATATTCATGATTTACCTGAAGAAAAAACACGTCAGGTGAAAGAGGCAATTATTGCTCGACGTGTTGAACGTTGGTTGGGAGGACATTCATCTGGTTTAGTAAAATGGATGCGTTTGATTGGAAAGAATGTTTCACGGTTTGGGCGCCGAATAGTACAACGTTTGTATGCCATGGAACAGTATTATCGGAGGCTGCAAAAAGGGGCAGCTCATGCAGCCCATGCCACAGATCCAGAAACTATTCGACGTTTAATGAATGAAGCTGCTGCGTTTATTCAACAAGGCGAATCGTTTGAAGCGGAAAAACGTTATATTGAAATCATTAGCCATAATCCAAAATACGTAAAAGCGTATGAAGAATTAGGAAATCTATATTTACAGGATCGGCAATACACCCAAGCACGAGAAACTCTCATGTTTGCTTCAAAAATCGCTCCAGAAGATGCAAGTGTTCAGGTGAGTCTTATGGAATTGGAAATAAAAGAGGGAAATGTGACATCGGCAGTTCCATATATCCGTCGTGCTGTGGAATTACGTCCGCACAATCCGAAATATCTGGATTTTTTTATTGAGACCTGTCTAGCTGCACGTTTACCAGAAGAAGCGGCACGTGGTCTTGGTCTATTACATGATGTAAATCCGGAAAATAAGAAATTAGAAGAATTTGGGCGTCGTATCCAAGAGATGGAAAGAACTCGTTCTCATGAAATTCAAGGATAGATATCCTTGATGTCAGTCTTTACAGGTTTTTTGAATTTCAGTATTCTTTTCACAGCAGAGATGCCGTTGTAGCTCAGATGGTAGAGCATCGCCATGGTAAGGCGAAGGTCTCGGGTTCGATTCCCGACGACGGCTCCATAAAAAACATTGCATAGGTACGCAGTGTTTTTTATATGGACATTGCATTTTAACTCAGAAGTTTTACGACCATCATATGAATCAGTCAGATTATCTGTTGTAAATATACGATTTTATTGACCATATTTTTTCGTTCAGGTAGGATAATCAAGTCTTATAAAAACGGGTGGATACCCAAGCGGTCAACGGGGGCAGACTGTAAATCTGCTGGCTTACGCCTTCGTAGGTTCGAATCCTACTCCACCCACCATTCTTGATACGCCGAAATAGCTCAGGGGTAGAGCAACGGTTTTGTAAACCGTAGGTCGTGGGTTCGAATCCCTCTTTCGGCTCCAAATTGACTCTTTTTTCCTCGCATGTTACTCTCCGCACATCAATTGCCTTCTTTTGCTTATGTCTCAAGATACCCGCATCAAACTTGAATGCACCACTTGTCGCCGTATTGGCTACAATTCCACCAAAAATAAAAAAGTCATCAAAGAACGCTTGGAGCTTAGTAAGTTCTGCAAATGGTGTCGTCAACATACGACCCATAAAGAAACCAAGTAAATCAAAATACCCTGTAAAAACAGGGTATTTTGTATAAAAACCTTCTTATTAAAGAACGGCTTTTTTGGCTGCGGAAGCCACGCGGAATTTGACCACGGTCTTGGCAGGGATTGGAATTGTTTCGCCTGTGGCCGGGTTGCGACCCATGCGTGCTGGTCGATCGACTTTGACCAATTTGCCCACGCCAGGAATGACGAATTCGCCATTTGTCTTCACTTCTTTGTAAGCCATGGTGACCATATTGTCCAAAAGGGCTGTGACATCCTTTTTGGACATCTCGCTCGCTTCTGCAAGACTTGCGATCATCTGACTTTTTGTCATCTTCGCCATAGAGAAAAAATTAAGAATTTCTAAGAAAAGTATAACATAATTGAGAAAAGTCGACACCTAGGTGGGGATAAATGATACACTCTTGTTCGAGAAGAGTATGCAAAATTTTTTTCAGATTCGTTTTACAAAAGTGGAATGGAAGTTGATTGGTCTTGTTTCTTGTGTTGTTATTTTGTTTGCATGCATTCCTTCTTTGTATGGAATATGGTTAGCATCCACCCATGGAATGGTTTGGTTTGGAAGACCATATTTTTCAAATGGAGATTATCCGTATTATCTTTCTTTGATTGAACAAGCAAAACAAGGGAGATGGCTTTTAGATAATTTGTTTACAACAGAACCAACCATGCCATTTTTTCATTTTTTTTGGCTTTTTATTGGGTTTGGAGCTCGATTTTTTCACATATCTTCCATTGCAGCGTATCACATCAGTCGTATTTGCTTGATTCCTGTTCTTTGTGTGATGACCTATGGATTTGTCTCTCTCTTTTTTTCTTCCATTCGTTTGAGAATACTCACAACTGTTCTTTTTCTTTTTGGTTCCGGCATAGGTGGAATTTTACCCATATGGTGGGAATGTTTTTACATGTTTCAGCCTATTGATCGATGGATGCCTGAGTCCACCCCTTTTCTTTCTATATTGTATAGTCCACATTTTGTGGCTTCAACCATTTTGTTGTTGATGTGTTTTTTTCTCTTCATTCGTTTGTTTCAAACAAGAACATGGAAAACAGCTATAATGACAGGGGTTGTTGTGGGTATTTTTTATCAACTTCATCCGTATTACCTTATTCTTTTTACGTTCATTCCTTTAATTTTTCTTTTTTTGGAATGGATACGTGGACATTTTGATGATCGATCATGGATGGTATTTTTGATGGCAACGATTTTTTCATTACCCACCATTGGGTATTATTATTTTTTGAACACATCCACTCCTGAAACAAAAATGATTCTTGGACAAAGCATTACTCTTTCTCCAAGTGGTTTGTATATCCTTTTAGGATTTGGTTTGTTTATTCCTTTGGCAGGAATAGGTCTTTGGATAAAAAGAAAAGAGATCACAGAAAATATTTTTTGGAGATTTTTGGCAGTCTGGTTGATTGTTCAACCTCTATTGTTATATATTCCAGTTGATTTTCAACGTCGATTGATTGAAGGGTGGCTTTTTCCTCTTGTTGTTTTTTCTGTTGTTGCCGTGCAGTGGATTTGGGAAAAAATGAGATATAAAATTGGATATAATTTTTTTCTTGTTTTTCTTGTTTTATTTTTGAGTTCTTCTTCCATTGTTTTATGGGTTATAAATATCCATGCAAATAATCCTGTTCAAACTGGAGAAAATTATCTGACACAAGATACCGTGCGTGCTTTTGAATGGATGCGGACAAATTTTCCAGAAAATGCGGTTGTGATAACTGTTCCATCACAAATAGATGAACTTGGAGGATGGATTGGGCGACGGGTGTATGCAGGACATTGGGCAAATACCATTGAGAATGGTCGCAAATATGACGCATTGACAAAATTTTTTGATCCAACAACCACAGAGACCTGGCGCAAGGATTTTTTACAAACGCATGGTGTGATATATGTATATACCAACGCACATTTTAAATGGAACGAATCACCACCTTCTTATGTGAATTTAATATATCAAGAGGGCTCCTCGGTTGTTTATCGAATTTTTTAATTGCTTGCCAGAAGAGATAGATTTTTGTATGATTTTTGAGCCGAAAATATAGGGGCGTCGTTCAATGGTAGGACGGAGGTCTCCAAAACCTCTGACATAGGTTCGATTCCTATCGCCCCTGCCAC
>LCAH01000002.1 GCA_000996355.1 Candidatus Uhrbacteria bacterium GW2011_GWC2_41_11
GATTTGGAAAGTGGAGTTGGTGCGTATCGAGTGAACGGTCTGTATTCTTTAAGCGGCCTTCCTGCATTTTTGAAGCAGTATGGTCGTGGAAGCCGTCCTCTGATTGTTGAACAATGGGTCGATGGAGAAGAGGTCATTATTGCATCTCTTCAATGGTATTTTGCTCCTGGCAGAGAACCTCAACGTCGATTTATGAGTCGACAGTATTGTGACGGCATGATTCATGAAGGGAATGTGATTGGAAGTCGGGATACAGATGTATTTCCCGAAACATGGTCACTTACGCTTCGTGAAAATGTTGTTGAACAGGCTTGGGAAATGACCAAACTGTTCGTACAGCACGTGCAAGGAACATATGTCGGACCGGCTGGGTTTGACTTCATGGTTGTTCGGAATGGGATGAATGGATTCCGTGTCTATCTTCTCGAATGCAATGCGAGAAAGACAGCTGGAACCTATTTGGAAAGTGTTCGGTGGCAAGTTCAAACATCTGGCAGAATTCCAGCAGCTTGTGCAGCTATGCGCAATTGTCATCCAGTATCGGCAAGACACTGGCGTGAAGTTGTCACTCTTCTTCAGTCCAAAGACGCGGATGAATTCGGTCATTTGGCCATGAATCCAGACACGGGTTTGGGAGTCATGGTTGCTCTTCCGCGTTGTCTTCGTTTGAAGCAACCGAAATGTCTTTTGATCGCGATTGCCGAAAAGATCGAACACGCCGAGTGGTTCTTGAATGCCGCAAAAAAACGTCTTGAGCGTACGCGTCTTGAATAATACGTGAGAGGGTCTTTTTCCAAAGATTCCTCTTTTTTCTTTTTTACCTCTTTTCAATTTTATGTAAGAAAGGATATGATCTTTTCATTCGTGAATAAAAAAATTATGCCATCTTTTGATTCTTTGAAGATTCTTCTTTTACAAATGCGTCCTGATGCATTTGTTCGCGAACATGAGTATAAATCCATTGTTGAAACATCTGGATTAACATCAGAACAAATAACTTGTGTGAATGCACTTGAGGCTGATTTGAACTCATCCATTCTTCAGGGGTTTGATGCATTCATTATCGGAGGATCCGGTGATTATCTTATTTCTCAAGGACATATTTCAGAAGTGGTAGAGAAAATCGGAGAACTTGTCCGTGAAGCACGTGCACGACATCTTCCAACTTTTGGCATTTGTTTTGGAGCACAACTTATGACCGTTGCTCTTGGCGGACGTCTTGTGTATGGACCGGAACATCAGGAAACGGGAACTTTTCAAATAACAAAAACTGCAGCGGCAAATCAGTGTCCAATTTTTTCCAAATTGCCTGTTCATTTTGATGCCCAGCTCGGACACAAAGATCATATAGCTGAGCTCCCATCTGGAGCTGTGCTTTTGGCTTCGAGTGAACGGAGTCCGCTCCAAGCATATACATTTCCTAATGAGCCTTTGTATGCCATGATTATTCATCCGGAAATGAATGAAGATGGCATGATGTTTCGATTTGATTATTACCAAAAAGAATACGGTCTTGCTCAGGAGACATTTGAACAAATGCGTTCTGCTTTACGACCAAGTCCAGACGCCTCCCGTATCCTTCGTCTTTTTTTTGAAAAGATTGTGTGCGAAGGAAAAACATATCCATCTGTTTGAGCCAGATTGCCTTTTGTTTTCAAATATCATACGCTGTTTTTGGTCATTGAATCGAAATCAATGACTTGTATCGGGCTATGGCGCAGTTGGTAGCGCGCTTGCATGGGGTGCAAGAGGCCGTGGGTTCAAGTCCCGCTAGCCCGACCATTCGACTTTGTTCTGTCTTTTAGGTCTCACTTCGCTCATGGTCTTCGACCAACAATTTACATGGCAAGAACTTCACTATCTACAAAAATTATTTTGAAAGGACTTACGACAGGTCTCATATTACAGCTGGCTATTGGTCCAGTTTTTTTCTTTATTGTTAATTTGACACTGCAAAAAACTTTTTTAGACGGATTCGTTGCTGTTTGTGCAGTTACCTTGGTTGATTATTTTTATATCACCTTGGCAGTTTCAGGAATTGGAGAGATATTAGAGAACAAAAAGGCAAAAAAACCGTTGGGAATAATCGGCTCTTTCGTGCTTATTATTTTCGGCTTTATGATGCTTAAGGCCGTCATATTAAACTTTAATATGACTCGATCAATTTCATTATCAAGTGATTTAATGTCTAGCTTTTTTTCAACTTTTATTTTAACTATTTCAAATCCAATGACCATTGTTTTCTTTACTGGTATTTTTTCTGCCAAAGCCATGGAAAATAATTATTCTAAGAAAGAACTGCATTTTTTTGGTTTTGGCACTGGATTGGCGACTTTTTTATTCATGGGATTAGCCATCGTTGTGTTTTCAATGACGAAAACAGCCGTACCTATATTGTTAATGCAGATGTTAAATGGACTTGTTGGAGGTTTGTTGATTACCTACGGTTTGTTGAGACTTAGCAAAATATTACGAGTTTATAAGGCTCGATAATTCTATGAAAATCGTAAGATTCGTGTCATCAAAAAACAGAGTCTAAATCTTCTTTTGTGAATATAGCTTCCTCTATGCGTATTTCTCATCTTGCATCTATCCCATTTGTTCAAGCTGGATTTATTATCATCTCATCTTTTGGTCTTGCTCTTATTTTTGATTTTCTTTTTTACGGAAAAATTCCAGGTATTTCTTTTCCTCTCTATTTACTGTTTCTGGTAGGTGAGTTGTTTGCCATGAGTCGTTTTTTTAAACAACCCATAAAAAAGGAAGTTATTTGGATGCTTGTTCCTTTATTCTTTTTTAGTGCCATGGTTTTTATTCGTTCCAGCGGGTTGTTAACATTTTTAAATATTGTCATTTGTTTATTTCTTTTACTCACCATGGCGAAAAGTTTATTTGAAAAGAAAATCAAAGAATTTGTCGTCGGAGATTATTTGAAAACATGTTTTATCCCGTTCAAATGGATTCTCCCATTTTTTCAAACCTCCACAGATTTGCTTTCTTTACGTGGAGTCGATAAAGATCGGAAAAAAATTGCACAGGTTGTGACGGGTATTGCATTTACGGTCCCGGTTCTTCTTGTTTTTCTTTTCCTTTTTTCATCAGCTGATTTGATTTTTGAGAAATTTCTTTCTCGTCTCATCGATATTGACCTTACACCACAGACGATTGTTCGAGCCATTTTTGTTTTTCTTATTATGTGTGTGCTTATAGGAGCATATACATACGTTTTTCAAAAAAAAGAAGAAGGGAAAACCACGGAAGAAAAAAAGAAAAGATTTAACCTCGGATCCATTGAAAGTTCTATTTTGTTTGGTTCGGTGAATGTTCTTTTTGTTATTTTTATTATCGTACAACTCGCTTATTTGTTTGGAGGAGAAAATAATATTTCCTTGCAAGGATTTACGTATGCGGAGTATGCCAGACGTGGTTTTTTTGAATTGATTGCCGTTGGGGTTGTTTCTTTCGTATTGCTTTTGATTGCAGATGCTCATCTTACAAAAGATGAAGCAGGGCACATGCGTGGATTTAAGTGGTTGAGTACGAGTCTTATTGTTGAGGTTCTGTTTATTATTATTTCTGCATTCATTCGCCTTTCTTTATACGAGGATGCGTATGGATTTACCACATTCCGTTTATTTGCCCATCTTTTTATTTTATGGATGGCTGGACTCTTTTTTCTTTTGTTGTATAAGGTTCATAAGGATCATAAAGATAATCACTTTGCTTTCAGTGCATGTATGTGTGCACTTCTGTTTTTAGGAGGAATAAATATCTTGAATCCGGATGCGTTTGTGGCTCGTCAAAATATCGAACGATATGCGCTCACAGGAAAACTTGATGCGCCCTATTTAAGCCAGCTTTCTGATGATGCTGTTCCGTATACCATAACTATTTTGAATAGTTCAGATGAGGAATTAAAAAACACGTTTATGCTGAGTATCTACGGACGGGCTCATCGTACACAGTTAAAATCTTCTTATGTATCAAAATGGCAATCATGGAATTTTTCGCGTATGCGTGCAAAAAATATTTTTGCCTCACATATAAATGAGCTTGAATCGTATCGAAATTCGTTCAAGTAGTCGTATGTAAGTGCATCGATTTATTCTGAACAATTGCTTGACTTTTTATCCAAAAAGTGGTTAAATCCTCCTCTTCCATCAATCAAGGTGGAAATTTTGCCAGAAAGGGCAAAAATGATAAAGAGATTTTTTTTGTCATTTTATGACAAAGTTAGGACCATTTTTGTGGAAGAACCGTTTTCCACAATTTTGATTTCTGGAGTTCTTCTTTGTGGGCTCTTTGTTGTACTGGCTATATTCGGATTTGCCGAGGCTGGCTATGTGCTCGTTGTATTGGCACTCCTGATCGCCTACTTGGTATCCTAAGGAGTGTTCAAGGATCGTTCGCGATCCTTTTTTCTTTTGAGTCTTCAAATGGTAAAATACAATTTGATAAAACTTCTTCACATAAAATATGAAAATCATTTTCGCCACACACAATCCAGGAAAAATTGAAGAAATGCGTGTTTTACTTGCAGATGCGAATATTGAAGTTGCGAGTGCAGAAGAGGTTGGAGTGTTGGAAGATGTAGTAGAAGATGGAGAAACATTTGCAGAAAACGCATTAAAAAAAGCGCGTTTCGTTGTAAAACAAACAGGACATTGGTCTGTGGCAGATGATTCAGGTCTTTGTGTTTGGGCACTTGGTTGTTTGCCTGGTGTTCGCACGGCACGTTGGGCTGGAGAAGGTGCATCTGATGAAAAATTGATCGAACATACTCTTGAAACTATGAAAGAAATTCCAGAAGGAAAACGTCAGGCCTGGTTTGAATCTTCTGTGGCACTTGTGGCTCCAGATGGAGAGGAATGGGTATTCACAGGAAAGGTGAGTGGAACTATTTCTACTCTTCCTCGCGGATCAGCAAAAATAAAATTACCTTATGACGTGTTATTTGTTCCAGACGGGTATCATCAAACGTTTGCAGAAATGTCTGACCAAGAGAAAAATCAGTTAAGCCATCGTGGGCGTGCATTCACTCAATTAAAAACGTTTCTTGCACAATATGCCAAGTGAAGAACCATTGAACATGCCTATTTTTGTGTATGATGGTTCTTGTCCTTTTTGTTGTTTTTGGGCTGAACGCTGGCAAAGGCGCATGAGAGATAACGTTGCCTTTTTTCCATATCAAAAATTGCCTTCCGAATTTCAAAAAATTCCTCAAGAAACATTTGCTCAATCTGTAATATTTATTTTTTCAAACAAGAAGATGGTGACAGGAGCACATGCGGTCTTTACTCTTTTTCAAGAAGGAACTGGAAAAAGACGATGGCTTTTTTTGTATCATAATCTTCCAGGGTTTACTTTGGTATCAGAAGGACTTTATCGACTTGTTTCCTCGTGTCGAGTTTGTGCATTCCGAATCACCAAGTTCTTTTTTCGTGGTTCGTAATTTTTTTCTTGCGAAATCCCTTATTTTTTCTTAGGCTTTCTTTATATGCAGACGTATCACATCCGCGGAGGACAACCGTTAAAAGGAACGATTGCTGTTTGCGGAGCCAAAAATAGTGTTTCAAAAATCATGGTTGCAGCATTGCTTACAGATGAACTGTGTATTTTGCGTAATGTTCCAGATATTGATGATGTTCATATTGTTTCTGAACTTATTCGTACTCTTGGGGGAGAGGTAGAGTTTAAAGATGAAGTGGTTACCATTCATGCAAAACAATTACATACGGTTGAACCTGAAGAATTACATCGCGTGGCAGGGAAGAGTCGTATTCCCATTCTTTTTGCTGGGCCTCTTTTATATCGCTTACAAGAAGCACTTGTTCCTGAACTTGGAGGTTGTCAGATTGGAAAGCGTCCTGTTGATTTTCATTTGAAGGCGCTAGAGACTCTTGGAGCTGAAATTACTTGTATTCCAAAAGGGTATGCCATGAAATCACAACGTCTTCATGGAGAAAAAATTTGTTTGGAATATCCCAGTGTTGGAGCCACAGAACAGGTTTTACTTGCTGCAGTGCTTGCAAATGGAAAAACAGAACTTTCCAATGCAGCTGTTGAACCAGAAATTATGGATCTCATTGCTGTTCTTCAAAAGATGGGTGCGTATATTTCGGTTGATACCGACCGCGTGATTACGATTATTGGTGTCTCACGACTTGGAGGGTACACACATACTGCTATCACAGATCGTATAGAAGCTGCCTCTTGGGCATGTGCGGCATTTGCTACGAATGGACGTATTTTTGTGAAAAACGCACGCCAGCTTGATCTCATGGCTTTTTTAAATAAGTATCGTCAAATTGGTGGATGTTTTGATATTCGTGACGAAGGAATCGAGTTTTGGCGCGGAGAAAATCTTCATTCCACTACCCTTGAAACCGATGTGCATCCTGGGTTTATGACTGACTGGCAGCAACCGTTTAGTGTGTTGCTCACCCAGACCCCAGGAGCTTCTATTGTGCATGAAACGGTGTATGAAGATCGTTTCGGATATACAGAAGCATTAAATCGAATGGGAGCTCAGATTCAGTTATATACCGATTGTCTTGGTGGAAGATTTTGTCGATTTGGACAAAAGAATCATTTGCACAGTGCAGTCATTGTTGGGCCAACAAATCTTCATGGAGCAGAAATTACTGTGCCAAATTTACGTGCGGGTTTTTCGTATGTAGTTGCAGCCTTAGCAGCAGAAGGAGAGACAATACTTAAAAATATGGAACTCATTCGTCGTGGATACGGAGATTTTGAGAATCATCTTCGCGAACTCGGAGCTTCGTTTGATGTAGAAGAAGAGGATGTTTAATCAAATCTGAGAACAAGATACCCCAAACCACTTAAGGAAATGATAAGAGTCATGACGATACAAAATAAACGAATTTGAGAATAATTTTTTATCTTTTGTGGTAATAATTTTGTAAGAATAGTTCCAATGATGAGCCAAAAAAATTCGTTTAGATAAAAGAGTGGCCACATAGATTGAGAAACAACATCTGAACCCATTGGTGGTGAGGGATAATGAAAGGCAATAAACGGAAATCCTCCGATAGCTACAAATGTTGGGATACTATTTTCCACATATTCATATTCAGGAATAGGCGAATAGGAAAGAAAGAGGGTAGTCCACAAAAGGAAGAATCCAAAAAAGAAGACAAAAATAAGGTCTTCTTTTTTTTGTATTTTTTTGAGGAAACTTTTTCATCCCCGCCAAATAACAAAAAAGATCAAAATGTTTTGTTTGATTACGGAAGGAGATCAGCAAAAAAAACGTATTCGGATTCATAAACACCTTTTGTGAGACGAATCATGGCTGATGATTCGTCAGGGGCGAGAGTCATACCAGAAAAACCCCAATGTTGTTCAGGTGACTGTTCAAAAAGCGTTCTGTTTTTAAAAGTGAGTTTTTTACAAATAGGTTGAAGAGCAGAATGAGTAACAAAGTCTGTTGGATTTAATGTTTCTCCATCACATGTCATACCTTCAGGAATAGGTTGAGTCCAGCCAAACATTCGATTATTTTTTTGGGGACCGCGTATCCGTATTGGTTGAGAATGAGAATCAGAGTTCGAAAAAGAAATAAAAAATGAAGGACCTGATTGTTGATCAATACGAAATCCTGTTTCTTCCGCATAAACTTCATAACGAGCATATCGACTTTCGTTTTGATTGATATTTTTTATGAGACAATACCATGGTCCAAGTTGTTGTTGTTCAATGATGGAGGAAATATTTTTTACAGGAATTTTCCAATGAACGTTTGGAATACCAATGGGTCCGATCCAAAAAAAAGAAAGAAGAAAAAGAGTGAAAGCACTTTCAAGCCAAGGAATTTGTTTGTAAAGAGGTTTGTAGTTATTTCGAATATCTCGCCAAATCGTATAGAGAAGAAATCCACAAAAACCTGAAATACTGATTCCTAAAATCACAAGAGGCATCCATATTTCAACAGGTGTGTGCCATGAAGAAAGGATAAATTCTAATCCATGTAAAACAAGAGAAGAAAAAATATTGTAGAAGAAAGAAAGTGTGAGAATAAGTCCCAAAAAAGTCATCCACGGAACGAGAAACCAAGATTCCACACTTTGCTGTATTTGAGGAAAGGTTCCTGTGATAAATGAGGCCGGTTGTATGGTGATCCAGATGGTTGTGACCCCTATATAAATGAACAAACTTAATCTAGTTATATACCAAAACCAATGCATGAATTTTGAGCGTTTTTTTTCATCATCTGAATACCATTCAATCATTCGAATAAGTAAAAAAGTCATTCCTATTGTGAGAACAAGAACAAGAAAACGAATACCAATGCTTGTCATGATTGTCTGAATATTTTGTTCTGATTCATTTAATAAATCTTGATAACTTTCGTATACGAAACGAACTAATGGTAATATCCATTGAAATCCAAGAAAAAGTCGTATGATATTTTTTCGTTGTGCGTCACAAGATTTTAACCAAAAGATTTTTCGGAGTGCCATGACATTGATAAATACAAGAGCTGTCATCCAGTAAATGAGATTTGATTGATTTGTTGAAGAATCAAATGAATTTGCTATTGCCAAATAAAAGAAAAAAGAAAATGGCAAACTAAAAATTCCAAAAATAATGGCGTGTTTATAAAGAGAGGAAATCGATGGTTGAAGATTGGTGTCGTATGCCTCCGCAATACATTTTGGAGAACCAAGATGTTCAAGACTGTTTACTTCTTTATTCTCTAGAAGGAGGTATTCTTCTGCATCTTCCGCATGATCATGCATTTCTTGTTTCATTCGTTTTAAAAGTTCAGGTCGATCAATATGGATTTTTTCTCGGATTTGATCAAAATATTCTTCAAAGGTATTCATAATGATGATTGAAGAAGATTTTCAAGTCCTTGAGTAAAGGCTTGCCATTCAGCTGTTTTTTTCTTGAGAAGTTGTTTTCCGTCAGAGGTAATTTTGTAATAACGTCTCATTTTTCCACTTGGAGTTGTTTTTTGTGTACTTGTGACATACCCATGTTCTTCCATGCGATAGAGAAGTGGATAAAGCGTTCCTTCTTTAAAAGAAAAAATGTTATCACTTTCTGTTTCGATCAGACGAATAAGTTGATATCCATAAGATTCACCATGGTTTTCAAGAATTTTAAGTACAATGAGATCCGCAGCTCCTTTTATTGTTTCTTTTGAAAAATTCATACATATTTTTACTATCTTATATATACTTTTTACCACATAGTAAAATGATGTCAAGAAAAATAAAAAAATGCCTATTTAATGGGCATTTTTTATCTTTTTATTTTGTGTTTACGATTTTGCGGTTTGTTTTGTTCGACGTTTTGCAAGACGTACTTTTCGATCAGAAAGAATGATTCCTTCTGGTTTCGAGGCGAGGGTTTTGATGCAACGTGTACAGAGCAAAACGCTTCCACCTTCGATTTTTCGTTTCTGAAGATTCACTTTTTGACGGGATTTCACGGCATGTTCACTTTTGCTGCGCAGATTGATGGTCAGTGCGCCGCGGCCGCAGGAAGAACAGAATTGTGACATAAAACGGAAATTATCTATAGATCGCGGCTACTCTATCACGGTCGACGAAAACAGGCAAGTGCGATATGATGCATTTCATTCTATGTTTCTTACCCTCCTTTTTCATTCTCCAAAATTGGCTGTTGCCTGGCTTGTCGCTATTTTGATTGCTATGACTGTTCATGAATTTAGTCACGCGCTTGCAGCTGTTTTACGAGGTGATCAAACCGCTGAACGAGCTGGACGTCTGACTTTGAACCCACTGGCTCATCTTGATTTGACTGGTTTTCTCCCTTTGCTTCTCTTAGGGTTCGGTTGGGCCAAACCCGTGCCATACAATCCTTATAATTTACGTCATCCAAAATGGGACAGTGTGGTCGTCGGGCTCGCTGGACCTGTATCTAATTTGATTATGGCTGTTGTCGCGGGTGTTATCCTTCGTTTTTTATTGGCTGGAAATGCTGTTACTTCTTTAAATCTTTTGGTTGGTTTCCTTTTTTTCTTCCTTTTAATCAATCTTTTCCTTTTGTTTTTTAATTTGATCCCTGTTCATCCTCTTGATGGTTCAAAGCTTTTTTTTGCGTTATTTGATGCTCCAAAATGGGCTCCATTACGTGATTTTGTCGCGTATCGAGGTCCCCAAATTTTGTTTTTTCTTGTGATTCTTTCTTTTTTTGGATTGAATGTGTTTGGATTCATTAGTGCACCTGCATTTGGTATGTGCGATGTGTTGATTGGAGGAAAATGTGCAGCTTTTTATCATTGGATTTTTTCTTTTGGTTAAAATTTTTTTAAAGCCCAATTGACGCATTTTGAGTGTTTGTGATACCTTTTGGACACCTTATTCAAACGCGACGCCGTTTTTGTTTTTTCTATGCCGACTATTCATCAACTCATTCGGAAAAGCCGTCACTCGAAAACGGAGAAGAGCAAGGCTCCTGCCCTTCAATATGGCCTTGATTCACTTCACCGCAAACGCACTCTCTTTCCCAAAGGAGCTTCTTTGAAGCGTGGGGTTTGCGTGAAAGTCACAACGATGACACCAAAGAAACCAAACTCAGCCATTCGAAAGATTGCTCGTGTCCGTCTTTCTAATGGAACAGAAGTCACTGCTTATATTCCTGGAGAAGGACACAACCTTCAGGAACACTCCATTGTTCTTATTCGTGGAGGAAGGGTGAAAGATCTTCCTGGTGTCCGATATCATATCGTCCGTGGTGTGTATGATACTCAAGGAGTGAGTGGCCGCAATCGCAGTCGCTCCTTATATGGAGTGAAACGACCAAAAGCAAAGAAATAAATAAATTATGTTTTATACCTTTTGACGGAGTACCCACACGCGGGGAAAGGCCGGTCAGGGGTTTTGAGAAATATGCGTGGTAAGCAAGCTGTCGCCCGGTTGATTCTTCCTGATACAAAATTTGGGAATATTCATGTTGCAAAATTTATTAATTATCTCATGCATGACGGGAAAAAAACCGTTGCGCAAGAAATTGTGTATCAAGCGTTTGAAATTATTTTAAAAAAAGGAGAAAAAGACGCGCTTGAGGTTTTTGAAAATGCGATAAAAAACGCCATGCCTTCTTTGGAAGTGAAGAGTAAACGTGTTGGAGGTGCCAACTATCAAATTCCTATGCCGGTTCGTGGAGAACGTCGGTATGCGTTGGCATTTCATTGGCTTATTCTTGCTGCTCGTGCCAAAAAAGGCCGACCAATGGCTCAAAAATTAGCCGATGAACTTATTGCTGCTTCCAAAAATGAAGGGGACGCTGTGAAAAAGAAGCAGGATGTCCAGCGTATGGCCGAAGCGAACCGTGCATTCGCCCATTTTGCCAGATAAATCCGAGGAAATCTGTAAAAAATGTCCGTTTTTTCTCTCTATTTCGTATTATCCCTTCACGTATGCCCCGAGAATATCCTCTTGAAAAAACGCGCAACATTGGGATTATCGCCCATATTGACGCAGGAAAAACAACGGTAAGCGAACGCGTTCTCTTTTATACAGGAAAAAAACATAAAATTGGAGAAGTACATGAAGGGGAAGCAACCATGGACTGGATGGAACAGGAACGGGAACGTGGTATTACAATTACCGCTGCGGCAACAACTTGTTTTTGGAAAGGGCACCGTATTAACTTGATTGATACTCCCGGACACGTTGATTTTACGGTTGAGGTGGAACGTTCTTTGCGTGTTCTTGATGGTGGTGTAACTGTTTTTGATGGAGTTGCGGGTGTGGAACCACAATCGGAAACCGTGTGGCGCCAAGCAGATAAGTACAATGTTCCTCGTATTTGTTTTATAAATAAATTGGATCGTACAGGTGCTGATTTTTACAAAGATCTTGATTCTATTCACAATCGACTCACAAAAAAAGCTCACCCACTTCAACTTCCTATTGGGATAGAAGATCAGTTCATTGGAATCATCGATTTGATTGAGATGAAGACCTATATTTATAAAGATGAACTTGGTCGTGATGTTGAAGAAGGAGAAATTCCTGCAGAGTATTTAGCAAAAGCTCAGGAATGGCGACATAAGCTTGTGGAAGCTATTGCAGAAACAGATGAACATTTGATGGAGAAGTATTTAGCAGGCGAGCTATTATCCAGCGAAGAACTCCATACTGGTTTACGACATGCAACAATTAACCTTGATATTTTTCCTGTTTTTTGCGGTTCGGCATTGAAAAATAAAGGTGTTCAGCTTCTTTTGGATGCGGTAAATGCTTATCTTCCATCTCCATTGGATGTTCCTCCGATTGAGGGGTTTGATCCAGATGATCATAAACAGGTTTTGATTCGAAAGTCCGATGATTCTGAACCATTTGCTGCTCTTGCATTCAAGATTGCTGCTGATCCGTTTGTCGGAAAACTTGTCTTTTTCCGTGTATATTCCGGTGTTTTGAAATCAGGATCTTATATATTGAATACATTTACAGGAGAAAAAGAACGGATTGGACGTATTTTGCGACTTCATGCCAATCATCGTGAAGATGTAGATGAGGTCTTTGCCGGAGAAATTGCCGCTGCTGTTGGTCTTAAAGGAACATTTACCGGACACACCCTTTGTGATCCAGATCATCCAATTGTTCTTGAATCCATCACATTTCCCGAACCGGTTATCTCTGTCGCGATTGAACCAAAGACAAAAGCCGACCAAGAAAAGATGGGTATTGCTCTTTCGAAATTAGCAGAAGAAGATCCAACGTTTCGTGTGCGAACAGATGAAGAAACATTACAAACACTTATTTCAGGTATGGGAGAACTCCATCTTGAAATTATTGTGGATCGCATGAAGCGAGAATATAAAGTTGAAGCAACAGTTGGACAGCCGCAAGTCGCTTATAAGGAGACGATCAAAGGAAAGGCAGAAGCGGAAGGAAAATATATTCGTCAAAGCGGTGGACGCGGTCAGTATGGACATTGTTATTTGCGTGTAGAAAAGAATGAAGTTGGAAAGGGATTTGAATTTTTGGAAGAAATTAAAGGGGGATCTATTCCAAAAGAATACATTACTCCCATTGAAAAAGGGGCAAAAGAAGCATCAGATAGAGGTGTTCTTGCCGGGTATCCTCTTATCGATGTAAAGGTTACTGTTTTTGATGGAAGTTATCATGAAGTGGATTCTTCAGAAGCCGCATTTAAAATCGCCGGATCCATGGCATTTCAAGAAGCGTGTAAAAGGGCAGGGCTTGTCCTTTTGGAACCTGTGGAAAAAGTGGAAGTCGTGACTCCGGAAGATTTTATGGGAACAGTCATTGGTGACCTGAATGCAAAGCGCGGTCAGATTCTTGAAATGACAGATCGGGCTGGAGTAAAAGTCATCTCTGCCATGGTTCCTCTTGCCGAGATGTTCGGATACGCCACCTCTTTGCGTTCGATGACGCAAGGTCGAGCGAGTTACAGTATGCAATTCGATCATTACGAAGATGTCCCACGTAATGTTGCCGAAGGAATTATCGCAA
Organism: Candidatus Uhrbacteria bacterium GW2011_GWC2_41_11; assembly: GCA_000996355.1. Classification (GTDB taxonomy): domain Bacteria; phylum Patescibacteriota; class Patescibacteriia; order UBA9934; family GWF2-40-263; genus UBA10014. Next base: position 13,479 of record LCAH01000002.1, read on the forward strand.
CGCGTACAGGGTCAAAATCCTAAACAAATAAAAAAAGACGGAAATTATTTCCGTCTTTTTTTATTTGCGATACAAATGGATCTTTCCATCTGTTTTTGTTTCCTTCCAGTGAGGAAACCGAAAATAATTTGAGACAATTCGACTTCCTGAAGGAAGTTCATGAAATAATTTTGTTTCTAACCGTTTCATGGTACGTGGAAGTTGAAAGAGTAAGACGACTGTTACATCTGAGATATTCGCATGCCAAAAATTTTTCTGTTCAAAACGTGTTTGGAGTTCAAGACCTAATTCTTTAGCTTTTTCTTTTGATTGACGAATAAGTCGTGGATCGATTTCATAACCAATTCCACGACAACCAATCTGTTTTACCGCATGAAAAATAATGCGTCCATCTCCTGATCCTAAATCACAGACAATATCTGATGATTGAATTTCAGCCATAGTGATCATACGCTCAACTGTTTCCATAGAAGAAGGAACATAAGGACCTCCTCCATGAACAAGTGGATAGAGTTGCCAATAAAGCCACTGGAGGAGAAAAAAGATACATAGAAGAAGTCCAATCGCTATAAGAAAGAGGAAAAGGAGAGTCAACATAAAAACAAAAAAGATAAAGAGAATTTTTATTTTACAATTATTTTTGTTTTTTACACAGGTTTCTTGACAGACTTATTTTATTTGCGCAAAATAAGCCCGCTATGGATTTTCAGCTTAAGCGTATTTTGAACATTGTCCGTCAGACAGGTGATCGAATCATTGTCACGGATACAAATGGGAAGGATGCGTATGTTGTGATGGGTTTGGATGCCTATGAGGCACTCATGTTAAATCCAGAAGAGAAAAATGAGATTTCTTCTATTACAGTTGAATCTCCCGGAGAAAATCTTGATTTATTGCCACCCGTACAAGAGAAAAAGGAAGAAATATCAAGCGATTCAAAACGAATTTGGGATGTCCTTCCTACAAATAAAGATGTATCTACTTGGGATCAAAATCAGTTGACATCGGAAGAACGTCAAGTGTTAGCACAGGTCTTTCAACGTCTGAATCATTCACCTTCTGTTTCTGAACCTGTTGTAAAATCTGTGGAAACATCCCGTGAAGAATTTTCTAAAAAACAGACAAATTCATTGGGGGAAGATCTGGAAGGAGGAGAAGAACAGTTCTATTTAGAACCGATTGAATAGACTTTCTTCTACGGACTTGCGTGATTTTAACCCCTTTGTTATACTGGCGCCACTTCAATAATTCACCTTTGATCATTCTGCGGCATTCTTCAAAAATAATCGTTTTTTCATCAAATGATGGTAAGCGATATTAAGCCGCATGTTCTTCAACCTTATGGCAGAAATTTTTCAACGAACAAAACCCCACGTAAACGTCGGAACTATTGGTCACGTTGACCACGGGAAGACAACAACGACTGCTGCCCTTTTGGCTGTTTTGAATGCCAAAGGAATGACGGCTCAGAAAAAAGGGGTGGATGATTTGGATAAAGCCCCAGAATCAAAATCTCGCGGTATCACGATCGCAACAGCTCATTGTGAATACGAATCAGAAAAACGTCACTATGCACACGTTGACTGTCCAGGGCACGCTGATTATATCAAAAATATGATCACAGGTGCGGCTCAAATGGATGGAGCTATTCTTGTCGTGAGTGCTGCAGACGGTCCAATGCCACAAACTCGTGAACATATCCTTTTGGCTCGTCAGGTGGGTGTGCCAGCCATTGTGGTTTATTTGAATAAAGTTGACATGGTTGATGATCCAGAATTGATTGATCTTGTAGAAGAAGAAGTTCGTGATCTCTTGAAGAAATATGAATACCCAGGTGATGAAGTCCCTGTTATTCGTGGGTCTTCCTTAAAAGCCTTGGAAAATCCAACAGATGAAGCTGCAGCAAAACCAATTCTTGATCTTCTCAAAGCATTGGATGAATATATTCCAGAACCTGTTCGTGAAACCGAAAAACCATTCTTGATGCCGACAGAAGATGTTTTTTCTATTGAGGGACGCGGAACAGTTGTTACAGGAAGAATTGAACGCGGAATTATTAAAATCAACGAAGAAATTGAAATTGTTGGCATGCGTGCCGAATCGCTGAAAAGTGTAGTGACAGGCATTGAAATGTTTAACAAAACTCTTAATGAAGGACGAGCTGGAGATAACGCAGGTCTCTTGTTGCGTGGAATCAAAAAAGAAGATGTTGAACGTGGAATGGTACTTGCAAAACCAGGATCTGTCACTCCACATACAGAATTTGAAGCAGAAGTTTACGCCTTAGCAAAAGAAGAAGGTGGTCGTCATAAACCTTTTTTTAAAGGATATAAGCCTCAATTTTATATTCGAACAACAGATGTAACTGGTGAAGTCACACTTCCAGAAGGAACGGAAATGGTTATGCCTGGCGATACAGTGAATAATATGGTTATTAAACTCATCCAACCAGTGGCTCTTGAAGAAAAACAGCGTTTTGCTATTCGAGAAGGAGGTCATACTGTCGGTGCGGGTGTTGTTACAAAAATCATCAAGTAAATTTTTTCCCCATGTGAATATTGGGGATCAGGAGAAGAAAAATGGAAATTGATTCCATTTTTCACTCCCGTTCCTCAAATTTACAAGAGATCTTTATCAAGAGAGTTGTGTTGCAAACGTCTCATTCCAAAACTGAAGAAGAAATTCGTCAACGGATTCGTATTAAAATTCGTGCGTATGATCATAAAATTATTGATCAGGCGGCTCAGACGATCATGAAAACCGCTGAACGTACAGGGGCGAAAGTGTTTGGTCCAGTACCATTACCGACCGAAAAACGACGGTATACGGTCAATCGTTCAACATTTATTTACAAGAATTCTCGTGAACAGTATGAGATGCGGGTACATAAACGTTTGATCGATATTGTGGAACCAACCGAACGTACGATGGATGCGTTGATGAGTCTTAATCTTCCAGCGGGAGTGGATGTTGAAATTAAGATGTAACCCATTCTCTTTTAGATTTAGTACGGAGGTTTAATGAACTAGGAAGAAAGTTCGTGAGAACAGTGGTTGAAGACTGAACACGAAAACCTTCCTGTTGCTTCAGAAAAACCTTTGAGGAACTGTGTAATGTTGGTAAATAAAGAAGTACAAGCCTTTTATTCCGTTAAAGGCTAGAAGTCGAAAACGTGTTTTATGAGACGTTTTAGACTTCTGGCTTTTAATTTCCAAGACAGGATGCCCGTATGAAATTCATCGTTGGAAAAAAAATGGAAATGTCTCAACAATTTCAGGAAGATGGAACAGTTGTTCCGGTAACCTGGATTCATGCTGAACCGTGTGTTGTGATTCAAGTTTGTTCCTGGCCAAATGGTCAAGGAATGGCTGTGCAAATCGGTTGTGATTCTCGTAGGTATTTAAACAAGCCAGAAAGTGGACATACAAAAGAATGTGGTCTTCTTGGAACCCTGCGAGAGTTTTCTGTTATTCAAACAGACTTGAAACGCGGTGATAAAATTGATGTAAGTGTTTTTCAACCAGGAGAACATGTTGATGTGATTGGTGTTTCAAAAGGACGCGGATTTACAGGTGTAGTCAAACGTCATCATTTTTCTGGAAGTCCAGCTTCTCATGGACACAAAGATCAGCTCCGTATGCCTGGATCTATTGGTTCACGACGACAAGGTCCTGTCCAAAAAGGGAAGCGTATGGCAGGACATATGGGAACAGATCGTGTCACAGTGAAAAATCTTGAAATTGTTTCTGTGGATTTGAAGAAAAATAGAATCGCAATAAAAGGAGCTGTTCCTGGCGCACAGGGAGGTATTGTCAGTATTCAACTCCGTGAAAGCCAAAATGTATGGCAAAAGTAACCTTGTATAATCAAGAAGGATCAAACATTGGAGAGTTAAATCTGAATCCGGTTTTGTTTGAAGTTGCTCCACAAATGGCTCTTATTCACCAGGCTGTTGTTGTTCAACAAGCAAATGCTCGTCAGGTGATTGCTCATACAAAAGGACGTAGTGAAGTTCGTGGTGGTGGTCGAAAACCTTGGAAACAGAAAGGAACAGGTCGAGCACGACATGGTTCAACTCGATCACCAATTTGGGTTGGGGGAGGTGTGACGTTTGGACCAACAAACGAACGAAATTTTCATTTGAAAATGAATCGACAATCACGAAGAAAGGCGCTTGCTATGTCTTTAACAGAAAAGGTTCAGCAGAACCGTCTTGTAGCTATTGATTCATTACAATTGGAATTAGCAAAAACAAAAAATGCCATTGCTATTTTGAACAAACTTCCGTTGGCTGGAAAAAAGACATTAGTTGTTGTTGAACCAGAAAATCGTCTTTTTTCGCGCGCAACACGCAATCTCCCACATATCACTCCTATTTCTGCAAAGAGTTTGAATATCGTGGATGTTCTTGCTCATGAGTATGTTTTGGCTTCGCGTGAAGCAATTGATGTTCTTGTGCAGACATATTCTAAAGACGTTAAGTGAGCTGTTGTATGGGTTTTCTTGATCGATTCAAAAAAAAGAAAGAACAGGAAATTGAAAGCGGAATTCAGGCTTCTGTTTCTGATTCATCAGAAGAAAAAGGAGAAGCAACTCCTTCAACATTAGAAAAAAAAGAAGATGGAGAAGGAAAGTTTGTTGCAAAAAAAACCAAATCAACAAAAGAAATAAAAAAATCCGTTCGTCAAATTCCTGAACATTTATCACAGGTTTTAATCCGTCCAGTTGTTACAGAAAAAACAGCAGGACTTACAGCAATCGGGCAGTACACATTCATGGTAGATCGAAAAGCAAATCGTCTGCAGGTTCGACAAGCTGTGAGAGCTGTCTATGGAGTTTTACCTGTTGAGGTCAGAATTCAGAATATTCGTCGTGAACCTGTCCGTTTTGGTCGGCGTTTCGGAAAACAGAAGGCGTGGAAAAAAGCTATTGTTTCTCTTCCAGCTGGACAAAAAATTGAAGTTTACGAAGGAGTCTAAACGTATCACGTACGAGTTTTTTTATCAGTATGCCAATTCATCATTATAAACCAACTTCTGCCGGTCGTCGCATTTCAAGCGTTCAGTCGTTTGCAGATGTGACAAAAAAAGATCCTGAGAAGTCATTGATCCGTATTCGAAAAGAATATGCGGGTCGGGTTAATGGTGGTCAAATTACTGTTCGACATCGAGGTGGTGGAGAAAAACAATTTATTCGGATTGTGGATGGAAAACGTGATAAACTTGATATTCCTGCTGTTATTGCAGCCATTGAATATGATCCAAATCGTGGAGCTCGGTTAGCTCTTTTGTATTACAAAGATGGTGAAAAACGATATATTCTTGCCCCTCATGACATTCGAGTTGGAGAAGAGGTGATTTGTTCTCAAAAGAAAGGAGAGATCAAAATAGGAAATCGATTTCCTTTGGAATGTCTTCCTGTAGGATCTTCCGTTCATGACGTAGAAATTGAGCCTGGAAAAGGAGCACAAATGGTTCGTGGAGCTGGTTCATCTGCCCAACTTATGGCTATTGAAGGAGGGTATGCAACTCTCAAACTTCCTTCTGGAGAAATACGAATGTTTTCACGAAATTGCATGGCGACTATTGGACAGGTTTCAAACCTTGATTATGCCTTGATTCGTTGGGGAAAAGCTGGCCGTACTCGTCATCGCGGTTTTCGTCCTACGGTTCGTGGAAAAGTGATGAACCCTGTTGATCACCCACATGGAGGTGGAGAAGGGCGTAATTCGATCGGACTAAAAAATCCAAAAACTCCTACAGGTAAACCAGCTCTTGGAGTAAAAACTCGACGACATAAAGCTTCAGATAAACTTATTGTTCAGCGTCGTCCAAACGGTCGTTTTGTTGGAAAAGGAGCTTAATTTATAATGAAAGGTCGTTTGAGAGCTTATTGAAAGGCTCCATTGAAATTTTTTCTCATATGTCACGCAGTTCTAAAAAAGGTCCATACATTGATCAGAAATTGGTTCTTAAGATCCAAGCGCTTTCTCCTGGAAGTAAAACAGTTGTAAAGACATGGTCTCGAGCTGCCACAATCACACCTGAGATGGTTGGATTTACGATAGGTGTGCATAATGGGAAAGAACACATTTCCGTTCGTGTTGTTGAAGAAATGGTTGGACATAAATTAGGAGAATTTTCACCAACACGTCGTTTTGTCCGTCATGGAGGAAAAATACAAAAAGCTGCAGAAACAGCAGTTTCCGCATCCGCTCCTAGTGCACCTTCTTCTGGTAAATCAGCAGGAAAGAAATAAAGATTTGTCCTTGTATTGAGGAAAATTGTATGGAAGTAAAAGCAAAGGCATCCTATATCCGAATTTCACCACGCAAAGTGCGTTTGGTTGTTGATGTTATTCGCGGATTATCCGTGGCACGTGCACGCCAACAGTTGCGTGTTATGAACAAAGCCGCTGCCAGACCTGTTTTAAAACTGCTTGAATCTGCTATTGCAAACGCAGAACACAATTTTCACCTTTCTTCAGAACAATTGTTTGTGAAATCAGTTGCAGCAGATTCGGGACCAACCTTGCGTCGTTGGACACCAAAAGCATTTGGTCGGTCAGCACCAATCCGAAAACGAACAACACATATTTCTCTTTCTTTGATAGAACAGGCAGTTACAAACGAATCAGCAAAAAAAGAACGAATAGAGAAGAAAAAAACGAAAAAGGTCAATAAGACTGTGAAGAAGTAGGAAGTCATTATTATGGGACACAAGGTACATCCAAAAGCATTTCGACTGTCAACAATCCAGAGTTGGGATTCTGCTTGGTTTTCTAAACAGTCATTTGCACCTCTCTTGCGGGAGGATGTGGAAATTCGTGATTTCTTAAGAAAAGAACTTCATTCTGCTCTTGTTGATCGCATTGAAATTGAACGAACACGACAGCAAATTCATCTCATTATTCATTCAGCTAAACCAGGATTTATCATTGGACGAGCAGGAGCTGGTGTTGAAGAGATAAAGAAAAAAATCATGAGTCGTTTTTTTCGAGGTCGTCGAGTAGGAATCAATGTGAGTGTCAAAGAGGTTCAACATCCATCTCTTTCTTCTTCTATTGTTGGTCAGCAGATTGTGGGAGATCTTGAACGTCGTCTTCCATTTCGACGTGTGATGAAACAAGCGATTGAACGTGTGATGAAAGCACATGCGGAAGGAATTAAAATTACCATCGGTGGACGTCTAAATGGAGCGGAAATTGCTCGAACAGAGACATTGGCACACGGGAAGGTTCCTCTCCACAACTTGCGCGCTGACATTGATTTTGCTACGGTACCGGCGCACACGATTTACGGAACGATTGGAGTAAAGGTCTGGATAAATCGAGGAGAGGTTTTTGAGAAGAAGGAACGAACAACAGATCTCAATTCGTCTCGAGCTTAACGGTTCTCTATGTTGATTCCAAAGAAGGTCAAACATCGTAAATGGCATAAAGGACGTGCTCGGGGAAAACGCTTAGCAACCCGTAAGGTCCATATTGCTTTCGGACAATTTGGTCTTAAGGCAATGGAAGAATCTTGGATTACATCCAGACAGATCGAAGCTGCTCGTCGTGCCATGACCCGATATATAAAACGCGGAGGAAAAATATGGATTCGTATTTTTCCTGATCATCCTGTCACAACCAAAGGTGCAGAAATGCCTATGGGAAAAGGAAAAGGAGCTGTTGATCATTATGTTGCTGTTGTGCGACCAGGAACGATGATGTTCGAGATGGATGGAATTAGTGCACAAATTGCTCAGGAGGCATTGCGACTTGCTTCTTATAAATTGCCACTTAAGACGAAATTCGTTACTCGAGAAGACTAACTATCTGTTTTATGAAAGGAAAGGAACTTGCCACTGCAACTTCGCAAGAGTTATCACAGATGTTGATGCAACAACAGGCAGAGTTGCGGACTTTTCAATCTCAGTTAGCATCAAATCAACTTAGCAACGTACGAGCCGTACGTAAGGTACGAAAACAAATCGCCCGTATTCAAACATTTTTGTCCAAAAAAAAGGTCACGCCCACAACCGTTGTATAATTTTATATGGCTACGTCAAATATTCAAAAAATTCAACGATTCTTTCAGGGAGTGGTCGTTTCCGACAAGATGGATAAAACAATTGTTGTTCAAGTTGATCGTACCGTTTTACATCCGAAATATCAGAAACGGTATATTCGCAGTAGACGTTTTAAGGTGCACGATGAAAAAAATGATTGTCATGTCGGAGATGTCGTCGAATTTGTTCCATGTCGTCCTCTTTCCCGCGAAAAGCGATGGAGGATGGTCAGAAAAGTCCAAGCGTAATATTTTTTATGATCCAACTTCGTTCCATGTTAGTGGTCGCGGATAATTCTGGAGCAAAAAAACTTCAAGTTATTCGTGTCCACGGCGGTTATCAAAAACGCTATGCCCGACTCGGTGACGTTGTTACGGCATCTGTAAAAGATGCCACACCGCATACGGCTGTGAAAAAAGGTGACGTTGTTCATGCTGTTTTAGTGCGTGCTCGTAAAGAAAATCGACGTGCGGATGGAACATATATTCGATTTGACGAGAATGCAGCCGTATTAATTGACCAAAAATCAAAAGATCCAAAAGGAACGCGTATTTTTGGACCAGTCGCACGAGAATTGCGACAAAAAGGGTTTGTAAAAATCATTTCGCTCGCCACAGAGGTGCTATAAATAGACCGTGGGACTCCCGGGGTTCGAGAAAAATTTCAAGAACTCCAGGAGTCTCACGATCAACCAACGAGGTTCATATCTTATGAAGATAAAAACAGGTGATATTGTCCGCATCATTGCGGGTAAAGACAAGGGAAAGCAAGGAAAAGTCTTGCAGGTTTTTCCTGATTTGCAAAAAGTGATCGTCGAGGGGCTAAATATCTCGGTGCGTCATTTACGTTCCCGACAAAAAGGTCAAGCCGGGCAAAAGATTGAATTTCCAGCTCCTTTACATGTTTCCAATATTCAGTATCTTTCTTCCAAAACAGGTATGATTGGTCGTATTGGTGCAAAGATGATTGAAAATAATGGAAAACAGGTGAAGGTTCGTGTTTTGCATCGAAAAGGAAAGAAAGAGGATATCGCATAATGTATGAAACTTCAGGTATATTACAAAGAGCAAATGGTTCCTGTTATCATGAAAGAACATGGATATCAGAATCGGTTAGCAGTTCCACGGTTCACAAAGATAACGTTGAATGTCGGATTAGGTCAGGGAATCAAAGATGCGAAGTATTTGGAAGCAGCTGAACAGACATTGAGGCGCATTTCTGGTCAACAACCAGTGAAGACTCGTGCACGTCTTTCCATCTCTAACTTTAAGATTCGAAAAGGAATGATTATTGGAATGAAAGTAACCATGCGAGGGAAACGAATGTGGAATTTTTTGGAAAAGTTGATTAAAATAACTCTTCCTCGTGTTCGTGACTTTCGAGGGTTGCCTTCCGATGCATTTGATCGCCAAGGAAATTATTCGATCGGAATGCGTGAGCACATGGCGTTTCCAGAAATTCGTCCAGATGAAATTGAAACGATCCACGGACTCGAAATTACGATTGGAACAAATGCGAAAACGCAGAAAGAAGGAAAAATCCTGCTGGATGCAATCGGTTTTCCATTCAAGAAATCGGAAAAGAACTAATGCCTGTTGTGTCTTATGGCCACTGAAAATCAACGCGCCAAATCACGAAAACAATCAAAATATTCCACCCGTAAAGTAAATCGTTGTTGGCGGTGTGGACGTAGGCATGGATTTATGAGATTTTTTCAATTATGCCGAATTTGTTTCCGCGAACTTGCTAATCGGGGAGAGATCCCTGGTATTAAAAAAGCGAGCTGGTAGAATTCCCCAAGGATTTAAAACGAGACTATGATTATCGATCCCATCTCAGACATGTTGACCCGCATTCGTAATGCGCAGGCAGTCCGTAAAGCGGAAATTGTTTTACCTTTTTCCGTCATGAAGTTTCATATTGGGAAAATTCTCGAACAGGAAGGTTTTGTTGAAAAAGTAGAAGAAATCGAAGAAGAAAAGATGCATTTTCTTCGACTAGTTTTGAAATACGATCATCGTAAACCAGTTATTCGTCTTCTGAAACGAGTGAGTAAACCCGGACGTCGAGTTTATACAAAAGCGACAGATCTTCCTCGCATTATGTCGGACATGGGAATTGCAATTATTTCGACTCCAAATGGTCTCATGACGAATAAGGATGCACGTGTACGAAAATTGGGAGGTGAAATTATCTGTGAAGTAGCTTAAGAAGTTGTCTTATGTCTCGAGTTGGAGCAAAACCTATCGTGATTCCTGCGAAAGCTGAAGTTGTTCTTGAGAAGAACATTGTTTCGGTTAAAGGTCCAAATGGATCTTTGATTGTTCAGATTCATCCATTTGTTACTGTTTCTCGTGTTTCGGAAGATGGTCGTGATTTATTGCTTCTTTCTGTCGTCCATTCTGATCAAAAAGAGGAACGTGCTCTTTGGGGGACAATGCGTGCATTAATAAATAATGCCTTGAAAGGAGTGACAGAAGGTTTTTCAAAAGCATTGGAAGTTGTTGGAGTTGGATATAGGGCAAATATTCAAGGAATGAAGATTATTTTCGATGTCGGATATTCACATCCAGTTGAATTTCTTCTTCCGTCTGGTGTGACAGCAATGGTGGAAAAGAATGTGGTTACGCTTCGTGGATTTGATCGACAACTTGTTGGAGAAACAGCTGCACGTATTCGCCGGATTCGTAAACCTGAACCGTATAAAGGAACGGGAATTAAATATGTTGATGAAGTTATTCGACGTAAGGCTGGTAAGACTGGAAAAACGGCAGGTTAATGAAAACTGACTATGAAAGCAAAAAATGCGTTTAAACAAAAACGGCTTAAAGCTCATTTACGTGCTCATCGTGTACGAGCGCGAATTCATGGGACAGCCGAACAACCCCGTCTAAGCGTAAAGCGGAGTTTGAAGCATATTTACGCCCAATTGATTGATGATTCGATAGGAAGAACATTGGCAGCTGCTTCAGATATGGATGTGACAGAAAAAAGAAAGCCATTGGAGGTCGCCAAATTGGTTGGAAAACTTCTTGCTGATCGGGCAAAACAAAAAGGTGTGAATGATGTTACTTTCGATCGCGGAAGTTATCGATATCATGGGCGAGTAGCTGCTTTAGCAGAAGGAGCGCGTGAAAATGGATTGAGTTTCTAATGTGGATCGTATGACTGAGACGAATACAACATCAAAGACCACAGAAGGAAAACGACCAGGTCGCGGACGCGGTCCATCAACTGGTGGTAGATCCGAAGGTGGTCGACAAGGTGGTCGACGTGGAGGACGTGATCGACGTCCAGAAGATGGAGAAGGAAAGGAATATGACCAGAAGATTTTGGATTTGGCTCGTGTGACCCGTGTGACAGCTGGGGGAAAACGCATGCGTTTTCGAGCTGCGGTTGTGATTGGTGATCGGAAGGGAACGGTTGGACTTGGTCTTGCAAAAGGAGCAGATGTGGCTATTGCTGTTGATAAAGCAACACGACAGGCAAAGAAAAATATTTTTCAGATTCCTCTTTTTGATCAAACAATTCCTCATGCTATCCGTGAAAAATATGGTTCTGCTATTGTCTTGTTAAAGCCAGCTCCAAAAGGAACAGGGTTGAAATCTGGAGGAGCTGTCCGGGTTCTTCTCGAACTCGGAGGAGTTCCAAATGCGGTGAGCAAAATTTTCGGATCGACAAATAAAATTACCGTTGCCAAGGCGACTATGGAAGCTCTTCGCAAGCTTCAGTCAGCCGGACGGCATCAAAAGGAAAAAAAGTAAGGTTTTCTTATGACGTTGGCACTACATACCATTAAACCGGCTCCAGGATCCAAAAGACAGAGTAAACGTGTGGGTCGTGGTTTAGGTTCTCGAGGGAGCTACTCCGGCCGTGGCGTGAAAGGTCAACGCGCCCGTTCTGGTGGACGTTCCGGTCTGCAATTAAAAGGGTTGCGTTCTCTCATGTTAAAGTTACCCAAACAACGCGGATTTCGTAGTCTGAATGAAAAACCTTCTGTCATAAATGTTCAGATTCTGGATCAAAATTTTACAGATGGAGAAATTGTACAACCAAAGAGTCTTCTTTCAAAAGGCCTTGTTGATCGTATTGACGCAGGAGTAAAGATTTTAGGTGCAGGAGAATTAAAACATAAAATAATCGTAAAAGGTTGTACGATTTCCGCTTCAGCAAAAGAAAAAATTGAAAAAGTTGGTGGAAGTGTTCTCTAGAATGTTATGATCTCTTTCATGCATATTTGGCGAACAACAGAAGTGCGAAACAGTATTTTGTTCGTATTGGCCATGATTGTTATTTTTCGTATTGCTGCCCATATTCCTCTTCCGGGAGTCAATACAGAAGCACTCGTTGCTTTTTTTCAAGCAAATCAATTTTTTGGTCTTTTGAATATTTTTTCCGGTGGAACATTGGAAAATTTTTCTATTGTTGCACTGGGAGTTGCTCCATATATTACAGCTTCTATTATCTTCCAGTTGCTGGGCATGATTATTCCTTCTTTGGAAGAACTTCAGAAAGAAGAACAAGGACGTCAACGTATTAACCAATGGACAAGATTATTGACAGTACCATTGGCAGCATTTCAAGCATATGGAATGTTGCTTCTTCTTGAGCAAAAAGCTCCAACTGTTTTTGGAAATGGAATGAGTGCATTTCAAATGATTGTTACCATTTTGTCGTTGACAGTTGGAACTATTTTCATTATGTGGCTTGGAGAACTGATTTCTGAAAAACATGTGGGAAACGGAATGTCTCTCATGATTTTTTCAGGTATTATTGCCGGTCTCCCGGCTTTTTTTCAACGGACGATCGCTGTTTATGATCGGTCTCAACTTATTACTCTTTGTCTGTTTGGGGTGAGTATTATTTTGACTGTGGCTGGAGTTGTTGTCATGCATGAAGCACAACGAAATATTCCGGTTCAATATGCACGACAGATTCGTGGATCACGTCTTGCTGGAGGAGTTTCAACTCATCTTCCGCTGCGTGTAAATATGGCAGGAGTGATTCCTATTATTTTTGCCATTTCCATTATTCTTTTTCCAACGGTTTTTGCGCAATTTTTTCTTGATGCTCGTACAGAATGGGTTCGTCAAATTGCTGTTTCTACTTTAGGTTTATTCAATAATCAGCTTTTTTACGGAGTTGCCTATTTCGTTCTTGTTTTTGCTTTTACCTATTTTTATACAGCAATTGTATTTCAACCGGAACGGGTCGCGGAAAATATGCAATTACAAGGAGGATTTATTCCTGGAATTCGTCCAGGTAAACCGACGGTGGAATATCTCGTATATGTCGTCAATCGCATTCTCTTGATTGGGGCAGTCTTCCTTTCTTTGATTGCTGTGTTGCCTTTGGTTGCACAACAAATTACAGGAAACGCAAGTCTTGTGATTGGAGGTACTTCTCTCTTAATCGTCGTGAATGTGGTCATTGAAAGTGTAAAACAAATTGAATCTCAGCTGACCATGCGTGAATACGAAGTTTAGAAATACCTCTTTTACGAGGTATTCTCAGAAAACCGCCGGAAGGAAACCGGCGGTTTTCATGTGAATAATTTCTTTTCATGGAATGAGTCTGATATACTTTCTTCGTTCATTTTTTATGACTTCAACTCCTTTTCGTATTATTTTTCTCGGTTCTCAGGGAGCGGGAAAAGGAACCCAAGCCGAACGTCTTTCTTGCCTTCTTGGTATTCCAGCTATATCAACAGGAGCTCTTTGTCGTGAAGAAGCATCCAAAGAAACACCGATGGGACGAACCATTGGAATATATCTTCAGGCTGGACGTCTACTCCCTTCGACATTGATCTCTTGTCTTATGCAGGAACGTCTCGGACGTGAGGATGTGAAACAAGGGTGGATTGTAGACGGATATCCACGAGACCAAATGCAGTTGACAGGATTATTGGCATTCACACACCCAACTCACGTCATTATTCTTGAGCTCTCGGATGAAGAATCCATTGCACGCTTGGCTGGACGACGTGTTTGTTCAAATTGTAAGACTGGGTATCATATTCTTTATATGCCACCGCGAATTTTTGGACACTGTGACCGTTGTGATGGTCTGCTTGTTCGTCGCGATGATGATACACCTGAAGCGATTGAACGACGTCTTGCCATTTATCATGCAGAAACAGAGCCTATTATTACTCTTTTTGAAAAGATGGGAATTGTATTTCGTGTGAATGGAGCTCATTCAGTTGAAGAAATAGGAGAAGAGATTGCAGTAATTTTTGATGCATCCGTATGTCACTTATAAAAACAACAACGGAAATCCAATGCATGCGGGAAGGAGGGATTCTCTTATCTCAGGCTTTGCGGGCAGCTGTTGATCTTGTCCGTCCAGGTGTTCATCTTATTGAATTAGATAAAGCGGCAGAACAGGTGATTCGAAAGAGTGGAGGGAGACCATCTTTTAAAGGGTATCGAATTTCTCCAGAAGATACAGCTTTTCCTACGACATTATGTGCATCTGTGAATGAGGAAATTGTTCATGGACCTGCCAATCGAGGCATTATTTTAAAAGAGGGAGATATTATCGGATTGGATATTGGATGTTGGTATCGAAATCTTTGTACGGATATGGCTGTGACTGTTCCGGTTGGTGTTGTTGATTCAAAATTGATTCATCTAATGCATATCACAAGAGAATCACTTTTGGCAGGGGTTAAAGCTGCACAAATTGGAAATGAAATTTTGGATGTAAGTACAGCAATTGAAGAGGTTATTCGTCCTCATGGATATGGTATTATTCGTGCTTTGGTTGGACATGGAGTTGGACATGCTGTTCATGAGGAACCTTCTGTTCCGAATTATATTGATCATCGAGCTTCACGGGTTTTGCTAAAAAAAGGTATGTGTATTGCTATTGAACCTATGGTTTCTTTGGGTGGTTGGCAGGTCGCGGATGGAAATGACGGGTGGACGGTTGTGATTGCGGATGGAAGTCCCGGAGCACATTTTGAAGTTACTGTTGCGATTACAGAACAAGGACCTGAAATTTTGACTCCGCTGCCAGTGTGATATATGCATTTTTTAGGGATTGATTATGGAGATAAAAAAATTGGGCTTGCCTTAGGTGATAGTGAGGCAAAAGTTGCTGTTCCATGGGAAGTCATTTCAAATCGTGGAGAAGAAACCATTTCTTTGTTCGTGAAACGAATTCATGAGGAAGGAATTGATGGAGTTGTTGTTGGTGTTCCTTTGACTACAGGAAGTCATCACAATGAAAAGCAACTTGAAAAAACTCGTTTTTTTATTGAAAAATTGCGAAATGTTATTTCGATTCCTCTTTTTGAAGAAGACGAATCATATACAACCGCAGAAAGTATTCGTTTGAGGTGCGAAGAGGGGTCTGGAGTATCAGAAGATGCACTTGCAGCTATGCTGATTCTTCAACAGTATTTTGAACGTAAGGTGTAAGAATATTAATAGCTGTCAGATTTTGTTATACATGATTATGGCTATCCTCTATCACACAACCGGAATTATCCTTGCAAAACATGATTGGCGTGAAGCAGATCGTTTTTATTCTCTTTTGACGAAACAGGACGGGAAAGTGGAAATGATTGGTCGTGGAGCACAAAAAACATTAGCTAAACTTGCCCCTCATTTAGAATTTTGTGCAGAAGCGGAATTTTTGGTTGTCCGCGGTCGAACCTACCAGACTATTGCTGGTGTTGAACGAGTTCGAACATTTCCTGGTATTTATTCTGATTTTTCAAAAATGTTATTAGCTCATCAAGCCCTTGCGTTGGTGGATGGAGGAGTACGTGAAGGACAAGCTGACCAAATACTTTATGAGCGAGTTGTTCATTGGTTGGAGTGTTTAAATAAAGCTCCTTCGTGTGGTCCGGAACGGGCTGCTTTTTTGTTAGCTGGGTTTGCTTTGCGTCTTTTAGAACAACTTGGATATAGGCCTGAACTGATTAAATGTCTTTCTTGTCGTGTGGAAATTCAGGAAGGATTATTTCGGTGGCATACATTGAAAGGGGGAGTTGTTTGTGAAAAGTGTACGATTCAAGATGCTGAACAATGGTTTAGTGCTCGTCCTATTTCAGATGAGTCGTTAAAACTTGTTCGTTTGGCACTACATGGAACATTTTCTGATCTTTTGCGTGTACGGATTCCCGGGCATACTCTTCCTGCATTTCATGAGGTTGTGGAATCTTTGATGTATACCCATTTTCCAACCATTCCAGTGGTTTCTCTTAGGGGAATTTGTACTATGTGTTAAAATCGAATGTCAGATGGCAGGAAATCTTTCAAATTACTGCCATGGCTACTACAGCATCAAGACACGTTCCGGGGTGCTGAAGCTTGGTAGACGACAATCTGCTCCGGATTTGCTTGGAACAGATCGTGTGCTCTCTGAGCTCGTGTTCAAGTTCAAGGCAGAAAATCAGTAGGTCTTCCCAACTAAACGACGCTCTATGTGCAATAGAGACATATTCTTGTGTCATTCTGTTGTTGTGGAGCGTATTTTTTTTATGTTGTCTATATATGTCTTTTCCGCTACAGTGGAAAGGGTATTTTTTGTTTTTGACGTATGAAAAAGACTTTTGTATCCGATATAAAAGATTCCGTTGGACAAGAGGTAGAGTTAAAAGGTTGGGTTTATAATTTTCGTTCGAGCGGAAAGATTTTTTTTGTTCAGTTTCGCGACGGGACTGGACGTGTGCAGACTGTATATTCTGCTGCTGAACTTCCAGAAGAACAGTGGAATATTTTAAATCAGCTTCGATTTGAATCCTCAGTTATTGTTCGAGGGATTGTGAAAGAGGAACTGCGTGCTCCTTCCGGGTTTGAATTGCAAGGAACATCGTTTGAAATGATTCAGCTTGCCCCAGATGATTATCCCATTGGAAAAAAAGAGCATGGTCCTGATTTTCTTTTAGATCATCGACATTTGTGGTTGAGATCCGAACGTCAATGGGCGATTCAACGGATTCGAAATACGATTATCAACGCGACATACGCTTATTTGAATGAAAATGGTTTTATAAAATTTGACGCTCCTATTTTGACACCGAATGTGTGTGAGGGAACAACCGAATTGTTTGAAATGGATTATTTTGATTTGGGCAAGGCATATCTTTCACAGTCCGGACAATTGTATCTGGAAGCAGCCATCATGAGTTTTGGACGTGTGTTTGATTTTGGTCCTGTTTTTCGTGCAGAAAAGTCAAAGACTCGTCGTCATCTTACAGAATTTTGGATGATGGATGCCGAAGCTGCTTTTGTGAATCATGAGGAAAACATGCAGATTCAGGAAGGACTTATTTGTCGTATTGTTCAAGATGTTTTGGAAAAGAACCGAAAAGAGCTTGTGGTATTGGAACGTGATGTTGTGCCATTGGAAAAAGTTCAGGCTCCGTTTGTTCATATGACACACGCGGAAGCGGTAGCAAAACTTCATGAGTTTGGAAGTGATATTGGAGATATGGATGATCTTGGAGCAGATGATGAGACCATCCTTACCAAACAATACGATCGTCCAATTTTTGTAGAAAAATATCCAGCAGTGGTAAAAGCGTTTTATATGAAACGTGATCCATTGGATCCGAATTATGTTTTAAATGCGGATCTGTTAGCTCCGGAAGGATATGGAGAAATTATTGGAGGAAGTCAGCGTGAAGATGATTATGAAGTATTGCTTGCACGTATTAAAGAACATCATTTACCTTTAGAAGCATTCCATTGGTATCTTGATACACGTAAATACGGTTCCGTTCCACACTCGGGTTTTGGATATGGATTGGAACGTATTGTGGCATGGGTATGTGGCGTTCCACATATTCGAGAAACGATCCCATTTCCACGCATGATTACTCGATTGACTCCATAAAAAAATATGAGACGAACGAGAAAACATCACCGCATCATTTTTTTCTTGCTTTTGTGTGCAGGGTTGTTTGGAATATATAGTTTTTTTTCATGTGGAACAGACTATTGGTTAAAATTAGATTTATCTTGTCCAGCTTCTTGGATCGTTTTGCCAAATGTTCCAAAAAAACCATTGTCTAAAGATCAGATAAATCCTTCTTTTAAACCAATCAATTCTGGAACATACGTGTTATACCAAGTGACTCGTCAACAAGATCAGGGAACAGAAACAACGATTTTTCGTCAGAATCTTTCCGAAATAAATAATCCTACATCTCTTGCTTCATTTCTGAATGATGGATTGAAATCATTCGTTTCTCAAGTGTATGGAAAGCAAGTTTTTGTACGTGATGTTTCTTCAGCTGAGTCAGAAAATATGCTCGTGAATCTAGATGGTTCACAAAAAAAAGAAACGATTTCTCCTTTTGCTGTATCGTCTTCTGATGGAAAACGACAGGCACTTTCTACGTTTCATTTGGGAACAAATCAAGAACCAATTGAGGTTGATGTTTCCGTTGTGGATTCTGAGACAGGAAAGGATATTGACTCCTTTATTCTTGATTCTAAACAATTGGGAATCCTGAATGGATATGCGATTCCATTTCTTTTTAGTGCAGATCATAATGTTCTATATATACATCAAGTTTCTGAAGGACAAGAGTATGTGACTGGACTGTGGGCTTATGATTTTTCTTCTCATACGGTTCGTTCATATCCATATGTTTCTGAAAATCATTTGTATCGATATCAAATCAATCCAATGACTCAACAATTGATTGGAACAAGCTTTACCCTTCCAGAATCTTTAGATGAGTTTCCAAAAGGACCTTCTACTCTTCATCTTGTAGATCTTCAAACAGGAAAAGGGATACGTCTTTCTCCAGAAGATTTGAATAACCCAAATTATTTGATGGATGATACGGTGTTTGATGGTGTGTTTCTTTCACCAGATGGGACACAGATAGGTCTTAGTTCAGAGAAAGAAAAAGAATTTGTTGTTTTGCCTTTGAATGGAGGAGATCCTCTGAAGAAATCTGTAGCTGAAGGAGATGGATTTATTCGTGATTGGGTGCAAGATACATTGGTCGTCAATCAGGAAGGTGATATTCTTCTTTACGATCTGACGACCCAAAAAATTATTCCCCTTGCACGAAATGTTGGAAAAGAAGGTGATCCTGATTATCAGCGGGTGGAATATATTGGAATCATTGTTGTTCAATAGAACTTTCTCATTTTGCCCATTTTGAGCTTACATTAAAGAAGGTCCTACAATAATATTATTTTTATGCAACGTACTTGGAATATCGATACTGTTCAAAAAGTTGGAGAAACCGTGAAATTAAATGGCTGGGTTCATCACATTCGTCGTATGGGAGATAAACTTGTTTTTATTGATTTACGCGACAGCACAGGTCTTGTACAAGTTGTTTGTTATAAGCCAGATTTAGATGCTGAAGCTGTGATAGTTTTAGATGAAGTTGGATCTGAATATGTATTAGAATTGGAAGGCGTTGTTCAAAAACGAGGAGAAAAACAAGTGAATCCAGATTTAGCAACAGGAACGATCGAGGTTGGAGTAAAAAAACTTGTTATTTTGAATCGTTGTAAAACGCCGCCATTTGAAATTGATAAAGATACAAGTGGAATAAATGAGGAATTACGTTTGAAATATCGATATCTTGATTTGCGTTCAGAACGATTACAAAAAAATTTACGACTTCGAAATCAATTTGTTCAAGCATGTCGAAACTTTCTTTTGAAACAAAAATTTGTTGAGATCGAAACTCCGTATCTTACAAAAGCAACTCCGGAAGGTTCGCGTGACTTCGTTGTTCCAGCCCGTCTTCAACCCGGAAAGTTTTTTGCGCTTCCACAGTCTCCACAGCAGTATAAACAACTTCTCATGGTGGCTGGTTTTGAACGATATTTTCAGTTAGCTCGTGCATTTCGTGATGAAGATCCGCGTGCAGATCGTGGATTTGAACACACGCAGGTTGATATTGAAATGAGTTTTGTGGAACGAGATGATGTCATGGCAATGGTCGAAGCAATGGTGATTGAAACCGTTGAATCGCTTGGTTTCACTATCAAACAAAAACCATTTCCACGCATTACGTATGCAGAATCTATAGCAAAGTATGGTGCAGACAAGTTTGATATGCGAACTGAAGAGGATAAGAAGAATAATATTCTTGCTTATGCGTGGGTTGTTGATTTTCCATTTTTTGAAAAAACAGAAGAAGGAGGTTGGACATTTACACACAATCCTTTTTCCATGCCTAAACCTGAATTTCTTGCTGATCATTTAACGGGAAAGAATATTGAACAGATTCTTACGACTCAGTATGACCTTGTGTGTAATGGATATGAATCTGGCGGTGGAAGTATTCGTGCACATGATTCAGAGATTCTCAAAGCAACCTATCGTATTATGGGATATTCAGAACAAGAAATTCAGGATTCTGTTGGTCATATGCTTGAAGCGTTTGGATACGGAGCTCCTCCACACGGAGGTATTGCTCTTGGAGTAGAGCGTAATCTTATGAACCTGACAGGGGAAGTATTTTTGCGTGAGGTTCAATCTTTTCCAATGACAGGTTCGGCTCATACATCGGTTATGGATGCCCCGAGCGAACTTCCAGAAAAATCTTTGCGTGAAGTCCATATCACTAAATTAAATGTCTAATTTTCTGTGTCCTACGAGGTTGAATTAGAACAATTTTCCGGTCCGCTTCATTTGCTTTTGGCATTGATTGAACGAGAAGAACTTCCAATTACGGATATATCTCTTGCAAAAGTTGCAAATGATTATCTTCATTACTTGGAAGTTTCAGAAGTTTCTGCAGAAGAATTGGCTGATTTTTTGTTGATTGCAGCCAAATTGCTTTGGATTAAATCAAATGCAATTCTTCCTTTGCCAGATGTTCAGGATGAAACAGATCCCGGAAAGCTTGTTCTTCAATTGCGTTTGTATCGTGAGTTTGTAGAAGCAGCAAAAGAATTAGAGGAACGATATGGAACAGCTGTCATGTTTGTGCGACCCGCATCGGCTTCCGCTGTTGTTTTGGAGCCCGTATTTCATCCGCCAGCGTCTTTGAATACACATATGTTGGAAGAAGTATTTCGATTAGTATTAAAACGTCTTGAACCATTTTTTTCCTTGAAAGAAGCATCTATTCATCGAGTTATTTCCATTCAGGAAAAAATTCGAGATATACGTCAGGTTATTTTGGATCGGGCACGTTTGAGTTTTAAGGATGTGGTTGATGATGCATCGAATCGGACAGAAGTTGTCGTGAGTTTTTTGGCTCTCTTGGAGCTCGTAAAACAACGTATTGTGTATGCAGTTCAAGATTCTGCATTTGAAGATATTACTTTGAAACGTGTAGAATAGAATCGTTTTATATGTTGACTGCAAAAATAGAAGCCATTCTTTTCGCGGCAGGGAAGCCGATAGAAATAAAAACCGTTGTGCGCATTCTCGGGGTGAGTCAAGAAATTATTCGTGAGGCCATTGAAGAATTAAAACAATATCTCAATGTTTCTGATTCCGGGATTCATGTATTAGAACATGAGGAAAAATTACAGCTTGTGACAAATCCTGATTTTTCAGAAGTTGTAAAACATCTTGCAAAAGAAGAGGTATCCGGAGAACTTACGCGACCATCTTTGGAAACGTTGACCGTGATTGCCTATCGAGGGCCCATGTCAAAACCAGAAATTGAACAGATTCGTGGAGTGAATTGCACACTAATTTTGCGCAATCTTCTTTTGCGTGGATTGATTGAAGAACGAGAAGATGTGGAGCGATTGCAACCTGTCTATACGGTTTCTGTTGATTTGCTCCGTCATCTTGGATTGCACCATATGAATGAATTACCCGGATATAATGGACTACACGCCAATGAACGTATTGATAAAATGCTGGCTGAACTTGCATCTGTGCAGGTTGAATCAAATGGGTAAGTTCATATGATTCTTCGTCTTTTCGCTCAAGTTCTTCTTGCAACAAGTTTGTTTCAGTTATTTCCGGCCGATGCGGGACAAATTCAAGAAGTGGCTCGTCTACCGGAAGCCGGTCCTCGGCGTTCCATGCAAATTGGAACGATTTTGTCTTTTTTATCTTCCTCTTTACCTGAATCCGAAAGTAAGGAAGTTGCTCCTCAGAAGATTCATCCGTTGAGTGTGGGAGTAAATATTGCCGCTGTGAGTGCATTGGTTGTGGATGCGGGAAGTGGAACTGTGTTATTTGAAAAGCAAGCAGATGAACCGCGATCTATCGGAAGCATGACAAAACTTATGACTGCTCTCGTCTTTTTGCAATCCAAACCTGATTTGCAAGCACGAGCGAGTATTCAACCGGAGGATGTGCGCGTTGGCGGACAGCAGCACGTTTCTGTAGGAGATGAGGTGAGTGTACAAGATTTAATTTTAGCGAGTCTTGTAAGCTCAGACAATTCTGCCACGATGTCTCTTGCTCGACTTTCTGGATTATCTGAAAGTGATTTTATTGTTCGGATGAATGAGGTTGCAAGTGAACTTGGAATGACCAGAACGACGTTTACAGATCCGACAGGGTTATCTCCGGAAAATCGATCTGTGACTGGTGATCTTGTCAAAATGCTTCGAGCAGCTTTGGCAAATGGAACCATTCATTCTGCCACAGAACATGTTTCTGCAAGTATTCAAGGAGTGTCAAAACGAATCTATCCACTAGAAAATACTGATGAGCTCATGAAAACGTTTTTAAATGAAGCACCTTATCACATGGTTGGAGGAAAAACAGGATATCTTCCTGAAGCTGGATATTGTCTTGGAGTTCAAATTCAAAAGGAGGGAAGTGGAGATTTGTTTATTATTGTTCTTGGATCTGATTCAAAAGAGGGTCGGGTACAAGATGTAAAAAAATTAGCTGTCTGGGCGTATGAGACCTACGCCTGGAATACAAAAATAGAAGACATAAAATAAAAAAATCACCCGCTGGAGTGGAGGTGATTATGATCGATATTGTTTCCATGCGCGATGGGAGACAAAATACGTGCGTTTTTTGTTACGGTAGTCGACGTGGAAGAATGCGTCGACCCGCATGCCAGACATTGTCTCTTTAACGAGACCTTCTGCTGACATAAGAAGATTGACTGTTTCCTCAAGCGAGAGCTTCGCAAGCCCCGCAGCTCCACATGGATAATGTCCATAGAGAACAAGTAATCCAATGTGTTTGAGAACTGCAGCGTCACGAATATGACGCATAAGAACTCGACCATCCTCGCCGTTGATGTTAAGAGGAGACCACTCTGGTATAAGGATGGCTCCTCCGTTTAGTCCAAGCGGATGAATGCGCGTGGGAAGATTCTGTTCTTCAAAAAGTGATTCGGCATGCCGAATCAAATCCACGCGTTGATCACAGTCCGCACAAGGGACCGCGATCATTCCAGTTTCGAGATTCCGGAATCGGTTGTCGATTTCTAGGAAAACCCCATTTTTTCGAAGAGTTTCGACGTATAGCAATTCTTTTTTTTCGGGTTCTGACATGTTTCCTCCTTTTTAAACCCGCATAAATATAGCATCTTTAAAAGAAAAGTCAATAAAAGTGATGGTAATAATTGACATTTTTTGATTTTTATACTACGTTTCGATCGTCTTTCCAGAAATGAAATGAAAGGAGAATGAATGAAAGACATAGAGAATTTGGATGAGACAGTTGCCTGGTTTGAGAGATTTATGGATTTTCTTCTCAAACCTTTGTCTGAGTGGTGTTTCAGGGAGGCAATAGAAGCCAAGACTGGTCAGGATGTTTTTCTTGCAGAGAAAAGTGCATTCCACGGAATTGATCTTTGTCGGAAACTCGATTCCGACAAGATTTCGTCCGTTTCTCACGACCTTCGTCTTCTTGCAACAAGAGGAGGAATGCGGCAGACGGTTTATTATCTTCGTCTTTGGAAATTTCGTTCTTATGATGGAGAGAGTGAATATGCATGGGTCAGGCGATCTGTGAGAAAGTTGCGCGTTTGGATTGCTCTTTTTCCAGAAGAAAGAGAAATGTTAGATATCAGAGATGGAGAACTTGAGGAATATATCCATCTTGCCGATAGGTCCATTATTTTCAGAATATGTTCTAAGATGGAGGATGGAAGTTGTACGATCCAGGCCGGTTTGAATGAGTTGAGTATGTGTGGCGTTCAAAAATCTCTGGAAGGTTTGAATATTGCAAGTATCCTTCCTGAGATATTTGATCGGACCGAGCCAGTCGAAGAGAGGAAAGAGCTTCATCTCGGAATCGTGTCGAGATTATGGCACCTCCACTTCGGAACATCCAATTCTCGGAAGAGGATGGACTTTGTCCGAGAGATTCGCGAGAATCTTTCCATTCTCTCGGAACCTCCGGAAGCGCACGGGACTTCGGAAGAGGAGTTGAATGGATTTCTCTTGGGTCGAATTTTTTTGGAATGTGCAGATGAGGTTACCGATGCGTGGAGACAGGCAACAATGCCCGAATTTCCGCATTTAACCGTGGACGAAGAAACAGCGCGCGATATGCTGGAGGTTATTGAAGAGAACCGGGAGATTTTGCAGAAAATGGGAATGTCTGAGTTTCCCAGATTTCTTCGATCCATGGTCGATTTTCAAAGACGGATGGACGAGGAGATTGATCGTCTTCGAACGTTTTACAAACAGTCCGATCCTCCACCGTCCGATGATTTGAAGGAATAAAACAGGCTCAAGATATCCATTCTTGAGCTTTTTACTTTTAGGTCAGTTCACTGATGGTTTGGACTGATTTTAGAAGGAGTTGTTTTCCAAAGGGAGATTGTTTTCCTTTTTTAGGGATGACAGCGTTTGTTATTCCAAATCGTACAGCTTCTGCAAGTCGGCGTTCACAATCCGGAACAGAACGAATTTCTCCTCCGAGTCCGACTTCTCCTATGTACACTGTTGAAATTTGATCTGCAATTCCGGCTGAAGCGGAAACAATGGCAGCACAAACAGCAAGATCAGCGCCCGGTTCAGAAATTTCTATTCCTCCGATGACGTTCACATAAATATCTTGATCTCCAAGCTGAAGTCCAGCCCGTTTGGAAAGAATGGCTGAAAGCATTTGAAGACGGTTTACATCGAATCCGGATGCACGTCTGACAGGATTTCCATACAAACTTTTTTCCACAAGCGCCTGAATTTCTACCAAAAAAATTCTTGAGCCTTCACGTACGGTTGCAATGACAGATCCGGGAACAGATGTTCGTTCAGATAAAAGTCGTTCGGATGGATTTGGCACACAGACAAGACCCTCTCGTACCATTTCAAATACACCAACTTCTTCCGTTGAACCAAAACGATTTTTTGTGGCACGAAGGAGTCGAAATGCATGAAGAGGATCTCCTTCCAGAGTGAGAACGATATCGACCAAATGTTCGAGTGTTTTTGGACCGGCAACTGCACCGTCTTTCGTCACCTGACCAATAACAAGGATGGGAATATTTGTTCGTTTGGCGCATTGGAGGAGCAGGTTGGTTGCGTAACGTACAACATTCGGACTTCCGGCAACTCCTTCCATCTCAGAAGAGGGAATCGTTTGAATAGAATCAATAATAGCAAGTGTGGGTTTCATCTTTTCAATAGTTGTACACAATATTTCAACTGGTTCTGATTCCAAATAAACAATATGATCGAACGATCGGTTCAGCCGACGAAAACGATCAGAAAGTTGTTGAGCGGATTCTTCTCCGGAAATGTACAGAACGGTTTGATTTGTAGAAGAGGATGGAATATTTCCTGCAAGGGAAGTGACAAGAGTTGATTTTCCAATACCCGGTTCACCTGAAAGAAGAAGAATACTTCCGGGGACGATTCCACCTCCAAGAACACGGTCAACTTCTTGATTTCCTGTGGATGTGCGAATGGTTGTGTGGTCTTTAAGGGTTGATAAAAAAACGCCTGTTTTTGCGGAAACAGATGTTGTTTTTTTTATAGATCCTGGCGAGGAAGTTGTTTCAAGAAGTGTTCCCCATTTTTCACATTCCGAACAGCGTCCGGCCCATTTGGAAAATTGTGCATCGCAACCTTGGCAAACAAACATATTATTCTTCTAGACACGCGAGCAAATTTCCTCCAACCGGATTCCAACTTACATGCACATGAGGTCCTGATGTATTACCTGCTTGTTCAATTGGTTGACAGCTACAACTTTCGTTTTTTTCCGGATCCGTGCACATGGTTCCTGTCTTGTTGCACCAACCTCCTTTTGCGGTAGACCAGTCACCGGGTGGACTTTGACCTGCACAACAGTTCCCTCCAAGATGTCCGATAGTATCTCCTTTTTTTACAGATGTTCCTGATGTTATGTATGTCCCGGATGTATTTGTAAAATCTTTTGCATGACAGATGGTAATTTCTGCCCCACTTCCTTTGAGGTAAATGCGGTTTCCACAGCGATTATTTGTGTCTTTTTGTTTTTGGTAGCTTACAATTCCATCAAATGGAGCCTTGATTTCTTCTCCCCAAACAGCCGCATAATCAAGATTTTTTATATTTTGAAATTGCCAGTTTGCTCCACTGTCTTCCCAGTGATGTCTCCCGCAATTTGGTCCTTTGCCTGTCGGAGAACCAAATTTTTGACCCTGAGTCATGTTGCACGTGCCTTGAGATTGTGCTTGTTTTACAACATCCAAACATTGTTTTTTGAGATCTTTGAGAGAATTTGAGCTGACCCCGCTTCCTTCTTCTCCATCCGCATCTTTATCAAGTTCAACTTCCTGAACGTATTTAATTTTTAATGGTTGGAAAAATACTAGAGCTGGATTGATGGTATAGAGAATAATAGTGACAAACATGAGGAGAACAAATCCCGTGACTGCATTGGTCAGTCGTTTTTTTGCTTCACCCACATTTCCACCGCCGGAACTTGTGACATATTGGACGCCGGCGACCATGATCAATATGACCGTCACAAGCATGGCTACTCCAATGAGAAATTTATATAAACCAGAAATGTATTCTCCGATAAAATTAACCTCGAGGTATTGATTTTTCAAAGCAATTTTTGAAAAGGAGATGGTTGGAATATTAATGCCAAGAATCGGGGTGATAAAATCAGTTTTTTTATCTTCTGTTGAAGTCGCGGTATCAGTTTTTGTTGAGAGGTTTGCCTGTATACATTGATTTGAAAATTCTTCTTCTTTCTCTGGATCATTCGTAATATATTCGGAATTTGCGTAGTTTCGCACGAGTTGTTGAGAACAATTTGCGTCACATGTTGTTTCGTCGTTTGCAGTAAAAATTTCCGTGCAAGATCCTTGCTTGTCATAACAAATACAACTGGTGGCTTTGGCAACAAAAGGGAGAGAAAAACTTCCCAAAAAAACAAGAATGAAAAAAGAAGAAAAAAAACGAATAATAGTCATATTTATTTTGTTTGAGCGGCAAGAATTTCTCTGACACGTCCGATCAATTCTTCAACGGTGATGAAACCGACCAGTCGTTCTTCTTTCAAAAAAATGGTTGGAGTTGCGGAAAGAGAAAGAGCTTTCGCTTCTTCAAAATCTTTTTTGACTAAAGGAAGCGTATCGCGATTATCATAGCAACTTTGAAATCGGGATGAATCAAGACCGATGTCTTTTGCAATTTGAGGAAAAAGGGTTTCATTCAGAAGAACTTGTTGACCAAATAATTGATCGTGATATTCCCAAAATTTTCCCTGTTCACCCGCACAATGGGCTGCAATGGCTGCAGGAGTAGATAAGGGATGAAGAGATTCGTTTGGAGCGTCTTTCCAAACCACTTGAACGTCCGGAATCGTTCGAAGAAGGACGTCAAGGGATTCTGCAACGTCTCGACAAGGCTCACATTGAAAATCTCCGAATTCAATAATGGTTAGTTTCGGGTCTGTGAGTGCGCCTTTTTTTGGATTCACAAACGTTACCGTTGGTGTGGAAACGGTTTCCATCGGTTCAGAGGATGTTATTTTCTTTTTTGGAGAGCGAATTGGTTGAATGGAAATCCAAAAAAAGAAGAATACAATGCCTGTAACAAAGAAAATACTGAAAAGAGTAAGCCAACGGTGACGCATAATCGAGATTTTTATTTCAATTTGATCGTTTCTAATCGTCCAGAAGATACATTGGTATAAAATAAGGATGCTCCATCTTCGGAAACGCGAAGATTTTCCATAGTCGTATCATTTTCCGGACGAGCTGTGAGACTTGCACGACCGGTTGAGAGATCTATTTGATAGAGATCATCAGGAGTATTTGAGACCAAAGATCGTTGAAGTCCGGCATTTTCCGGAAGATTGCGTGGAACACCGCAGTAGACTGTTGTGTTTGAACTAAACGTGCACTTATCTACCCACGTGGCAATTCCGAGATTTGTTCGATCGTCCCCAATACTGTTACTGGAACCGTCAACGGTCCAAAGGGATGGACGGTAGGCATTGGATTCTCCGGAAACTGAATAGAGAAGCATGTCCCCCCGCGGACTCCAAAGAGGACTAAATCCAATTCCTTCCACAATGAGCCCTTTGAAGTTTTCCTGATTTTTTCCAATGGGGAGAATCATACTGCGACCAAAACCTGCTTGGACATCTCCTGTTTCCGAGAAAGCAATAACCTGTCGATTTGGAGAAGGACTGATCTGAACTTTGTCTGCA
This sequence comes from Candidatus Uhrbacteria bacterium GW2011_GWC2_41_11, assembly GCA_000996355.1. Taxonomy (GTDB): domain Bacteria; phylum Patescibacteriota; class Patescibacteriia; order UBA9934; family GWF2-40-263; genus UBA10014. Next base: position 42,059 of record LCAH01000002.1, read on the forward strand.
TTTTCTCCAAGAGCTTGCACAGCTTGAACATTTGAACCATCTGCATTTGAAATAACAAGTGCGCGATTTCCCGGATCTAATCCAATACTTTTGGCAAAAAGTTCTTCCGAGGTTGGAGCAAAGGAAAAATCTTCCCAATGGCGTGGAAGGGTTGTTTGTTTTTCTGAGGTAAAGTCATACACAACATTTGAACCATCCGGAAATTCAATGGCTGCTTTTTCGCCATTTCGATTCCAAGAAACAGCTTGTGCGTCTGGAAATTGGTGATCAGAAAGTCGTTTGACGGTTCCGTCCTGGGTAATGGTATAAAATCGACTATCAGCAGGATCGTAATATTGGACATCTTTTCCATTGCCTGAAAGTGTTGTTGCCTGAACAGCTGAAGTTGTCAGAGTTGTTGTTTTCGTGACTCCTCCTTTGGCCACTTCACTCGCTTTTGGGAGTAATGTTGGTTCGGTGGAAGTGGTTGTTGGACGAACACCTTCGCCTGCTGTTGGTAACCCTGTGCCAGTTATGTCTACAGCAGGTTGTTCCTCAACGGTTGCTGCAGGTGGTGGCGAGGCAAAAAAGAATCGATAGAGTAAAAAACCGATTCCGAAAACCGATCCAATAAAGAGAACAACGGCACCTATTTTTTTTATGCGTTCTGACATAGATTAGAGTCCGATATAATTGGCAATAACACCAGAGACTGCACTGCGAAATGCGGAATTCGTGACAAAAAGTAATGGAGCTGCATACGGAAGGATAACCATCATGAAAACGGCTAAAAAGATGACAACACCAAGAATAAAAACGATAAAATCAAGAACAAGAATTCCAAGATGCAGGATGGTGATGGGAATCATTTTTGTGGAAATAGGGAGCGGATCCCAACTATCAAGCGGTTCGATTAAATAATTGAGAGCAGAACCTGTTTTTTTTCCTTCTTTATAATACCAGAACATCTCCACATTGAGATACCCAAGGGAAAAGAGATAGACAAAACCAGTTGCAATAATAGCCAGACCACCGGTTCCTGCTGTAATGGCAGTTGCAATCAGATTGGCAAGGTAATTAATCCCTCGTTTTATGGCTGTTCTTGCAGCTTTTTTTGTTGCACCTTGGATGGAATTTTCTCCTGTGGCTGCTTGTTGTCTTCGTCTTGCTGCGAGTATTTCAGATTGGAAACGAGCATAACGATCTTGCTCCGGAGCTAGTTGTGTTTCAGATTCTTCTGGAGAAAGATCATTATTTGTTGATTTTCTGGCAGCTGTTTGTGATAGTTCAGGTCTTCTGTTTTGGATATCATGCATTTGATTTTGCCGAAATCGAGTGGCACGGTCGTATTCTTGATTATTGAATGCGGGAGGAATATTTTTGCCTGATCTCGGAATGCTTCCGGCAACAGAAAAACGGCCCCCGCCTGGGGCAGATGACCGTTTTTCATTTAGTGATGATACGGATCCGGATGCCATGGCTGACATATATACCGAATAGTATCATTTTTTTTCTTTTTTGGGGATTTTTACGAGCGATTTTTTTTTGCTTGTTTTTTGATTTCAAAATGTTCTCCATTCCAGCCAAGACAGACTATTTTTTCTTCCGGGGAGGTGAGAAGATGATCGGCAAGAAGGGATTCTATTTCGGTTTGGATAAGGCGACGGACTTCACGTGCACGCAGTTTGCTTTTTTGTGCTTCGGAAGCAATGTGTTCTGTGACAGACAAAGACCAGGACAAAATAGATCCTTGTTCGTGCAGACGTTTTGCCAGTTCTTCTAATTGTTTTTCCGTTATTTTTTGTAAGTGTTCCTCGGTTAATCGTTCAAAAATACAGACATGATCAATACGATTGATGAGTTCTGGTCGAAAGCGTTCTTCAAGAGCTTTCCGTATTTCTTCTTGTTTTCCAGTTATTCCTTCTTTCTCGTCAAAGGCGAATCCCAAATGTCCTCCTTCCATTTGATCAGATCCGACATTTGATGTGAGAATGACAATCGCGTGTCGGAAACTGACTGGACGTCCTGTTGCATCAGCAATTTCTCCATTTTCTAAAATTTGAAGAAGCAGATTTTGAACATCTGTGTGTGCTTTTTCAAATTCATCAAAGAGAATAACGGCATAGGGTCGTTGTTTTATTTGGTCTGTAAGTTTGGCTGGTTCACGATATCCAACATATCCGGCTGGAGATCCAAGAAGTTTTGAAACCGCATATCCTTCCGCAAATTCTGACATGTCCAGACGGATGAGCGCGCGAGGATTTTGGAAAACGGTTTCTGCAACCGTACGCGCGAGTTCGGTTTTTCCCACTCCGGATGGACCGAGAAAGAGAAAAGAGGCAAGCGGGCGGCTTGATTGATTGATGCCTGCGTGCGCTCGCCGAATGGATTCAGCAACACGTCGAACAGCCATATCTTGTCCGATTACCTGTTTTTGAATGAAGGATTCAAGAGAAAGCAAACGTTCGCGTTCATGATGGGATAATTCTGAAAGAGGAATATGGGTAAGACGGGAAACAATTTCAATGATCTGTTGTTCGTCAACTGTTAAAAGTTCGGAAGGAGGAGATGCCTGTTCCCATTGTTTACATGTTTCCTGAAGATGTTGTTCTTGTTTTTTGAGAGAGAGAGCTTGGGTAAAATTTTCTGTCCGGACCGCCTCGCGTTTTTGTTCACGGATGCGTTCCAGTTCTCGATGGGCAGCACGCATACGGTCATTTTGAGACGGATGCTGAGTACGGACACGGACCGATGCGGCAGCTTCGTCAATAAGATCAATAGCCTTGTCTGGAAAGCGTTTGTCTGAAAGATAGCGTCCGGAAAGTCGAACAGCTGCTTGAAGGGCTGTGTCTGTAAATTGAACCTGATGAAAAGATGTATAAGATGGTGCAATTCCTTGGAGAATATGAAGGGTATCTTCTGCAGATGGTTCTTCGATCACAACGGTCTGGAAACGACGTTCGAGTGCGGCGTCTGTTTCCATGTGTTTTTTAAACTCTGCGTGGGTCGTTGCTCCAATGCATCGAAGTTCACCTCGTGCCAGAGCCGGTTTTAACATGTTTGCCGCATCCAAAGAACCTGAAGCAGAGCCAGCGCCCACAATCATGTGAATCTCATCAATGAAGAGAATGATTTCTTCATTTGTTTTTGCTTCTTCAATAATCTGACGCAGTCGGGCTTCAAATTCTCCACGATACATCGTTCCCGCAATCGCCATAGCAAGATCAAGAGCAATGATTCGTTTCCCTTGAAGAGCCGCAGGAACGGTTCCTTCGGCAATTTTTTTTGCCAATCCTTCCACAATTGCGCTTTTTCCAACACCAGGTTCACCCAAGAGAAGGGGATTATTTTTTGTACGTCGACACAGAATTTCCATGACCCGTTGAACTTCTTTTTCTCGTCCAATAAGAGGATCAATGCGAGCCTGCATGTTTTGAGAGGTGAGATCACGTCCAAAAAAATCCAGAGCCGGTGTTTTTCGTTCTGGTTCTTCAGGTTCAGACTCCTCGGGTTCTTCATTGAAAAATGCGGTTTCTGATCCTGTTTTTTCTTTTGGGACTTCATGAATCATACCGGCAAGTTCAGGAAATTTTGATGCGGTTTTCAAAACCAAAGAAAGGTGCTGACGTAATTCAGGAATGACAATTTTTTCCGCATGGAAGAATTGTTCGATTTTTGGATCGTGAATATGAATGAGACCTGAAAGAAGATGTTCGGTTCCCACATAGGTATGTTCGTGCACACTGGCAGCAAGAACAGCTTTTTCAATGGCACGTTTTGCATTGACAGAAAGTTGCGGAACATCATTTGGATGTTTTTCTTTTGTGATTTTTTTTGATGAACGCATTTTTGGAATCGAAAAATTTGCCAGTGTACGCAAATGAGATTGTTTGATCTGAGTTTTTCGGAGAACTTCTGCCGCAATAGATCCTTTTTCTGTTCCAAGTGCCCAGAGCAAATGTTCTGGTTCGACTTGTGCTTTCTGTTGTTCAACCGCAAGACACAACGCACGTGTGAGAGTGTTTTTCAAATGAGTGGTAAATTTTTCGACAATATGTTGATCCATAGATAATTAACGTCCCATGTTACGTAAACGAGCAATACGTTCCTCAATAGGTGGGTGTGTGCTGAAGAATTGTTCAAATTTTTTTGTCACATGCGGGTCAAACGGATTAGCAAGAAAGAGATGAGCGGTGGCGTGATTCGCGTGGGCGAGCGGTCGATCATATGTGGCAATTTTTTCCAAGGCGTTTGCAAGACCATCCGGATAACGCGTGAGAAGAGCTCCAGAAGCATCCGCAAGATATTCGCGTCGTCGACTGACTGCGAGTTTGATGAGTTCAGCAAACAAAGGAGAGAGAACCGCAAGAGCAAGACCAACGATAAAAAGAATGAGAGTGAATTGATTAGATCCTTCTTCAGAGTCTCGTCTGCGAAAGAATGTCATGCGTAAAAACCAATCAGAAAAAAGTACAACCACACCCACAAGAACAACCACAATGGTCATGAGGCGAACATCGTAATTTTTTACATGGGAAAGTTCATGGGCAATCACTCCTTCTAATTCTGTTGGTTCCATGATTTCGAGCAGGCCAGTTGTGACCGCAAGAGAGGCGTGGGCAGGATCACGGCCTGTGGCAAAGGCGTTTGGAGACGGATCTGACATGACATAAATTTTTGGGGTGGCGAGTCCTCCAGCAATCGCAAGATTTTCAACGGTTCGATAGAGTACAGGATTGTCTCGTTGTTCGATGGGTTGGGCACCTGAAACCGCAAGCGCAACCGCGTCTCCTTTGTAATATCCGATGAGAGTCATGACGACAGAGACAAACAACGCAATGATCATTCCTTCGATGGGGTAATCCACTTGTGCGCCAAAGGCGAATCCAATAAGAACAATGAGGACGGAAAAAAGTCCAATTAAAATAACGGTATGGCGTTTGTTCGCGGCAATTTCGGAATACATGTTAGAAGCTTACTTTTGGAGGCTCGGCAGCGATATCAGGTGCATCGTAGAATTCTCGTTTCGAGAATCCGAATGTGCCAGCCATTAAATTTGTTGGAAATACCTGGAGTTTTATGTTGAAGTCGCGGACATTTCCATTGTAAAAGCGGCGAGCAGCTTGAATTTTATCTTCCGCATCAGTGAGATTGTGTTGAAGATCGAGGAAATTTTGCCCAGCTTGAAGTTGTGGATATGCTTCAGCGACGGCAAAAAGAGATTTTAAGGTTGAAGAGAGAACATTTTCTGTTTCTGCATGCTCAGCTGGGGTTTTAGCAGACATGGCTGCATTTCGAGCTTCTGTTACCTTTGTAAACACCCCTTCTTCATGTTTGGCATACCCACGAACAGTTTCCACCAGATTTGGAATAAGATCATACCTACGTTTTAGCTGAACCTCAATATCAGACCACGCTTCTTCTACATGGTTATGAGATTGAACGAGAGAATTGTATGTGAGGATAAACCATCCAATCACCGCGAGAATAGCAAGAAGGATAATGAAGAGAAAAGGCATAAAAAAGAAGAGAATAAGTAGAATTTGAAAAGAAAATACGATATAGTTACCTTATCATTTTTCTTCTAAATGTCAACGATTTTATGCAAATTCCTCGACATATTTTTAAAGCCTATGATGTGCGTGGTTTAATTGATTCAGAAATTACTCCTCTTTTAGCAGAATCCATTGGTCGTGCCTTTGCTGTTTTGTTGCGACGAGAAAGTCCAGGAAAGGAACTCACATTCGCTGTGGGGCGTGACATGCGTCCGAATTCTTTGGAGCTTCAATCCTCGATCATAAAAGGAATAAGAGAAAGCGGTGTGCATGTTTTGGATATCGGACTTGTTTCAACACCAGCGTTTTATTTTTCGGTTGGATATCTGAAAGCAGATGGAGGAGTTATGATCTCCGCTTCTCATAATTCTACTGTATATAATGGATTTAAATTTGTTCGGGCTCATGCTATTCCTGTGAGTGGGGATACAGGAATTCAAGATATTGCAAATATTGTAGAGCAGGAAGCATTTGTTTTTGCAGAACAACAGGGAAGGATAAAAACGATTTTGGAAATCCCCGAACGTGCAGCAGAGGCAGAAATAGATTTTGCGGGTCAAGATTCGATTCGTTCACTTAAAATCGTTGCAGACAGTGCGAATGGAATGGGTGCTCAATATTTGGATGAATTATTTAAACGAATTCCGTGCGACCCAATACGTCTCTTTTGGAATTTTGATGGAATGTTTCCAAACCACGAACCAAATCCGTTAAAAGAAGAGAATGTAAAACAGTTGAAAGCAGCTGTTTGTGACAGACAGGCTGACATAGGAATTGCAACAGATGGAGATGGGGATCGTATTTTTTTTGTTGATGATCAAGGACAAGTGGTTGAACCAGCAATCTTGCGCGGATTGCTTGCACAAATCATGTTGCGTCGTTTTCCAGGAGCCACCGTTTGTTATGATGTGCGACCAGGAAAAGTGACGGAAGATATGATTTTGGAAGCAGGCGGACGTCCACTTGTGACACGTGTTGGTCATTCATTTATGAAGGAACAGATGCGTAAAGTTGATGCCGTATTTGGCGGAGAATCGTCCGGACATTTTTTTTATCGATTTCCAATAGGTGTGTTTGAAGGACCGCTTACGGTCACTGTTCATCTTTTGCAAGAGATGACAAAACAAAGAAAAACATTATCTGAACTCGTTGCTCCGTATAAGAAGTACGCACATTCTGGAGAATTAAATTTTCGCGTATCAGATAAAGAGATAGTTTTGCAACAATTGAAAGAACACTTTGCAGATGGAGTAATTTCTGAATTAGATGGAGTGACGGTGACGTATCCAAATTTTTGGTTCAATGTTCGAGCCTCGAATACAGAATCACTTGTGCGTTTAAATGTAGAAGCACTGAATCCAGAGGTGATGGAAGAGAAAAAAAAGGAAGTGGTGGAAATTCTTGAGCGTTCCTGATACTATGCCCGACGTATGATTGGTACTCTTTTGTTATTTCTTCTCGTTCTTTCTTTGCTTGTTTTTGCCCATGAATTTGGTCATTTTATAACCGCAAAAAAAATGGGAATGAAGGTCGAAGAATTTGGATTTGGGTTTCCTCCGCGGCTTTGGGGCGTTCGCAAAGGAGAGACTATATATTCTATAAATTGGATTCCTCTTGGAGGATTTGTAAAAATTAAAGGAGAGTCTGGAGAGCAAAAAAATGATTCAGACAGTTTTGCAAGCAAACCAGCATGGCGCCGTTTTTTGGTTTTAATTGCAGGAGTTGCCATGAATATGATTCTGGCAGCTATTCTTCTTTCGTTTGGATTTATGGCTGGCCTTCCGACTGTTGTTGATAGCTCATTATCTTCTCAAGCTCGATTAAGTGATGAAAATATTCGAATCATGTCTGTGCTTTCAGAGAGTCCGGGAGAAAAAGCAGGTTTAGAAGGAGGAGATGTTCTTCTTTCTATCAATGATTCTGTTTTCTCTTCTGCAGATGGAGCAAGACAATATATACAAGAACATGCAGATCAAGAATTACGTTTTGTCATTAAACGTGAAGAAACATATTTGACCATTCCTGTGACTGCAGGGCCATTGCCTGGAATGACAGCTGTTGGGGTTGGAGTCGGTCTTGTAAAGACAGCGCTTGTTTCCTATCCATGGTATTTGGCCATTCCACATGGGGTTGCTGCAGCAGGAATATTTGTTTGGGAAGTTCTTCGAGCATTTTGGAATTTGCTTGCAAGCCTTGTTGTGCACCAGGAAGTAGCTGTTGATTTGTCTGGACCTGTTGGAATCGCGGTTATGACTGGTCAAGCTGCTGCAATGGGGTTTGTTTATCTTTTACAATTTACCGCCATTCTTTCTATTAATTTGGCTGTTGTGAATCTGCTTCCGTTTCCTGCCCTTGATGGAGGACGAGTCTTCTTTCTCCTCATTGAAAAAATACGCCGTCGAGCTGTAGACGAACGGATTGAAGCGTTGGTACATAACCTTGGATTTGTTGTCTTGATGGGATTGGTACTTTTGGTGACTTTCCGTGATCTTGCACGATTCGGTGGACAGATTTTGAATGTGGTAAAACAGTTGGTCGGAGCATAAAATTTTTAGGATTTTCTCATTTTGAATTGTATGGAATTGCAAACACAATTTGAATCATTGAAACACACATTTGAGAAGACATTGAAAACAACAGTTGATCTTGCTGGTCTGGAAGCTCTTCGAGTGGAATTTTTAGGAAGAAAAGGAAAGCTTGCGACCCTCATGGCTCTTTTGAAAGATCTTTCAGAAGAAGAACGTCGAATGGTTGGAACGGTTGCTAATGAAACAAAACAAGCCATGGAACAAGCGTTTGATTCTGCGCTTGCAGCGATGAAGAACGAGAATATTTCATCTCATGCTTGGTTTGATGTTTCCGAACCGATTTTTCCAAAAGAATCATTTGGACATATTCATCCAGTGACACAAATTCAGCAAGAATTGGAAGACTTGTTTACATCCATGGGATTTATGGTAGCTGATGGTCCAGAGCTCGAAAGTGATTATTACAATTTTACCGCACTCAATATTCCTCCAACACATCCGGCACGCGACATGCAAGATACGTTTTATATCAAAGGGCATCCGGATCAAGTGATGCGTACTCAAACCTCACCAGTTCAAGTTCGCGCAATGCGAAAATATCGTGCGCCGATTCGGATGATTGTTCCGGGTCGCTGTTTTCGTAACGAGGCAACAGATGCGAGACATGAACATACATTTTATCAATTGGAAGGATTGGTAGTGGATAAAGATATTCATATTGGTCACATGAAAGGAGTTTTGGAAGAAGTGGCAAAACATTTGTATGACGGAGAAGCAAACGTGCGTCTTCTCCCAAAATTTTATCCATTCGTTGAACCAGGTGTGCGTGGAGAAATAACTTGTTTTCTTTGTCGCGGAACCGGATGTCGAGTATGTAAACAGTCTGGTTGGCTGGAAGTGTTAGGGGCAGGAATGGTACATCCGTCTGTATTACGTGAAGGAAATGTTGATCCAGAACAATATCAAGGATTTGCATTTGGGTTTGGCCTCTCAAGACTTGCCATGTTGAAATATGGAGTTGATGATAGTCGCCTTATGCAAAGCGGAGATATGAAATTTCTTACCCAATTTTGATGATATGTTGATCTCAAAAAAATGGCTTCAAGATTTCGTTGATTTACCTTCTCATGTTTCAGACGAGGAAATAGCAAATCGTATTACGTTGAGTACGGTTGAGGTAGAAAAAATGGAATCGCAAGCAGCTTCATTGGAAAAAATTGTTGTTGGACAAATTTTGCAGGTGTATCCGCATCCGAATGCAGATCGACTTCGTGTTTGTGATGTGAATGTGGGGAAGGAGACACTTTCCATTGTGTGTGGTGGATCTAATCTCCAAGAAGGAATGAAAGTGGCTGTGGCACTTGTTGGTGCAAAAGTGCGATGGCATGGACAAGGAGATCTGGTCGAGATTCAACTAACGAAGCTGCGTGGAGTAGATTCGTTTGGCATGATTTGTTCAGCGAATGAAATTGGAATAGCAACGGGAAAAGAAGGAGAACGGGAGGTGTTGGATGTGTCGATTCTTACAGCTGTTCCTGGAACATTACTTTCCGAAGCCCTTGAATTAAATGATGTTATTTTGGATGTTGATAACAAGTCGCTCACCAATCGGCCGGATCTTTTTAGTCATCGTGGCATGGCGCGTGAAATCGCTGCGCTTTTGGATACCACATTTCATGATGCAGAACCTCCTGTTCTTTCAAAGGGAGAGGGGTATGAACTTTCTGTGACGGTTGCTGATCCAGAATTGTGTCCACGTTATATGGGTGTTGTTCTTGATGGAATTCGTATTGAGCCATCACCTGATTGGATGCAAAAACGTTTACTCGCGGTTGGGATGCATCCGATCAATAATGTGGTTGATGTTACAAACTATGTGATGTTGGAAATGGGGCAATCGCTTCATGCATTTGATGCAAAAAAACTTGAGAATCAGTCTGGGGCAAAACAGACAATTGAAATTCGTGTTCAACGTGCACAAGATGAAGAAACATTTGTGACTCTTGATGGAGAAGAACGCACGCTGGATGCTTCTATGCTCATGATTTGTGATGGAAAAAAATCTGTCACCCTTGCGGGAATTATGGGAGGAAAAAATAGTGAAATTGATGAAAATACAACCGCAATTTTTCTTGAATCTGCAAATTTTCATCCTTCTTGTATTCGAACAACATCTCAAAAACTTGGGTTGCGTTCCGAAGCATCGCTTCGATATGAAAAAAGTTTAGATCCACATCTGTCAGATGTTGCTTTGTGTCGAACAGTTGAATTACTTTGCCAAATAATTCCAGGAGCACATGTGGTTTCCCCGGTTGCGGATGTGAGTCATTTTTCTTTGCATCAAGGTCCCATTCTTTTTTCCATGGAAAAATTGATTTCCAAAATTGGGATAGGAATCTCTTCCAAAGAAACAGAGGGAATTTTACAACGTCTCGGATTTGCGTTGAAAAAAGAAGGAGAAGATTTTTTGGTGACTATTCCAACCTGGCGCGCTACAAAAGATATTTCCATTTTTGAAGATTTAGTTGAGGAAGTGGTGCGTGTCTATGGATATGATCGGATTCCTTGTTTGCTTCCTATGGGAAAGATGGAACCTCCAAAGCAGGATTTGTCACGTCTTTTGCAGCGACAAGTACGATCAATTCTTTCGCAGCATTTTTTTGCCACAGAAACGTACAATTATAGTTTTGTGAGTCCTGCTATTCTTTCTGCCATGAAAGAAAATGTTTCTCTTTATATCGAACTTGAAAATCCTTTATCAAAAGAACGGCCATATTTAGTGCGAAGTCTTGTGCCGAATCTTTTGGAAAACGTGAAAAAAAATCAACATGGATTTGATCCTGTTTGTTTGTTTGAAATCGGACGCACTTATCTTCAAGAAGAACAAGGAGAAGAAAATGGAGAGACAAACACGTTTCTTCCTCGTCAGGATCATGTCCTTGGGCTCGTATTTGCAGGGAAGAGTGGTGACTCTCTTCACCAAGTGAAACGGATATGTGCGGGTTTATTGGAGACTCTTGGATATTCGTATATGTTTTCTCCGTTTCAAGAAAAAATGTTTTGGATGCAAAAAGGAATAAGTGCTTGTATTTCTGTTTGTGGAGAAGATGTTGGGTATTTCACAGAAGTAAAATCAGATGTTTTAGCAGAACTTGGAGTTGATGTTTCGACGACTGTTATGGAATTAAACCTCACAAAAATGACACAACTTCCAAAACAGAAAAAAGTGTATGAATTCATCCCGCTTTTTCCAGAAGGGAAACGCGATCTTGCATTTGTGATAGGTGAACAGGTTGCTTATGGAGAAATGGAAAAAGTTCTTCGTGCTCAGACACCTCTTTTGCGCGGAATAGAATTGTTTGATGTCTATACGGGAAAAGGAATTCCAGAAGGAAAAAAATCTATTGCCCTTCATTTTGTTTTCAGAGCTGATGATCACACTCTTTCATCAGAAGAAGTGGACGGAATCATGGAAAATATTCGACGTGTATTAGAAGAACAATTTTTTGCGATTGTGCGTGGGTAAGTGTACAATAAAAGAACATTTTCACTCAGATAATGTTCCCTTGCAATTATATGTTTGAATCCCATGATATTTTATTTATTGTCTTGGCATTCTGCGCCCTTTGGTTTACGGCGTTTATTTGTTGGCTCATTTGGCAGGTGGCCATGATTTTGAGAAACATCAATGAGACCATGACGGATGCGCGAGAAAAGATGGCAAAGATTGAAGAGGCTTTGACTGGGATGCGAAATCGTTTTGAACATCTGACATCTGGGGCAGGAGTTTTTGGAGAAGGAATTAAACGACTTCTAACGTATGCTATTTCATACGCTGCAGAACGAAAAATGTCGAAAAAAACAGGAAAAAAGAAGGAGGACGATATATGAAACTACATATAAATCGTCATGCGATAAAAATTTCTCTTGCGGTTGGTTTTTTTGTTTTAGTGTTAGCCGGAGCGGTTGGGTTAAATGCAGCCATACGGAAGAGCGGAGGGATTCTTCCGTTTTTAGCAACATTACATCTTCCATTTAAACGCACCGAACAGGAATTATATTGGGCTCTTCGACATACATTTGAACAAAAGACCGCCACTGTTTCCATTGAAGCCACCATAGAAGGAGATCCTTCAAAAACAGGAAATACGTTTAGAACTGAAGGAATGTATTTATCTTGGATGTCAAAAGGAATGAATCTTCCGGAAACGCGTTTTACGGAAAAAAAAGAAGAATCTCCTGTTGTAAGGACATCTCATCAAGGAATTTTTTCTGTAAAAGGAATGGAAGAGAAAAAGGCTTTAGATTTTTCTGTTGAATATCGGTTGATTCCGCCTGTGACCTATCTCAAAATGAATGGAGAAATATCATTACCAAGCGGATTTCTGCTTCCATTGGGAAAAATAGCAGATAAATGGATTGCGATTGAAAAAGACATGAATGGATCCATGTTTGCAGCACTTTTGCCTGCGCCGCTTGAATTTGCAAAAACATGCAAGGCAAATTCGGTCGTTATGCGTGAAACAATACAGTCTGTTCAACCGCTCCGTTTGTTTTCTTCTTTTTCCAAAAAACAAGAAGATGAGACAGTTGCGAATATTGAAGAGTCTGTTCGACGATATACTTTGACGTTTAATAAAGAGGTGTGGCAGGAGGTTTTACAAAACTTCGTTGCTGCTGCCGGATGTTCCTCAAATAATACTGAACTTATGGATGCGATAAAGAATATTTCTTCTTTTGATGTGTTTGTTGGCGCCTCTTCCGGTTTTATTCGTGGAGTTGATGTTGAGATGAAACCAACTCTTTCTATTCGTTTGTCAGAATTTGCTGTTCCGTTTGTTGTGGAAGTGCCGGAAGGGGCTGTTTCCATTCGTGAATTGCTTTTGGATATGATGAAGTCGCGTGGAGGATTTCGCGGACTTATGAATGGAGGAGGATTACTTCAAGGGTTATAATAGGTGTTAGGTGTGAGATTTTTTGAAAATAAAAAAAGCGCCCGACCTAGATGGTGGGGCGTTTTGTTGTTTTTAGGATCTGGTGTCTCTATCAGTTTTTTGTCCTGGATGGTACGCTTGTGACCACAAACATTTCTCTCTATTGATGTATGCCAAGTCGATTTGTTCACCTCCATGTTCACAGTCACTATTCCTTGCTTGAAGCACTGCCAAAAGTAAAACCCCTTATTAAATCCATCAAAGAAAAAGGGATGGATGCATTTGCTCTTACAGATAATGGGGTGCTCTACGGCATTATTGAGGCGTATCAAAAAGCAGCAGATGAAGGCATCAAATTAATTGTTGGCATGGATGCGTACCTCGCACCTGCAGGACGTCATCAAAAGCGTGCACATATTGATACAAAACCAAACCGTCTTGTTTTGCTTGCAGAAAACATGGATGGATATCGGACACTTGTGCAATTGTCTTCCATTGGATTTTTGGAAGGTTTTTATTATAAGCCACGTATTGATCACGAAATTTTGAGAGAACTCTGTGAAGGGAAATCGCATGGGTTAATTGCATTGTCTGGAGGACGATTCGGAGAAATTGATCAAATGCTTTCCCATGGAAATCGTCCACAAACAGAGATCTTGATTCAGGAGTATGTTCGGATTTTTGGAAAAGATCATTTTTTTCTCGAGCTTGTTGATCGTCCTGAAATGGCAGAACAACAGGCGATCAATGCGCAATTGATTGAACTCGGACGCGCATTAGACGTCCCTGTAGTCGCAACAAAAAATGTTTTTTATCTAAAACCAGAGGAGGCAGAAGCATGGAAAATCCTTCAATGTGTGCAGGGAGGAAAAACATTAGAACACCTTGAACGTCTTCAAGCGACAGAGTACGACGCTTCATTGGTCACAGGAGAAATCATGGAAGAACATTTTAAAGATGTTCCGGAAGCCATTGAAAATACGCGCCGGATTGCCGATCGGTGTCAGGTTTCTTTTGAATTAGGAAAATGGAATTTTGCTCATTTTGAAATTCCAGAAGGCTTAACGCATTTGCAATATTTGCGTGAGCGTGCTGAACGTGAGCTTGCAGAAAAGGTTCCTGTGTTAACCGAAGAAATGCAAAAGCGTTTGAATTATGAGCTTTCTGTTATTGAAATGAAGGGATTCGCTCCCTATTTTTTAATCGTATCTGATTATATTGAATGGGCACGGCGTCATGGAATTGTTACAACGACACGTGGATCTGCCGCTGGATCACTTGTGGGATATGCGATTGGTATTTCGACGGTAGACCCTCTTCGTTACAAATTACCGTTTGAACGTTTTTTGAATCCGGAACGTCCTTCTGCTCCGGACGTTGACGGTGATTTTGCGGATAATCGTCGAGATGAAATGTTGGCTTATGTGGCAGAAAAATATGGAAAAGAAAAAGTCGCTCAGATTTGTACATTTGGAACCATGATGGCTCGCGGGAGTGTGCGTGATGTCGGACGCGCGCTTGGATTGCCATACAGTTTTGTGGATGAAATTGCGAAATTTGTTCCCATGGGAAGCCAGGGATTTCCGATGACATTGGAACGCGCGCTTCAAGAAGCTCCGGATTTGAAAAAACGATATGATACCGATCCTCAAGTACGGCGATTGATTGATCTTGCAAAACGCATCGAAGGGTGTGCACGACATGTTTCCATTCACGCGGCTGGGGTGGTGATTGCGCCGAGTCCACTTACGGATTTCACTCCATTACAGATTGAAACACGAGAGGGAAAAGTCATCACGCAGTATGAAATGAAATCCGTGGAAGCAGCCGGTCTTTTGAAAATGGACTTTCTTGGAATTCGTAACCTTTCTATTTTGGGAGATGCAGTAAAGATTATAAAAAAGACAAAAGGAGTAATAATTGTTCTTGAAAAAATTCCCGTTGATGATGAAAAAACATTCGAACTTCTCGCAAAAGGTTATACCATGGGAACATTTCAGCTGAATGGAGATGGAATGACAAAGTATCTTATGGAACTGCGGCCTGAACGTATTGAAGACATTATGGCTATGGTCGCCTTGTATCGACCTGGCCCAATTGAATCCATTCCGGAGTATATTCGTCGTAAACACGATCCATCTCTTGTGCGCTATCTTGATCCGCGTTTGAAAACGATTCTTGATCAGTCCTATGGAGTGATTGTGTATCAAGATGACGTCATGTTGATTGCAATTCATCTTGCCGGATATTCCTGGCTTGAGGCAGATAAGCTTCGAAAGGCTATGGGAAAAAAGATTCCGGAAGAAATGGCAAAACAAAAAGAAAAACTCCTTCAAGGATTGGCAAAACATGGTATGGGTGCGGAAAAAGCCCAGCGTCTTTGGAAACTTATTGAACCGTTTGCCGCATATGGGTTTAATAAAGCACACGCGGCAAGTTATGGCATGATTGCATATGATACAGCCTATTTAAAAGCAAATTTTCCTGCGGAATACATGTCCGCACTCATGACTGCTGAATCTGACGATCTTGAAATGATTGCTTCTGCTGTGAAGGAGTGTGAACGTATAGGGATTCAAGTTCTTCCTCCGGATATCAATGAGTCTCGTTCAACGTTTACGTATATCAATGATGAGACAATTCGTTTCGGGTTGCTTGTGATTAAAAATCTTGGGGAAGAAGTGATTAAATCTATAATTGAAGAACGCGAAATACATGGACCATTTAAAGATCTTGCAGATTTTGCCGAACGTGTTCATCATCGTGCATTTACGAAAAAATCCTTGGAAGCACTGATCAAAGCCGGAGCACTTGACCGATTTGGAGAACGACAACAACTGCTTGAAAACATGGAACAAATTCTCCAATTCAATAAACAGACTCAGCAGCGCAAAGCACAGAGTCAAACATCATTGTTTGACCTTGTTCCAGCGCTCGCAGGAGAAAAATTGCGTTTACGTCCGAGTCCGCAAGCCGGACGTCGAGAATTACTTTCTTGGGAAAAAGAATTTTTGGGATTGTATGTTACGGCGCATCCTTATCGTGAAATAGCTGAGCGACTGACTCCGTTTCTTACATCTTATGGAGATCTTCCTTTCGTGGAAGAAGGGAAGTTTGTGCGGTGTGGGGGTCTTGTGACATTTGTGAAACCCATCATGACAAAAAAAGGGGAACCAATGGCATTTGTTGGATTGGATGATGGAACAACGGTTTCAGAAGCGATTTTTTTTCCGCGTGTTTATGCTCAATTTCAAGGAACGCTGCATGAGGAACGTATCGTGCTTGTTTCAGCGAAAATTTCCAAAAAGGATGGAGACAGTCCAAAGTTGCTTGTAAACAGCATGATTGTCGTGGATGAGACACAATTAGAAAACGTTGTTTCTATGTTGGAAAATGGACAATGGATTCCTGATTCTGGAACTTCATATGAAGAAACATCTGTGACACCTCCCGCGCCTGTTTCAACAAATTCGTTTTCCATTCCTCAAAAAGAATTCGAAGAGAAAAAAATAGAAATTACTCTTGAAGGGAAACCTTCTCCAGAAACCATGGAACGTCTTCGTATTTTGTTTCAGAATGCTCCAGGGGTATGTCGTGTTTCTTTTTTAGTAAAGACTGGAGGGCAAAATCGGCACATTGAAACAGACTATCGTGTGAATTCAACTTCTGGATGGATAGATGAATTAGCGGCTATTGTTGGTCGTCAAAATATTGTTTTTATTTGAAGAGAAAAAAGAACATGTGATATACTTCCCTTAATAAAAAAGGAGGACTCATGGAATCATCGAAACAAGAAAAACGAAAAATACCCGGGTCACGAAAAGCAACTCCAAGGCGGGCTATAAAAAAGAGTGCACAGTCCGTCATGCCTGAAATTTCCGTGGCACCGATTTTACCGTCGCGAACCCCATCGCCGTCTTTGCGTTTGTATCGGCGTATTGCAGGTCTGTTTGTGTTTTTTGTGACCGTTGTTTTGGTTATAGTGTTGTTTGTATCCACTGCGAAAGCAACGATTCATATTATTCCTCAACCTCAGACTGTTGAAGCTTCTTTTTTGGTCGATGTTGTTCAAACAGGAGTGATTGAGGGAAGAGTCAAGGGATCTGAAATAGAAAAAACGTTTGAACAAGCAAAAGAATTTCCTGTGTCAAACGGGGAAAAGAAAGAGGTTCTCGATAAGGCACAAGGACAAATAACAATCATCAATGAAACATCAAAAATACAACCATTGGTTGCGACCACACGTTTCTTGAGTTCAAAAGGAATTTTATTTCGTTTGGATAAGAGTGTTACTGTTCCTGCAAATGGAAAAATTGATGTTTCCGTTCATGCAGACCAATTAGGGCCAACCGGAGATATTGAACCTGATCGATTTACGATTCCCGGTCTTTCGACGTCTTTACAGCCGGTCATTTATGGCGTGAGTTCAGTGTCAATGTCTGGAGGGCAACGATTTGTATCTGTGGTGACTCAGGAAGAATTGGATCAAGCTGCAACTGCGTTGGAAAAAGAAATGCTTGAAGCAGCTAAAGGAGAATTTCGTGGGCAGAAAGGAGATGCAGGTGGAGAAGTGTTTCAGTCAGAAATGATAAAAAAGGTAAGTAATACCATGCCTGGTGATGAAGCGGAAACATTTACCATTTCGCTTTCATTGCGAGTGACTGCTGTCTTTTACGATACAGAAGGAATCGAACAGTTAGCAGAAAGAAAGTTGTATGAACAATTAAGTCAGGGATTTACGTTTCTTTCTGTTCCTGTTGATCAAATGCATGTCACGGTAACAAATATTCTAAAAGAAACAAATGAAGCGCAGATTCGTGTGGAACTGACAGGTGTTTCTATCCTTTCTCCTACACACCCATTGCTTGATAAGAGTTCTATGGTCGGACGTTCACCAAAAGAATTAAAAGATCGTCTCACAAGTGCTGGTCTTGCTAGTGATGTTGTTGTCGAAATATTTCCTCCATGGATGAAAAAAATTCCTGCATTAAAAGATCATGTTGATGTGGTTGTTGATCCACCTATCTTAGAGAAGAAGTAAAGAGAACGAAACCTTTACTTTTTTTTATACACTCTTTACACTAAGAGTATTGCAGAGAGAAAGGACATGTTCGATGAAAATGACTTATGAGAGACCTGTGGTCGTGGCTGGAAACCATGGGAAGTCTATTCGTCTGGAATACCACCTTTTGAGCAATCGATTGCTTTGACGTTTCAAGGCAAAAGAGTGGTTCTGTTTAGAAAACAACAAACAGAACAATTCGGGTGGAACCGCCTTGTGTATATAAGGTCCCGAACTTCACGTTTTTCGTGGAGTTTTTTGTTTGAAATATATGGATTTTTCTCATCGAGACACATCTTCTTTTGCAGAATCTGTACACAAACAGTCGTCTTTTAAGATATTGGATTTTTCTGAATGGAAAAAACGAAATAAAGAAGCGTCAGGTATTGAAAAAAATTGCGTGCTTTCTTTTCCTGAATTACTTGCTCGTGAACACGTTCAAGAATCTTCTTGTGAACAGGTTTTTTCAAAACGTATTCAGGAATGGATTGAACACGTCAAAGAAAAAGGGGTTAATCCACGAGATCTTGAGACGGTCGAACTTCTTTTTCAATTGTCTCAGAATGCGAAAAATATGGGTGACCTATTTCGTCGCATATACAAGGTTCAACCATTTGAATCTTTTGAGGCATTTTGTTCTGTTTTTTGTTCAGGATTAACCGATAAACAGCGTGAATGTGTACGAAAACAAATTGATTGGTTTTTAGAACGTGTGATTCAGCCACAACGAATCATAAAAGGCGATCCAGAATCTGAAGATCCATACCGTTTCAGACTTTCTACCTATTTTCCAGAAGGGGTGTGGATGCTTCTTCCACGACAAGAATTCTATGATTCTTATGATACGTATGTGGAACAAGGTGTTCTTGAAGAAGCATCTGAACTTCTCAAAAATGGATACACATCTCCTGATTACACACATGCAACCGGTTCGATTGCTTTATCAGATCTTGCAAAACAAAAAGCAATTTTGAGTGCAGGAGAACTTCAAAGACAAAATCACACGATAAAGACAGGAGAACAGTATTCGATGCTTAAAACAGCAGATGGGTTGGAGTCGGTCTATGTTGATCCTGGTGGACCGCGTTATGGGTATCATGTCATGAATTGGTTTGATGAATATCCTGTTACATTTGGTATCAATGCGAAACAACAAGCAAAGTTTCTTCAATCGATCGGATTTCATTATCCAAATGGGAGTTTTTTCCTTGATCTCCATACAGATGGGGAACAAATCATTGGACCAAAAGTCCCATTTTCTTCCATAGAAACGATTTATGTTTGGAAAAAATATGAATCGCAAATACGTGATTGGATAAAGCAATATATCCCAGAAGTGCGACTGATCTCATTGGAGGCCGAACATCTTTTGAGTGAACTTGAGTCAAAAAGCGGATATCGAAGTCTTATTGAATCTTTTGCAGAAAAACAAGGTCTGTCTTTTGAAGAGGGAGCCGTTCTCTTTTTAAAAGAAATTATTCAAGCAAATCAATCATCTTAATTTTTCTTTCTTTCTATGTCTCAACCTGATTTCCTTTATGCGATGCGACATTCGACAGCCCATTTGCTTGCAGCGGCTGTTACAGAACTTTATCCAGAAGTAAAACTCGGTGTTGGTCCAGTTGTTGAGAATGGATTTTTTTATGATCTCGTTACTTCTCAACCATTGACCGAAAATGATTTGTCTACCATCGAAGCAAAAATGCGTGAAATTCAAAAGCGAGATGATGTTTTCCGTCGTGAAGAAATGTCTTTAGAAGATGCGACCGTTTTTTTTGAAAAACAACATCAACCATTTAAGGTTGAGTTGTTACGTGATTTAAAAGAACGCGGCACAACAAAAATTCGTCCGGAGGAAATGCAAGATCTCGGGGAAAAATCCGATACGGCTTCCGTCTATTACACAGGAAATTTTGTGGATCTGTGTCGTGGCCCACATATTGAACACACATCTCAAATTGGAGCGTTTAAACTGACAAAATTGGCAGGTGCCTATTGGCGCGGAGATGAAAAGAATCCACAACTTCAACGCATTTATGGTCTTACATTTGAGACACAAGAAGCATTGGATGCACATCTTCTCATGCTGGAAGAAGCAAAAAAGCGAGATCATAAAAAATTAGGACCCGAACTTGATTTGTTTACTTTTTCAGAATTAGTTGGTTCCGGGCTTCCGCTTTGGACCCCACGGGGAACCGTGGTTCGTAATCTGTTAGATCAATTTGTTTGGAAAATGCGTGAAGCTTGCGGGTATGTTCGTGTGGAAATTCCACATATTACAAAAAAAGATTTGTATGAACGTAGTGGACATTGGGAAAAATTCAAAGATGAACTGTTCAAGATTGAAACACGTGAAGGTCATGTTTTTGCCATGAAACCCATGAATTGTCCGCACCACACACAAATTTATGCTCGCAAACCATGGAGTTATCGCGATCTCCCACAACGATATGCGAACTCGACCATGTGTTATCGAGATGAACAGTCTGGAGAGCTTGCCGGGCTTTCGCGTGTGCGTGCCTTTACGCAAGATGATGCCCATGTTTTCTGTCGTCTTTCGCAAGCCAAAGAGGAATTTTTGAAAATTTGGGATATTGTCCATACATTTTATGGCATGTTTGGGTTCAGTTTGCGTGTACGTATTTCCCGACATGATCCTTCTCAGCCTGAAAAATATCTTGGAGATGCAGATCGATGGGCATTTGCGGAAAACATGTTGTCTGAAATTGCAAAAGAAAAACACGCTGATTCATTTGACGGTCTTGGAGAAGCCGCGTTTTATGGACCAAAATTGGATTTCATGGCCAAGGATGCGATTGGTCGCGAATGGCAAGTGGCAACCATTCAGCTTGATATGAACATGCCGGAGCGATTTGATCTCACTTGCATCAATGAAAAAGGAGAAAAAGAACGCATTGTCATGATCCATGCAGCCATTATGGGATCAATTGAACGGTTTCTTTCTATTTTGATTGAGCATTTGGCTGGACAATTTCCGCTTTGGCTTGCTCCGGTTCAGGTTCGATTTATAACTGTGAGTCAAGAAACAATTCCATTTGCAAAGACTTTTCTTGAAACCTGTACTTCTATTGGAATTCGTGCGGAACTGGATGATTCAGATGAAAAGGTTGGAAAAAAGATTCGTGACGCAGCTATGATGAAAATACCATGGACAGTAGTGGTCGGAGCAAAAGAGGCGGAAGGAAATCCATTTCATGTTCGAGTTTTTGGTCAAGAGGAAGAACTTATTCTGTCAAAAGAAGAATTATTTGACCGGTTACAAAAAGAAGGAAAGATGTCTGTCTGATGATAAAGAAAAAATACTGTCTTGAGGGGCAGTATTTTGTTTTAAAAAACGACCCGAAGGTCGTTGAAAATTTTCAGTATCGAGAGAATATTACCGGCATGACGCCAGTGTCGGCTTCGAAATGGTCTGGATACGGTTTGTCGGGTACCCACCTGTTCCACCCGAAGCGTTCTATGTTCAGGATGATAGAATCATCCTGATGTTTTTCAAATCTCACTTTTGCCCCATCGTTGGTCGAGACGGCCTGAGACAAGGGGAAGAGAGATTCATCTTTTGTCGTTTTGATAAGAAACGCCATGAGCACGACGAGTTGAGTCGACGGATTGTCATGTACGTATGCATATATCCGATCGGATTCAACAAGGCGTTTTATCTCTACCGACCCTATTTTTTCGTTGACGTGGGGCCAATATTTTCCAACGGATTCCGGGAGAATCCGTTTTGAAAACAGGAACCATGTCGGAGATCTGTCTGATCGAGTAACATCAGGCCACATGAACATGTGGAAGATACGTCCCAACCTTTGATGGGACATATTCCATATGTCATTGATATGAAAACCTGGATTCGCGACCAGGTAATAGTTTCCGACCGCTTTTTGAAGCATTTCGGTCGGGAATGGAACAACATCAAGTTCTTTCTTGATTTTATCTGGAATTGGACCGAGAAGGTCTTCCAGTTCCGGAATCCCGAAGAAGTCTGGTCCCATAATATCTCTTGCCTTTTGATGCCTGAGGGACTCTTCCAAATAGTTTTTTTGACTTTTCTGTGCCATTTTTTCTCCTTTTTTTCATCGTGTTTGGAAAGAACGACCTGGAAAGATATCAAAAAAAAGGAAAAATGTCAATGGTCTGGAAATAAAAAGACGGCTCAATGGCCGTCGTATGTTTATGGTTGTTCCATGACAAGATCTGCAAAAAGGAGCTTGGCTTCTTGTTCCTCTTTTTTTTCAAGATAGCGTTCACTGAGATAGGAGGCGAGATAATAATCTCTTTCTTCCATTGCTTTTTTGTAAAGTGGGCGATACCAATGAAAAACAGTGAATTTTCTTGCCGTTGCTTCATTAAGCCATACAAAACACATTCGACTGTTCTTTTTTGGATCAGAGATGATTCCATTCATAAACACGTCGAAAGTTTTTTGATTTTCTGGGTTTCCAAAGATTCTCTGGCGTTCCGACTCGAGATCTTCATGGAAATCACCGTTTGGACCAAAGAGATGCATACTCGAATATTCTCCAAAAATCACTTCCTCAAAAACACCAGTACCAACAATTCCTTCTTTCATAAAAATGGAAGAGATGTGACCCCATCTTGTCTTCTGAATTTCCTTTGGTCCGAAATAGTCATGCGCCATTTGTAATGCCAAAGACCATTCCGATTTCTTGAGAGCTTTTTTATACAAAGTTTGATAAAGATCGTCTACACGAATCCCGTAACTATTCGCCTCCTGAAGCATCAGATACTGGTCAGCAAGTGAAAGGGACTTTTTTGGTTGTTCATTTGCTGGCCGTCGAGGGTTGTACTCGATATATCGGAGAACATAATCGCGAACGATTGAATCTCCAAGCTTATAGTCTCTTGCGAACAGAGCCGCACCAATGTGTTGTGAGACGGGTTTTATTGTAACAATGGGATCAGAAGTACCATGAGTCCCATAAAAGTCTTTAAAATAGATGTCCTGCTCAGCAAGGAAAATTTCCTCGGCAAACTTTTTAAGGTCGATTCCTTGTTTTTCAAGAGGAAATTGTTTTTTGAAACAATTGATTTCCTCAGACACTCCATAATATTGAGTATGAATTTCAGCCGCATACAAGACAAGATATCCTTCTTTCACAAGTGCATGTACGATTTCATTCCGTTGTTTTGCATCTGGAATCGTTTGTGCTTCTTGAATGGAAAAAATCCAGTTAAATCCATTCCCGAGCATTTCATCCATGATTCGACAGACAGTCAATTTGTTGCGGTTATCCTGGGTGTTGAATTCCGGAATGAGATTGCTGTATCTCCACCAGTGTCCGTCTTTTTTCCAAACCATGAATCGTCGCACAAACTTTTCCTGATTCCAATAGAAAGATTTCGGTCGAATTTGAAATTGACAATCTTTCGTCTCTTCTTCAAATATTCGGGTCATGACCAGAAGATGTTCCTCTGGTGTGAATACGTCTGCATGGTGAGAAACATATTCCAACAATAGATCGAGGTCTTTCAGTTCCTTCCATGCACCAGACGTATGGCCAGCCAGCGTTTGTTCAAACGGATATCTGGTCATCTCTTTCTTGACGTGACTGCCAGCCAGCCAAAGCCCGATTCCAATCGCGCACAAAGAGATGATTTGAAAAAAGATTCGTTTTTTTCCAGAAATCATGCTGTTTTCTCCTGATTGAGTTTTTAAAAGAACTGTTTATCTTTTTTAGCATATTTTTTTGATTTGTCAATAGAAAAAGAATTTTTTTAAAGAAATTTGAACGAATGAATAAGTGTCTGAAATGCTTCTTCCTCGCGACCAAGATGTTCTTTGACAAAATTCAAATTGAAAATCACAATACCGCCGAATGCATGATTCGGATGAAAGATCGCATACACATCAATATTTTCAAGCGGCTCGCCCCAAATTTCTGTCTTGGCTGTGTAAGCATGGGCTACATGCAGACCAGAAGATGTCGTCACCATTTCGCAATCCAGTTGCTCTTCACACCAGATCTCAATTTGTTCTTGACTGTGGAAATGATCTGAAAGATCACTGAGAAACCCACCGCGTCCCAAAGGAGTACCTTTATCATGTGCAGACAGAAAAAAGAGAGATTGATGTCCATTATCTACCAATAGATTACGATGAATCACACCATCATAAAGAAGATTTCCCTTTTTATCTTTTTTTTCTTCTTGAGTATAAAATCCTTGTTCTTCTTTTACCATTATCTGTTTCCATGATGCCGGATAGTCAAAAGAGATGCCAAGCACAGGATCTGTATAGGAAAGAAGAGAGGAAGAAGATTTTTCTTGTTTTTCAAATGGTTGTTTATCTGCAGAAGATGTTTGTGTGCAACCATTACCAACTAGAGAAAAAGAGAGAAGGAGAAAGAAGATGGATTGTAAAAAGAAAAAAGACATAAAAAAAGGAAGTTTTTATTCCCTTATTGAACGAGAAAAAGATCATTCTATTACGAACACTCTATGTCTACTTCCACTCAGTTGTTCGATTATTTTTTGCCATCAGAACACATTGCACAACAATCCGTGGAACCAAGAGATCATTCACGGCTTCTTGTTTTGGATCGTCTTACAGGAGAGATGCATCATCATCATTTTTTTGAGATTGAAAAAGAATTACGTGCCGGAGATCTTCTTGTCTTGAATGATACCAAAGTGTTCAAAGCACGATTACATGGTTGGATTGGACAGCGAAAAGTGGAAGTTTTTCTCCTTCGTCCACAAGAAGAAAATTTTTGGCACGTTCTGCTCAAGCCGGGACGAAAAGTTCATGTAGGGGATCAAATTGATTTTGATGGGTTGTCAGGGAGAATTTTAACAAAAAAACAGGATGGAACTGCACAAATAAAAATAAATGGTTCTGTTTCCGATGTTTTTCATTTTGCAGATCTTCATGGAGAAGTTCCGATCCCTCCCTATGTTGGTCATATGCCGGATTCGTCTGAGGCATATCAGACGACTTATGCACGTAGCGTTGGATCTGTGGCAGCCCCGACTGCAGGTTTCCATTTTACCGAACGTCTTATCGCAGATCTTAAGAAGAAAGGAATCGCATTTGCATTTGTGACGCTTCATGTCGGGTTGGGAACGTTTCGGCCAATAAAGACAGAGACCATTGAACAGCATGAAATGCATGCGGAGTTTGTAGAAATTTCGTCAGAGACGGCACAATATGTGAATGAAGCAAAACAGCACGGACGTCGTGTGATTGCTGTTGGGACAACAACCGTACGTGCTCTTGAGGGAGCAGCTCTTGCATCATTTTCTTCTTTTGAAAAGGATGGAAAAAAAAGATATCTTCCAGAACAAGGATTCATTCAGGATGTCAATCTGTTTATTGCGCCAGGATTTACGTTTCGTATACTTGATGGACTCATCACGAATTTTCATTTGCCAAAATCGACTCTTTTGGTTCTTGTCTCTGCTTTTGCTGGTCGAGAACATACGCTGGCTTCCTATAAAGAAGCGATTCGGCTTGGATATCGGTTTTATTCGTTTGGAGACGCAATGATGATAAGATCTGGAAAAGAGACATATCAGGATATTTGAATAAACGTGTAATTGAAATAATGTATTTTTGGGCAGTGAATGATGAATAAATCTTTGGGACTTGTTGAAATAATTTATGGTTGACTTTTTACAATTTTTTTATTAAGGTTTTGTCGTTCTTTAACCCCCCTTTCTTTATAAAGGAGATATATCATTGTCTAAAATTTTTTTTGTTTTATTTCCGGGGGCATTTGGTAATCAAGAAGAGAAATATATTGATTTTTGGTTTCAACATGTTATTCAAAAAATTTCTCAATGGGCTGAAGTTTCAGAAAGAGAAATTCATATTGTAAAAATCTGTTACCAGGGTAAAACTCTTGAACATTGTGTTCGTGGAATATTGAAGCAGGTAGAAAATATCCCTGATGGGACAGCAATACCTATTTGTTACAGTATGGGTGGTCCTATAATGGAATGTGTGGCAATGAAGAGACCCAAATTATTTGTTCATCCCATAGGAATTGCTACAACAGGTCTTGGGATGACACTTGGGGGCATTTTTAAAACCCTTTTTACGATTTGGAACATCTTTTTAGTGGGTCTGTTCACTCAGACACTCATTATGACTCCTCGGGCCATCGATCGTCTTTTTTTTGGTGGAAGGGGTAGCGAAGAAGAAAAAAAAGAAATAGTCAAACATATTCATCCACAGTCAATATGGATGATTTTTGAACTGATTGTTCTTCTTTTGTTCCGTACTTTCAATGGAAAGAAAGAACATCCTTCTCTTTCTTTTTCTCTATTTTTTTCGGCTACTGTCTTGGTTCCGGCAAAGTGTCCTATTGCTTCACATACACGTTTTGGAACAAATGTGAGTATTGTGCAGATTCCAAATACGTATCATGGTGTTATTTTACAAAAACATTTTATAAGCCCATTTCTTGAGAAGGTACTCAAGACCATCTTATGACTCAGACTTTTTGTCTGAGTTTTTTCGAATTCCTTGCCATTTTTCACTTGTTTCCTTATACTTCGAACACGTTCTAAATCACACAGGCGGAAAAAAGAGCTCGGTTCCTCCCAAGATGTCTTGGGTTCCGAATACTCCCGCCGAGGATAAAAGGAATTTTATTATGCCAACCATTCCAAAACTTGAGGACATGCTCAAGGCCGGCATTCATTTTGGGCACCAGTCATCGCGCTGGCATCCACGTATGGAGCCATATATTTTTACCGAACGAGGTGGAATCCATATCATCAATTTGGAAAAAACTCAAGAGATGCTTTCAAAAGCTCTTGATATTTTAAAAGGGATTGCCTCACGCGGCGGAGTGATTATGTGTGTGGGAACGAAGCGTCAGGCTCAGGAGATTTTAAAAACAGAAATGGAAGCCTGTGGGATGCCATATGTGAATCAGCGCTGGCTTGGTGGAACACTGACAAATTTTGCAGAAATTCGTAAATTGATTCGTCGATATAAAATGTTGAAAGATCAGCAAGCAAAGGGAGAATTGAAAAAATATACAAAGAAGGAACAGTTGATGTTCGCTCGTGAAATTGAAGAACTTGACAAGAAGGTGGGAGGAATTCAAACCATTGATCGATTGCCGGATGCGCTTTTTATCGTAGATATCAAAACAGAAAAAACAGCATTGGAAGAAGCAATAGTTACAGGTATTCCTGTGATTGCACTGTGTGATACAAATGTAAATCCTGATGATGTTCAGTATCCCATTCCTGCCAATGATGATGCGGTGAAATCTATTCAAATGATGCTTCATCTTGTTTCCGAAGCTATTCAGGAAGGAAAGAATCAGAAACAAAAA
This sequence comes from Candidatus Uhrbacteria bacterium GW2011_GWC2_41_11, assembly GCA_000996355.1. Classification (GTDB taxonomy): domain Bacteria; phylum Patescibacteriota; class Patescibacteriia; order UBA9934; family GWF2-40-263; genus UBA10014. The sequence continues at coordinate 69,452 of LCAH01000002.1, forward strand.
GAAGAAGGGGCTGTCTAACTTTTTTGAAAAATAGGCGGCAATTAAAACAGGAGGAAATCCATAAAAGATTTTTTATGACCATAGACGCCAAAACCGTCATGCAATTGCGTCAGATGACAAATGCAGGTCTCATGGATGCCAAAGCAGCTCTGGAAGAGACACAAGGCAATCTTGAACAGGCTGTTGAAGTTTTGCGTAAGAAGGGAATTGCGAAAGCCGGAAAAAAAGCCGAACGCGAAACTAAAGAAGGTCGCGTGTATACCTACGTCCATGCAAATGGAAAAATGGGATCTATGGTTGAGGTGTTGTGTGAAACTGATTTCGTGGCACGGAATGAACTTTTCGAAGCGTTGTGTCATGACATTGCCATGCATGTGGCAGCGGCAGATCCTTTGTATGTACGGCGTGAGGACGTTCCGGGAGAACTGATTGAAAAAGAACGTGAAATCTATCGTGGAGAAATGGAAGGGCAAGCCAAACCAGCGGATATTATTGAAAAAATCATCGAAGGGAAGCTGAATAAGTATTTTTCTGAAATGTGTCTTTTGGAGCAATTGTTTGTAAAAGATGATTCAAAAACCGTTCAGGATTTGGTCAAGGAAAAAATTTCTTCTCTGGGAGAGAATATCCAAATCACGCGATTCAGCCGGTTTCAAATTGGGGCATAGAATAAAAAACACTCGGTGAAGAGCCGGGTGTTTTTCGTTTGTCAGAAATCTCCTCCGCCTGAGGAGTATCCAGAAGATCCGGAATCGGTTGACGATCCCCCTGAAGAAGAAGAGGAGTCACTGCTGTGATCCGAACCGCCGGAGGAATATCCTGAACCACTGTCATTTCCGGAATGGGACCAACTAGATGATGACGGGGATGATGTGGAAGAATTCCACGAGGATGAGAAGGTTTGTCGGTTCCATTCTGCTTCCTCTTCTATCCTGCGTCGACGCTGTTCCTCTTCGTACAGGCGATGTCGTTCCATTTCCTCGTGTTCACGGCGTTGCCGCTCGCGTTCCTCATAGACTTCTCGCGCGCGTCGGAGTTCGGATCTCCATCCGTTTTTTATTCTTTCTATCTCATCGAGGAGAATGTTGTAATCCGCTGGTCCATTGATTACGGGTTTGCGGTAGACATTCAGAGTTGTGTCTGTCCCATAACCGCGAATCTGTTGTTCGCAGGTTTCGCGATCCGTTTCGATGGATACCATTTTTCTTTCATATTCGACTTTCTTGGCATCCAATGTATCGCAGTGTCGAATGGCTTTGGCAAAGGAGTCCTCCGCCGCTTTGAACTGGTCAAGAGCTTTGTCTGCACTGCGGCGTGCGGACAAGTGTTTGTTTTCCCGAAGACGTTGTTCCGCTTCGGAAAGAGAAACAGTGCCTGATTCCAGGGATTTATCACCGTCCGCAATGGATTCGGCAGCCCTGCAACCAGTATGAACACGGACCGTTTCCGTTTCGCGAATCTGCGCTTTGGAACGGATATCTCCTGTCCGCTCATATATTGTTCGCGCGTCCGCGATGGATTTTTCCGCGTGGTCAATCGCACGGCGGATAAGATCGATCTGTTTTGCACATGTCCGATACCGTTCTGATATTCTTCTGGCAAGGACCTCAATTTCCGCGACGGTATCCGCTGCTGCAAGACGGCTTTGGAGTTCTTCCTCTTCTTGCGTGGCGCGGCGGAAGGTAACGGCTGGATCGTCATTTGGATCCTCGATGACGGTCTGAAGTTCTGGAATCTCAATGCGACTCGTTTGAACTTCCTGGAGTGCAGCCACGATCTGATGAATTCCGGCTTCCATTTCCATTTCTTCTGTGCGAAGCGTTTGGAGATGTTCGACATAAGTGACCGCATCTCTGAGACGCAGCGTGTTTAGTTTCTCATAGACGCGTTCGTCGCTTGCACGGTCTCCTGCCAAAGGGTGTTTTGAAAGCCATTGGTGCGGGATACTTTGTGTATCGCATATAGCAAACAACTCATCAAGCTTGCGGTGGGGAAACGCTTGTTCGGCAAGCTCTGATTTGACTGCGAGCGCTTGTTTTAGCAAATTCCAGTCTTCTTGAGTTTCTCGAAAACGTTTGGTCAAATCCTGTTCAAATCCGACCGGGTTTACCTTGACGATTTTGGTTTCCTGACCAAAAAGTTCATCCTTATTTATCTCGCCCGTATCGAACTCAAATTCTGTTTCCAAATCCGCCAGAGCTTCGCGTAGATATGTGAGATTCCAGAATGAAGATCGTATGGCCTTGGTCTTACATTTTGCCAGATGTGTTTCCAAGGCGCGCAAAGCAACGTAGATCGCGTCAACTTCTGCGGTCGTCGAATCGAGAAGTTCTTTTTCCCGACCGGAAGCGCTTTTCATGAGGGCGGAGATTTCATCACGTTCCTCATGAAACCGGAGATATTGACCGGAAGCATTCCGGATTTTTCTTTCGCGTTCTTCAACCTCTTTTTCAAACGTCTGTCGCATGCGCTTGAAATTTCGGTGTCTGAATCCAAGGCCGAAGAAGGCAAACAAAGAGAAGAGAAGAAAAACGATACTTGCCGTCGTTTCCATTCGTTTGAGAGCTGCAGCTTCTTCTTTCTGCTTGTGGACGAATAAAAAAAGTTCTTCCTCTCCATCTGTGAGACTTCTTGAGGCATCATCCATATCCTCGACAATGCCGTGACTTCTTGTATCTTTCGCATTTCCTAGCATTTTTTGATAGCGGGAAATGTCAGAAGGGAGAAAAGTTGTGTTTTCTTGAAGAAGAGATGTCATCTTCTCGATATGGTAGTTTCTCTTTTTGACCTCGGTTTTTTTTGAAACCACGAGAGTAGAGAGTTGATCTGTGCTCGCGGTCATGGAATCAGCCATGTCGTCCATTTCCTTGAGATCATTCCTTGCACGAATTTCCTTTGCTTGCGCCAATGTGTTCCGATATCCGGAGAGATCTGTGGGAAGAAGTGTTTTGTCTTCGTTTAGGAGTTCTCCAAGAAACGCGATTTGGTAATCGAAATTCGAACGAATGTGCGCGATGCGCAGCTGTTCCCGTTCCTGTTCTGCTGCTTTTTGGCGCGCGGCAATGATCGTTGGATCCGTTGTCTCGCGTAAATATATATCAAGGGACGTGAGCGTTTCGAGAACTCCGACAGCCGGATTTGGCGGCGTGTAGCGGACAGCCTCGACAAAATGTTTTGTGTAAGTTTCATGATCCCGTGCGGGAAGGAAATGGGCGGGTTCTCCGCGCCATTTGACTCCGGAATCAAGTTCGTATTTGCAAATCGTTCCATCTGGCCGTTGTGATTTCGGTTTCTCGCACGCGTCATTCCAAACCACGAGCATAACTGAGGATCGCGCGGAATCGAACCCATGTTTTGCCCACGCGAGTTCCAGATCAGCTATATATTGCTTGATCCGATCTGACGCGTTTCCTTCTCCGGGAAGATTTTGCAGAAAAATTGCATAAAAAGGATGGTATCCTTTTGCGGTAGCTTGTTCGATTTCCTCATATCCGCTTCCGGGTGGCGTCCATCCTTCTGGATGAAAATACACATGTTTTCCTTTTTCAAAGGAAATGTCCAATTGTCCCTGCGCAGATTGCACGATACACAACATTCCTGCCAAAAATAGAAACAGGATTTTTCCCTTCATCTCTTTCATTCCTTTCTTTTTTGAATGAACACTCTCAAATCCATCAGGATCTGATGTGATGTCTTTACTTAATTTTTATTCCTTTGTCAATGGAATTAGACAATATTTTTTCTTGTTATTTCTTGATTTTTTGATTCTTTTATGATTGTCTTAGGTTGTTCTTTAAAAATCATGGAAGAAAAATCATCAATTAGGAGTTCAAAAATGGAACAAATGTTACAGGATTTTTTTAATGGGAAGATGTCATTTAAGGATCTAGTCTCGAAATTACATGAAAAAAAGGTCTTCAAGTTTGATGATGAGGATGAAATACTGAATCAGTTTTGTCCTCCGTCTGTCTGGAAAAGGAGTCCGACATTCAGGATTCCGGAAGCATTTTTTGTCTTGGAACATCCGGAAACTTCTTGGCAACGAAGTGCGGCGTTGTCGTCGCTCCTTTTTGCTTCAAACAAAACTGTATTCGAGCTGGATGGACAGTGGCTCAAATTCAGTACTGAGTTAAATTCTCGCATCGTTGGCGCATTTGCTGTCACGCATGGTGGTTTGCGCGATGACTTGTCAGATTCATCCGCTTATTATCTCCGTCTGCAGACAGTCGCAACTCTGTCTATCGCTCAGACCATTCGGTATATGACCGGACTGTCTTCGGAGAAAGTTTGGAAATCCGCTGCGTGGTTGAAGGGTCTGCTCTTAAAGAGGGTTAGTGTTGAGTGGCTCGTGCCGCAAGTTCAAGCTGAAATTCCTGATTCACTTTCACAATCAGCTGACCTGTGGGATCCTCTTGGCTTCGATGTCAGAGGTCACGGCGTCCACCCGGACGAACTCGCACTGTTGTTGGCTATTGATTCTTATCAGTACACACTTCATGGTGGGTTGTCGCCACTCTTCTCCGATGCTTTCTTCAACGCTATGCGGCGCATAGCAAGCCGAACCTTGAATACAGGAGAGATGGCAATTATTCGAAAACAACAAAGTAGCCGATTCGATTCTCCTATGTTCGTATCTGATACTTTATTCGTCAGGCCGGATATTCCATTAGGACCGCCGCTTCTTGCCAGACAAGTACTCCATAACAGCGGGGCCAAGTGGCTCGCAGGTCTGTCGTTGGAGGCGTTCATCGAGACGCTCGATTACTTGTCTTTGGTCTCTTTGACAGGGAAAGATCCTGATCTTGCCAAGGGAGAATGGATTTTGATGGCGTTGTATCGTGAAGGAAAAGAATTGTCTTTGGATCACCTTCATCGGGCGGCACAATATTGGAATGATCTAGTCCAGAGGGTGGCAGGTGAGAAACAAGTGAATCGTGCGCATTTGTTGGCACGCGCTGGGATCGGATTGTTCCGGATCTTGGATGTCGCACAAAAAGCCGTTCTTGATCAGTTTGTAGAGTGGGCGGATTTGCCTTGGAAACCAGGACTTTTTGCCGGTCTTGCAAAGATGGCCGCTAAGGAACGAGATATCACCTGTTGGAAACGGAATTTGACTGCCTTGGCGGATATGTTATTTGATTCTACGGTAGATGATCAGCAGAAATTGGACGCGGCTATTCTGCTCGCCCAAGCCTTTCAGGATTCTGCTGATGTTCCTATTGAACTCAAAATGAGTCTCCTCGAGGCTGTTAAACAGGAACCGGTTCTCGAGAGGAATGTGTCGCTTCGAATTGAATTGAGGCGGTCTGAATTGATGTGATTTTTTTCTCTTTTTTTCAAATGTCTGTCTGTTGTAACCGGTCCTTTGGTTTTTGCAGGCAGATTTTTTTTGTTTACATTTCGAATTTGAGAGGTCTCTTCAGAATTATGGTACACTAAGATAGATATTTTTTTCTTTTTTCTATGCTTCGTGTAGCTATCAATGGATTCGGTCGGATTGGCCGAAATACGTTAAAAGCAGGCTGGGACAGACCAGACGTTTCTTTTATTGCTATCAATGATCTTACTGAACCAAAAATTCTTGCCCATCTTTTGAAGTATGATTCTGTTTTTCATACCTGGCCGCATGAAATTTCATTTGATGATCATCATGTCATCATTGATGGAAAGAAAATTCCTGTTGTTGCAGAGACAGATCCAAAAAAATTGCCATGGAAGGCGTATGATGTAGATGTAGTGATTGAATCAACAGGGAGGTTTACAAATAGAACAGATGCATCTCAACATTTAGAAGCGGGTGCAAGAAAAGTGGTGATCTCGGCTCCGGCAAAAGAAGTTCCCACCTATTTGATGGGAGTCAATCACAAGACTTGTAAAAAAGGTGATACCATCGTGAACAATGCATCTTGCACCACAAATTCGATTGCCCCTGTTGCTCAGATCATGCAAGACGTTTTTGGAATTCGAAAAGCCATGATGACCACCATTCATTCTGTCACTGCGGAACAAAATTTGGTGGATGGTCTTCCCCCGAAATTGCATCCTGATTTGCGCCGTGCACGTTCCGCACTCGTAAATATGGTTCCGACTTCGACCGGAGCAGCAAAAGCAACAACCGAAGTGATTCCGGATCTCAAAGGTCTTTTTGATGGAATTGCGGTGCGTGTGCCGACGATTGATGTTTCTCTTTCTGATTTTACATTTTTGCTCAAACAAAAAACAACGGTTGAAGAAATCAATCAAACATTTCGAAAAGCAGCAAAAAGTGCTCGGTGGAAAGGAATTTTGGCTGTGTCCGATGTTCCTCTTGTTTCGTCGGATTTTGTGCAGAGTGCGTATTCTTCAGTTGTGGATCTGGAGATGACACGTGTCGTGGATGGAGATTTGGTAAAGGTTCTTGCCTGGTATGATAATGAGTGGGGATATTCCGTTCGTTTGATGGACATGGTGGAGCATGTCGGACGTATGTGATGGCGTGGTGGATATACGACTTTGTTATTTTTGGCTTTCTCATTTTTGGAGGAATCTATTTTCTTCAAATGATGTTTTGTCTCCAAAATGGATCCAAGCGATTTTTGCATAAGATCGCAATTATTTTTTTGGTTTTAACATGGATAATTGTTTTTTACGGAAGTTTTGTTGAATCTCGTTTTCTTACCGTTCGTACACAAACAGTTGATCTTGGAGAAAAAACAACACATACATTACGTGCAGCTGTTGTCTCTGATTTTCATGCAGGTTTTTATACGGATGAGAATTGGATAAAACATATCGTTCGTGAAATTCAGAAAAGAAAACCAGACGTGATTTTTTTGCTCGGAGATTTTATTTCTGAAAATCCTGAAGCCGTGAAGGAACTTCAGTCATTTTCAAATTTCCGTGCTCCTCTGGGTGTGTTTGCCATAACAGGGAATCATGATTATCAAGATCATGGACGGGATGATTTGGTTGTGGCTACTCTTCAACAAATGGGGATTCGTGTTTTGCGTAATGAACATTTATTTCTTTCTTTTGATGGAGAAAAAATTGCTTTGGCAGGAATTGACGATATTTGGTTTGGAGGAAGTTCGAAAGCCGCATTGGATGGACTGACAGACGAAGATATGGTGATTTTGTTGGCACACAACCCGGACGCTGTTCTTTTTTCTGAAACAAAAGTTGCAGATCTTATTTTATCCGGACATACGCATGGCGGACAGATTCGTCTACCCTTGGTTGGATCACTTGCCCATATTCCAACTGTTCTTGGAAACACATATGATAAAGGACTTTTTTCTTTGAAGGATCAATGGTTGTTTATTACGTCTGGCGTAGGAGAGATCGGTCCCAGGGCACGATTGTTTAATCCGCCGGAAATTGTTTTGTTGAACATTGTTTTTTAAGAAGATTCTGTTAAACTCTGGAAGTATTTTCTTGTATTCTTTGTGAGAATTGTCGTGTATGCGTTTGAATACATTACGCAACCCAAAACAGCTTTTGAATAAACGTGTTTTGGTTCGAATTGATGCAAATGTTCCCATTCGTCGTGGTCAAGTTGTGGATGGTCCTCAAGGAAAGATTGCTCGAGCAGCTGTGGATCTTGAATGGTTGCGTCAACACGGAGCCAAACTTGTGATTTTAACTCACTTGGGTCGACCAAATGGAAAACGCACTCCAGCTTATTCTGTTGCTCCTATTGCAAAACGTTTAAGCGGATTACTTGGTGTGCCTGTAAAACTTTGTCGAGACGTTGTGGGAGCAAAAGCGGAAAAAATGGTTTCAGTTATGCAATCCGGAGAAGCTGTTCTTTTGGAAAATGTGCGTTTTCATGCAGGGGAAGAGCAAAATAGTCGCGCTTTTGCTCGACAATTAGCTACATTAGGTGATTTGTATATCAATGATGCCTTTGCAGTCAGTCATCGTGCGCATGCTTCGGTGGATGCGATTACCGAAGAACTTCCGTCCTATGCCGGACCGCTTCTTGTTCGTGAGGTAAATCTTTTGCATTCGTTGCATGCAGCCGTACGTCATCCGTTTCTCCTCATTATGGGAGGGTTGAAAATTTCAACAAAACTGCCTGTGCTCGAACAGTTTCTTCCGCACGTGGAAGCTGTTTTTATTGGGGGGGCCCTGGCACAAACATTTCTTGTTGCGCAAGGAAAAGAAATTGGACGTTCTGTTTATGATAAAGAAGGAGTGTCTATTGCCCGTAGTCTTTTGGAGCGTTGGGGACAAAAAATTCGTCTTCCCCAAGATGTGTATGTTGCTCGTCGCATGAGTTCTCAAGCAAAACTTCATCTCGTTTCTGTAGAGGAAATTGATGCAAAAGATTATGTTGTTGATGTGGGGAGACGAACCATGCGTACCTATGTTCGAGCAATTCAGCGAGCGAAAACAATTGTGTGGAATGGGCCATTCGGATATTGTGAGATTCCAAAATTTTGTTCAAGCACTTATTTGCTTGCTCGGGCGATCGCTGCGAGAACAGGGAAAGCCAAAACAATTGTTGGGGGAGGAGATACGATTCCAATTCTTGAGGCTGCACATCTTGCCGAACATTTTACCCTTATGTCCACAGGCGGAGGTGCCATGCTCGAATTTTTGGCAGGAGGAGAGCTGCCAGGAGTCGAGGCTTTGAAGAAGTAATTTCTATTTTTCTATTCATCTATGCCTTCATCTATTCACGCCATTCATGCTCATGAAATTTTGGATTCACGCGGAAATCCTACGCTTGGAGTTTCTATTTTGCTTGCGGATGGAACAACAGGAAGTGCTTCTGTCCCAAGTGGAGCATCAACAGGTGTTCATGAGGCTCTTGAGTTGCGTGATAATGATCCAAAACGGTATGGAGGAAAAGGAGTTTTGAAAGCGGTGCAAAATGTACAAAAAATCATCGCCCCAAAATTGATCGGCATGGATGTGATGTGTTTACGAGAAATAGATGAGCGAATGATTGCGCTTGATGGCACACAAAACAAAAGTCGTTTGGGAGCAAATGCGATTCTTGGTGTTTCTCTTGCGTGTGCACATGCCGGAGCTCGGTATAAAAAAATGCCGTTGTATATTTATATACGTCAGATTTATGACCTTCCATTCAAAACATTTCGCATGCCATATCCAACCATGAATGTGATGAATGGTGGAGCTCATGCTGGATGGATTCTGGATTTTCAAGAATTCATGATTGTTCCTAAACAGAAGAAGTTTCACGAACGGTTGCGTTGTGGATCAGAAATATTTCATGCCCTTGGAGGATTATTGAAAAAGAAGGGATTTTCCACATTAGTCGGAGATGAGGGTGGATATTCCGTTCAATTGAAAAAAAATGAAGAAACAATCAAATTAATCGTTCAAGCGGTAAAGCAGGCTGGATATGAATCGGGAAAAGATGTTTTTTTTGCGCTTGATCCTGCAACATCTGAGCTGTACGACGAACAAACAAAAAAATATACCCTTCATGTGGATAAAAAAAAGCTGACTTCGAAGGAAATGATTGCTCTGTGGAGAGGATGGATGAAAAAATACCCGATTCTTTCTTTGGAAGATGGACTTGCTCAAGATGATTGGGAAGGATGGAGGGAATTGACCAAACAATTAGGAGAAAATATCGTGCTTGTAGGTGATGATCTTTTTGTGACAAATACAGGACGCTTACGCAAAGGGATTGAAGAGAAGGTCGGCAATGCTATTTTAATCAAACTCAATCAGATTGGCACGCTTTCTGAAACGATTGATGCGATTCTTTTAGCTCAGCAATATGGGTACAAAATTTCCGTTTCTCATCGTTCTGGAGAAACATGTGATACAACTATTGCAGATTTAGCCGTGGCAGTGAATGCCGATTTTATCAAAGCAGGTTCACTTTCTCGTGGAGAACGTTTGGCAAAATATAATCGGTTGATTGAAATTGAAGAGGAAATAAAAGGATAAAAATCTATGTCTGATGAAATCATCCCTGTTCCAAAATTTCGTCCAGCACTTCTTGTGGTGTTGGATGGTTTTGGTGTGGCTCCGGATTCAGAAGGGAATGGAGTCACTCGTGCCAAAATGCCTGTTTTTCATCAATTGATTCAGAAGTATCCGACCATGACCCTTCGTGCAAGCGGAGAAGAAGTGGGTCTCTCCTGGGGAGAAATGGGAAATTCGGAAGTGGGACACCTTGCCATCGGTTCAGGACGTGTGTATTACCAGACATTTCCACGTATCAATCGTGACATTGTCACGGGAACGTTTTATGAAAATCCTGCATTTTTGAAAGCGTTCGAACATGCTCGTACACACAATAGTGCCATACATCTTGTCGGAATGGTAAGTGCCGGTCGTGTGCATTCCATGGATGAACATTGTCACGCATTGCTTGAATGTGCGAAACGTCAAAAAGTGAATCGCGTCTATGTACATGCAATTTTAGATGGTCGCGACACCATTTATAATGTTGGAATGGATTTTATTCGAACCCTTCAGTCAAAAATGGCAGAACTTGGGGTCGGAAAAATTGCAACGCTTTCCGGACGTTTTTATGCCATGGATCGGGATAATCGTTGGGATCGAACAGAAAAAGCCTACAATGCCATGGTATTAGGACAAGGTGAACAGGCAACGGATCCTTTTACAGCGATTGAAGCTTCGTATGCGAAAGAGATTTTTGATGAACAATTTGTCCCAACCGTGATGATCGAAAATGGAGCGCCTGTTGCTCGTATTCAAGAAAATGATGCGGTGATTTTTTTTAACTTTCGTCCAGATCGAGCACGCCAGCTCACAAAAGCATTTGTCTTACCGACATTTGATGTGTTTCCGCGAACATTTGTCAAAAATCTTTTTGCTGTCACCATGACAGAATATGAAAAAAATCTTCCGGTTGAAGTGGCATTCCGTTCGGAACGAGTTGAACAGTGTCTCGCTCAAGTTTTGTCACAGGCAGGATTGAAACAATTGCATATCGCGGAAACGGAAAAATATGCGCATGTCACATTTTTTCTGAACGGGACAAAAGAAGATCCATTTCCTGGGGAGGATCGAGTGATCATTCCTTCGCCTCGTGTCTCCTCGTATGATCAAGCTCCTGAAATGAGTGCTATTGCATTAACGGATCGTGTGTTAAAAGAAATAAATTCTGATACGTATGATTTTATGGTCATGAATTTTGCAAATCCAGATATGGTGAGTCATACGGGAAATTTGGAAGCCACTTTGAAAGCAAATGAAACGGTCGACGGGTGTCTTGGACGTCTTGTTGAGGGGGTGTTGCAGAAAAATGGAGTGGTGTTTATGACATCTGATCATGGAAATGCAGAAGAGGTACGTAATTTACGCACGGGAGAAATGGACAAAGAACATTCGACAAATCCTGTTCCTTTTTTGGTTATTGCAAAATCATTTGAAGGAGTAACGGGTTTGACGGGAGAAATTCCAGAAGGGGATTTGTCTTTCCTACCACCTGTGGGAATGCTCGCAGACGTGGCTCCAACCATCTTATCTGTTCTTGGAATTCCTCAACCACCTGAGATGACCGGACAATCTTTGCTTTAATTCATTTTATGGAAACAAAATTTTTTTCTCACTCGTCTCTTGAAGAAAAAAGAGAAATACGTGATACAAAAAAAGAATTATTGAAAGGTCAGGAAGAAATTTTGATGCAGGCTGTGAATGAAGTTGCTCGAGCGATTCAGGAAATAGAACCCAATCCAGATTATGCTCCTGTTGTTCCACAAGCTGTCATTGTTGGCGGATTTGTTCGTGATGCTCTTATAGGAAAGAAACCAAAAGATGCGGATGTTGAAGTGTATGGAGTGGCTCCAGACGTATTGAAAGAACTTTTGGAAAAGATGTTTCAAAATGTAAAACCTGTGGGAGAAGCATTTGGTATTTTAAAAGTGGCACTTGGAAATGGATTGGAACTTGACGTGTCTATTCCACGACGAGATTCAAAAACAGGAAAAGGACACTCAGATTTTGCCGTAGATAGTAATCCGTCACTGGATATCACGGAAGCAGCACGTCGTCGAGATTTTACTATGAATGCGCTTGCAATGGATCCATTAACTGGTGTTATTTTTGATCCATTTGGCGGTCTTGAAGATATTAAAGCGCGACGATTGTGTGTGACAGATGTGGAACGATTTCAAGATGATCCGTTGCGCGTACTTCGTGCTGTTCAGTTTGTGGCACGTTTGGGATTAGATGTTGAAACACAGACATGGAATTTGTTGCGTGAGATGGTAGATCGTGGTGACCTTCTTGAATTGAAAAAAAATCGTGTAACCGAAGAATGGGAGAAACTTTTTTTGAAATCCGAACGTCCATCTGTTGGTCTTAAGATGATGCGAGATCTTGGAATGATTGAGAAACACCAACCGGAATTACAAGCGCTTATTGATACCCCACAAGAGTTTGAATGGCATCCGGAAGGAGATGTGTGGACGCATACACTTATGGTTGTGGATGCAGCAGCAAAATTGATCCGACAACCAGAACGAAATTTTTCTGATGATGAAGCGGTTCAGGTTATGTTAGGAGCTTTGTGTCATGATTTAGGAAAACCAGCAACAACCAAAATGACAGGAGGCCGTATTCGATCTATTGGACACGAAGAGGCAGGAGAGGATCCTGCATGTGCGTTTATGGACCAGTTTACTTTTTCAAAAAAATATGTGACACGCGGAGTCATTGCTGTCACAAAAGAACATTTAAAACCCGGTGTCTTTTTTCGTGAAGTTGAACTGGGACGTATGAAAAAATCATCGTATGTAAATGCGGTTCGTAAACTTCTTCGTCATATCTATCCTGTTTCCTGGCGAGTTCTTTTAGCTGTTTGTGAGGCAGATTATCGTGGAAGGGCGATTCCTGGAGTTGAAAAAGATCCATATAAACCCGGTCTCTTTTTTGCAGATGCAGTGAACCACTATCGTTTAAATGAAGCAGTGATGACTCCTCTTCTTCAGGGTCGTGATTTGATAGAAATATTTCATATGTCACCCGGAACAAATATCGGTGTATGGATTCGTCGAGTAGAAGCAGAACGTGATCTTGGTCATATTCAGACAAAAGAAGAAGCCTTTGCATGGATAAAAAGTGAATGGGAAAAAGAATAGATATGATTTCTTTTGATGGGGTTGTTGCGAGAAATTTTTCTGCGATCGCACGAACACATGAATGGATAAAACATGTGAGCCTTTTTGGTGCACGTTATCTTATTTTTATCTTCGCATTGGGGGCGATGCTTTGGGTGTGGAATCGTTCACAAGAACAGGAACGTTTTTTACGCCTATTTGAATTAGGTTTGTCCGGATGTATTTCTTGGGGAACAACACTTCTTATTTCCTATTCAATCGGACGTCTTCGGCCGTATCAAACTTTTCATTTTGAACCTCTCTTTCGTCCGCTTATCGAAACTCCTTCGTTTCCATCAGGACATGCAACGATTGCATTTGCCATTGCCGGAACCATCTTTTTTCACGATCGTCTGGCCGGGATTATTTGTATGGGTGTTGCCCTTCTTGTCGGGTGTTCAAGGATTGGAATTGGGGTCCATTATCCGACAGATATTTTTGCTGGAGCCGTGGTAGGGCTTGTGGTAGCATGGGGCATGCATGTATTGATAGGGTAAAATAAATATGAAAGCGATTATTCTTGCGGGCGGTTCTGGAACGCGTTTGTGGCCCATGAGCCGGCAGGCAAGACCAAAACAATTTTTTGATGTGGTTGGAGAAGAGTCGCTTATTCGCGACACCTATCGCCGACTTTTGCGAATGTTTCCGGCTGAGCATATTTTTTTTTCCATTTCTCCTTCTTTCGAGCCATTGATTCGTTCTGAATTTCCAGAGATTCATTCTGAGCAGTTGTTGATTGAACCAGAACGTCGAGATACAGGACCGGCCATGGGGTATGTGGCCGCGATTTTAGAACGTCTGACACCAGATGAACCGATCGTATTTATTCCGTCAGATCATTATATTGGCGATGAAGAATTATTTTTACGTTGTTTACAATTAGGAGAACGTTTGATTCAAGAAACAGGGAATCTTGTTGATATAGGAATTACTCCCGCATTTCCAAGTACCGTGCTTGGATATACAAAAATTGGTAAACAGCTTCGCATAGAAGATGAAATTGAGGTTTTTGCATTTGCTGGGCATAAGGAAAAACCAGATTATGAAACAGCCAAACAATATGTCGAAGAAGGATCGTATCTTTGGCATGCCAATTATTACATGTGGACACCGCGTCAGTTTCTTCGTGCATTTGAACAATATGCCCCGGATATTGGATATATCCTTCGTGCTATTCAACAAGCTGTTTTTGAGGGAAGAAAACAAGATGTGGCTCTTTTGTATGCGACGTTGCCAAAAATATCTATTGATTATGCGGTGACGGAAAAAATGTCTCCAGAACAGGTCTTGATTTTGCGCGGAGATTTTCGTTGGAGTGATATTGGAGCATGGGATACATTGTACGATCGGCTTTCAGAGGAAAAACAAAATGTGACAAAAGGCCGCTGTATACTTGTAGATACGGAAGAATCTCTTGTATATGCCCCTGCAGATAAATTAGTAGCTGTGCTCGGAATGTGCGGAATTGTGGTGGTGGATACCGGTGATGCATTGCTTGTGTGTCCAAAGGAACAGGCACAGCGTGTGAAAGAAATTGTGAAGCATTTGGAAACAGGCCATCCTGATTTTTTATGAAAAAAATTCTTGTTATTTTTTGTCTTTCTTTTTTTGTCACTGGATGTCTTCTTGGAGTTTTTTTCTCTTGGCAAGCTTTTTGGCAACGTTCTCGTGTCGGAGTCGAATCTGTTTCTTTTTTTATTGAGACTGGCGAAGGAGCAAGACAGATCGCCTATCGATTAAGAACAGAACATCTTATTTCCAGTCGTCTTTTTTTTAACATCTATGTCTGGATGACAGGAGTGGAAAATCGTTTTCAGCCAGGAATATTTTTTCTCACAAAAGGAATGAGTTATAAACAATTAGTTTCCCTTCTTACTCATCCTGAAACTGCAGAGGTCGTGATCACGATCCCGGAAGGTTATACCATTGCACAAATTGGAAACCTATTGATTTCGAAAGGATTAACAACGTCTGATGAGTGGTTTGCTGTTGTTGGGGATCCGGCAATTGATACACGTGCAAATCCTGAAGGAAGAATGCCAAAAGATTTTTCTAAAGAGTTTTCGTTTCTTTCTTCAAAACCCTTGTTTGTGAGTTTGGAAGGATATCTTTTTCCAGATACGTATCGATTTCTTCAAACATCCACAACTGAAGAACTCGTTCGAAAAATGCTTGAGAATTTTGATCGTAAATTTCCTGAGGAATGGCAAAAAGTGATTGTATCTTCCGGGCGTTCTCTTCATGATGTTGTGACACTTGCCTCTATCGTTGAACGAGAGGTGCACACAGAACCTGATCGAGCCTTAGTTGCGGATCTTTTTTTGCGAAGACTAGGGGTAGGGATGCCTTTGCAAGCAGATTCCACGGTGAATTATGTGACAGGAAAAAAAGATCCTTCGATTTCCTTTGCGGATCGAGATATTGATTCTTTGTGGAATACCTATCAGTATTCAGGGCTTCCTCTTGGTCCTATTAGTAATCCTGGGGCAGCAGCTTTAGAAGCGGTTGTATATCCGAAAGCGAATGACGCGTGGTATTTTTTAACAGATGCATCTGGTGTTGTCCATTATGCGCGAACAAATCAAGAACAAAATCAAAATAAAGCAAGATATTTACCATAAGAGATTTTCCATTTTTTAATACAAACACAAATGCGTATCAATTATCAGGAAGAACTCAATCAAGAACAACAGGAGGTCGTTTTTAACGGAAACGGCTATTGTTTGGTTTTGGCAGGAGCTGGTTCTGGAAAAACAAGAACAATCACGTATCGAGTCGCTTATTTATTGGAACAAGGTGTGTCTCCGGCAAATATTTTGTTGTTGACGTTTACAAATAAAGCCGCAAAAGAAATGGTTACGCGTGTTGAACGGCTTCTTTTTGAAAAAACAGAAAACAGCGGATTGACATCAGTCGGATTATGGGGAGGAACGTTTCACTCGATTGCAAATCGTTTGTTGCGTTTGTATGCACCCCTTATTGGGCGCACATCACGTTTTACCATTTTGGATGACGACGACAGTAAAAATTTGGTAAAAATGTGCATCAAAGAAGTTGGAGCTGACACAGCCGGACGAAAATTTCCTTCCCCTGCGATTGTTCAAGGCATGATCAGTTATCATCGAAATGCATCAAAATCATTGCGCGAGGTTGTAGAAAATCGATTTCCTTCCCTTGAAGGATCTCTTCCTCTTTTGGAACGTGTTGCTGAATTGTATCAAGCACGCAAGGCTCAGGCAGATGCGGTTGATTTTGATGATCTTCTTCTTTTTTTGCGCGAATTGCTTTGGCAAAGACCAGATGTTCGTGAACAACTTTCTTCACGATTTCATTATATTTTAGTAGACGAATATCAAGATACAAACACCGTGCAGGCTGATATTGTTCGATCACTCGCGTCCGTTCATGAAAATCTTCTTGTGGTAGGGGATGATGCACAAAGTATTTATTCTTTTCGTGCTGCGGATATCCGAAATATTCTTCAATTTCCAGACACACTTCCTCAAGCAAAAGTTTTTCGTTTAGTGACAAATTATCGTTCCACTCCTGAAATTCTTTCGTTGGCGAATGCAGTTATTCGTCGAAATACGGCTCAGTTTCAAAAAGATCTTCGTGCAGTACAGGCTTCAGCGGGAAAACCATGTATTATTCCTGCGAGTGATTCTCAACAAGAGGCACGAGAACTTGCCCAACACATCAATAATCTTCAGCATAAACAAGTCTCTCTTTCGGAAATAGCTATTTTATTCAGAGCATCTTTCCTTTCCCGTGCAGTCGAATTTGAACTTATGCGTCAGGGAATTCCGTATGAATATCGCGGAGGTATGAAGTTTTTTGAACGGGCACACATGAAAGATGTGCTTGCGTATCTGCGCGTGGTTGCGAATGTAAAAGATGAAATGGCATGGAGACGTGTTCTTGGATTGCAGCCGGGAATTGGACTGGCTGGATCGAGTCGTATTTTGGAACAAATTCGTGCACATGAACAATTTGAACATCTTTTGTCACAATCGTTACCGTCTCTCGGTCGATCCACTCAGGGTTGGGAACAGTGTCTTTCGATTCTCCGTCCATTGGCAGCAGCTGGAGATCGACCTGCGGATATGATACGCGCGGTTGTCTCCGGTGGATATCGAAATTATCTGGAAATGGAGTATCCTGATTTTATGGAGCGTGTGGAGGATTTGGAACAATTTGCCTTGTTCGCAGAAACAGCAGTAGATCTTCATTCATTTTTGGATGAAGTATCTCTGACTGAACAGTTTGCTCTTCAATCTTCTTCTCAATCTGGAGCAGTGAAGCGGATGGTTCTTTCCACTATTCATCAAGCCAAGGGGTTAGAATGGGATGCGGTATTCGTGATGGGATTGTCAGATCGTCATTTTCCTCACCCAAGATCTTTTGAAGAAGAAGGGGGTCTTGAAGAGGAGCGTCGTTTGTTTTATGTGGCAGCGACGCGAGCACGCAAATATCTATTTTTAACCTATGCCACATCTGCTGGGTTTGATGAAACAGTAGGAGAGCCATCGATATTTCTTCGAGAACTGCCTAATTCTGTTTGTTGTGAAGAAATTTCTAAGCGACCATCTTCCTCTTGGTCTCATTCGTCTTCTTCTGAACGACCGCATCGAAATTGGGAATCTGATGAAGATCGGATTATTATATTGGATGATGAAGGGGAACGTCCGGCTTCTTTAAGTCCTCGAAAAGGATTTTTACGCGATGTAAATGAACTTTAATATGAATTATTTTGAATCCTCGATAGATCTTCATCGAAAATTTCAGGGAAAATTAGCCATTCAATCTCTTGTTCCTTTGGAAACAAGAGATGATTTGTCTTTGGCATACACCCCAGGCGTTGCTGCTCCAAGCGAAGCAATTGCGAAAGATAAGTCACTCGCTTATGAATTGACTATGAAGGGGCGAACGGTAGCTATTGTGACGGATGGGTCTGCTGTACTTGGTCTTGGAAATATTGGTCCAGAAGCTGGATTGCCTGTGATGGAAGGGAAAGCCATTCTTTTTAAACGATTTGCGAACATTGATGCATTTCCTCTTTGTCTTGCGACTCAGAATTCAGATGAAATCGTGGAAACGGTAAAACGAATTGCTCCTGGGTTTGGAGCGATTCAATTGGAAGATATTGCAGCTCCGCGTTGTTTCGAAATTGAAGAACGTCTTATACGGGAATTAGATGTGCCAGTGATGCATGATGATCAGCATGGGACAGCCGTTGTTATTTTGGCTGGACTTTTAAATGCATTGCGTGTTGTGGAAAAATCTTTGAAAGAAGTAAAAATAGTGATTTCTGGATCTGGAGCAGCTGGTCTCGCATCCGGTCGACTTCTTTGGGATGCAGGAGCTCGTTTCATGACCATGATAGATTCGCAAGGAATCCTGGCAATGGGTCGTAATGGAATGAATGCGTATAAAGATGAATTTGCTCAGCGTATCAATCCGGAGAATAAACAAGGAACACTCACAGATGCCATCCAAGGTGCAGATGTTTTTATTGGGGTAAGTAAAGCTAATCTCGTGACATCTGATATGGTTCGAAGTATGGCAAAAGATCCAATCATTTTTGCCATGGCAAATCCTTCTCCAGAAATTATGCCGGACATAGCAAAAGAAGCTGGAGCCGCAGTGATTGCAACAGGTCGTTCAGATTTTCCAAATCAAGTAAATAACGTGCTGGTATTTCCAGGGATGTTTTTGGGAGTTTTAGAAGGTCGACTACCTAAATTTACAAATACGATGCGTCTTGCAGCAGCTCATGCGCTTGCTGGAATGGTTGAACATCCCACAAGAGAACGAATTCTTCCATCCGCATTGGAAACCGATGTTGCAAGAATTGTTGCAGATGCTATCAAGCGGGCATGATGTATGAAACGTGTTATGAACCGTTCATATCGGATAAGACGTCATCATTCTTTTTCTTGGGTTTGGACATTTTTTTTGGTTATTCTTGGTTTGGGTCTTTTTGCGTACGGAATTTACGTTTTACGTTTTGCAAAGAGAGATAATATAGTGGAATCTCAGTCTTTGGTTGAAAAATCTCGTGTTTTTATTTCTCCGGAAAATAAAAATGACTCCGTACGTACAGAAATCCATTTGTTTGATGTAAGTGGCGGATCTTCAAGCGGAACAATGGAACGTCAATGGAAAGATCATCGCATGTCGTATCGTTTAAGTGCAATGTTGCCAGTTATTGATGGAGAAAAAAATACGTATGAGGCGTGGCTTGTTCAAAAAGCGCCATTTGATTTTTTCTCTCTTGGTGAACTCACTATGAATGAGGATGAAATTTGGATGCATGAATGGAACGGAGAAGAAGAGAAAGAATATGAAACCTATGAAACAGTGATTGTAACTTTGGAATCAAAAGATGAAAATCCAGCTCCGTCTTCTCATGTCCTTGAAGGGGTATTCGATGAAAAAGAAAAGTTTAGCGAGAAAAAATTCGTGCCATTATCTGACGAAGGGAGCGTCGGTACTGTCGCGGACTAAGTTGAATACGTAAAAAACGTTTTGTTTGTTCCCAATGGCGTTCTCGTCGAACAGGAAGAAATGCAAATGTGAAAAAGTGATGACGAAGAGCAAGGGTAGACATAGGGAGTAGAATTTGAGGTGAGGAGTTAGAAAATAGAATAGTTTAAGACTAAGGAAAAATTTTATACAGGTTTAAATTGGCGAATGACAGCTCTTACAACTCCCTGAATCATGCAATCTTTTACATAAATTGGTTGCATAGTACTGTTGGCTGGTTGAAGACGAATACGGGTTTTTTCTCGATAAAATCGTTTAAGAGTGGCGTACGTGTTATCAAGAAGTGCAACGACAACATCACCATTCTTTGGAGAAAGATTGTTTTCGACCACGACATAATCACCGTTTAGAATTCCATCTTCGATCATGGAATGTCCTTTGACTTTGAGAACATAGGCATTGGAACCATCTAAAACAAGATTGGCTGGCACAGCAATGGTTTCTGGTTGTTCCACGGCTTCAATGGGTTCTCCAGCAGTGATAAGACCAGAAAACGGAAGAAGGAGAGAAAGAATGGGTAATTGTTCAGGTTTAAAAATTTCTACAGAACGTGCTTCTCCATCCTCGCCCATTTTTATGACGCCTTTTTCAACAAGAGTGCGCATGTGTTGGTGAATAGTTGCGGGAGAGGAAAGACCTAGATGTTCAGCTGTTTCTCGATAACTTGGGGCATATCCATGTTCTTGGATGTATTGGCGAAGGAAAGTAAAGACTTCCATTTGTTTTTTTGTGAGTGGAGGCATAGAGTGTTCGTTTTATGTTCGTATTATAAACCGAACAGAATACGAACACAAGTCTGTTTGTGTAGCAAAATTTTAAGGGTGTGGATAAAAATGTTCCAGTTGCCACTTCTTCTTTTTTTTGATATCTTTTGCATTCGATTCCCGTTTTTTATTTTTTCTCATGTCAAAAGCAGTCGAGTCTGTGATGAGCGGACAATCAGACAAAATATGCGACCAGATTGTTGATGCTATTGTTGATGAATATTTGCGTCGTGATCCAGAAAGCCGAGTTGATCTTAAGGTTCTTGGTTCACACGGAATGATTATGATTGGCGGGGAAGTAAATTCTCGCGCCGACTTTGATTTAGCAGGACTTGCGAAAATGGTGTATCGCGATATTGGCTATACAGATGACGCAGAAGTTTTTGTAAATGTCGAACCTCTATCTGAAGAAATGTCTTCTGTCGTCGGAGCTGCTGATACGGTTGTTGTGCATGGATATGCAACAAGAGAAACACGTGAGTTTCTTCCCCTGCCTCTTGTGTATGCACATGCTCTTGCACGTCGAATGGACGATTTACGTAAAACAGACCCGACGTTTCATTGGTTGGGACCGGATGGAAAAGTTCAAATAGTGATGGAACAAAAAAAAGTCATTGCTGTAACTCTTCTTGCTCAACACGCAAAAGACGTGCTTCCTCGTGATGTACAAGCGCGTCTTTTGGAACGCGTAGTTTCTCCTATTATTGGAAAAGATGAAGAAGTACAAATTTTTATCAATCCAATTGGATCATTTGTTACTGGTGGATTTCAAGCAGATACAGGGATGAGTGGGCAAAAGTCATCCGTGGATTTTTATGGCGGTTTGATTCCACATGGAGATGTTGGATTATCCGGAAAAGATCCTGGAAAAGTCGAACGTGCCGGATCCTATATGGCACGGTTTGTAGCAAAACAACTTGTTAAAGAAGGATGGGCAGATGCTATTTTGATCTCTCTTGCATACACGCTTGGCCGTGCAGAACCAGTGATGATTGATGTAAAAGCAAGCGGATTGAAAAGGGAGAATGCGTCTTCTCTTGTCAATTTTGTCAAAAAAGAGTATGATTTTCGACCAGATGCCATCGTAGAACGTCTGGATTTAAAAAAGCCGTGCTATCGTGCAACGGCTGTATATGGTCATTTTGGTCGAGAAGGATTTCCATGGGAAGAATGAAGGAGAAATGAAGATGGAAAATCAAAAAAAGATGGATGAAGATGAAGTCAACATTTTTTTGGTAGAACGAGCGGTACAGGCGACGGAACGGGCTGTTCGGGAAACACCTGCCGCCAAATCAAGACGAGATCTTTTGAGAACCTTGGAACAAGTCCATCTCTTGATTCCGTCATTCAAGAAAGGTGATGTTCTTGATGAAATATTTCTCAATCTTCAAGCCCCATATGTTTTGGAAGGATTCGGGATTGGAGGAAATCCGGCTTCCGTACATAAGATTTGGCCAAACATCAGATGGGGCAGCTTTCGGCAAGAACAAATGCGTCAAGAGACTGTTTATTGGGTTGTCCTCCTGCTCCGCGCCATTATAGATCTTAGTAGTGGTCGTACACATGACAATTCTTTTTCTCGTGCACTGTTATACAGATCTCGACGAATTCTTGCATCCTTGGTCATGAAAGATGAAGTCCCACCAGACTGGATGTGGGTGGAACCGTCCGAAGGAATAGTGGTTTCTCCGGAACAATGTGCCGCTATTGCAGCGAATGCATACAGGGCCGGCTTTCGTGGTGTTTGGTTTATTGCAAATCCATGGGAGATAGGGAGTCAAACATCTCTTTGTTTGTATCTCCCACAAAACACTTTACCCATGACATATGGGAGAGGGAAGGCACATGGCTTTCCAATTATTCATATATTACGTTCCATTGACCTCAAAGGACAGTGGATTACAAACAGAAAAAATGAGTTTATCTTGGACAAGCTTGTTTAAATCAAGATCCGGCAGGGAACACTTTGTCGGATTTTTTTTATTTTTGAAATCGATTTTGAACCACGTTCCAATCAATGGTTTTGAAAAAGGTTTCGATATAATCTGCACGTTTGAGCCCGTAATCAATCATGAATGCATGTTCAAAAACATCCATAACAAGAAGAGGTATGCAGCCTGCAAGATGACCAACATCATGTTCATTGATCCAGGTATTGAATAACCAGCCTGTTTCACGATCTTGATAAAGAATCACCCAGCCAATGCCGCGCATGGCGCCAACAGATTTAAAATTTGTTTCCCATGTTTTGAATGATCCAAATGCTTTTTCTATTTGTCTAAACAGTCTATGAGATTCATCAAGAATGTTTCCATCTTTTTTTATGTTTTCAAAATAGTGTTCATGCAAGCGCATGCCATTGAACTCCCAACCAAATCTTCGTGTGAGTTCTGCATACGAAGGTATGTTTGTTTTTTCTTCTTTTTCTAAGATATTTTTCTCTTCCAAAAGTGTATTCGTATTTTTTACATACCCTTGATAAAGCGTGAAATGATTTTTGAGGAGTGTATCGCTAAATCCTTCGAGACCAAGGAGGTGATCAAATGATTTTGCTTCGTAAGACATAGGAGATTTTTTATTTTTTGTTCATGATGCGTTCGCGAATGGCGTCAATATCAAGATCTGCTTCCATTTGTTTGATCATCGCATCATCTTGGTGTTTCACATTCATGGAGTGTTGAATCTTATCGAGAATACGCAAGATGGCTGTGATTTCGCGTTCTGCTTGTACATTGACTTGAAAATCTATTTCTTCACGTAAGTCTGCAATTTTTGCTGCTCGATTTTGACTGATGAGAACAATAATAGAGAGAAAAATTGCTTCCAAAGAGACGATCATGGTAAGTAAACCAAATGGATACGGATCAAGAGTCGGAATACTAGGAATCCATTCCATGTTACACGCAAGCCATGTGAAAAAAAAGAGAGCATTCAATAAAAGAAATCCAATCGTCCCAAAAGAATCTGTTAAAAAATCTGCGGTGCGTTCAGACCAGTGTTTTGGATGCTTCAGACTTGTGGCGAAAATTTCTCCTATGCTTCGATGTTCAGATTTTTTTGTTTGAGTCTCAGATATTTTTTTCTTTTTTCGATTTGCGGATGTCATAAAAGGACAATCATTGTTTTGTGAGAATCGTGTAAAAGTATTTGTAGAATAACACGAAACAGGGTGTGAAGGAAAGAAAAACCGACTCACGGATTTTCTTTTTGTCAACCATAATAAATTATTTATTTGCGCTATAATTAGATGATTTGATACACTAGTATTGCTTTTAAGTTCTTTGAGAAAAGGAGGAATATGCCAACAAAAACTCGTGCGATCGCGTCTGCAAAAAAAATAGGATCTTCTGTTCGACGAAAAAGTTCTCTAGAAAAAAAAGAAGATGTTTTGGTTCATGTTGATCATGTTCCACACCATTGTCCTGTGTGTGATTTTGTTCCCATGAATTCCATGGCCATGATCGCTGTCTTATCAGGTCTTGTCGTTGCTCTTTCTATGTTTTTAATGCAAGCCATGTTGTTTTTATAAATAATTCCAACTTTCAACTCCCATTCGATCTCCCGAAGCCCGGGCGAGCTCTATCCGAGCGCAGGATACCAAGTCTCCTGACCAAAGAGACGCAGGCATCCCAGCGAGTTACGAGCCCGGGTGCCTTCGGGACATCCTTTCTTTTCCACCATCTTTTCTTTAGATGAGTAAAGAAAAGATGGTCGGGGATGTTGGGGTGGAACCCCCTATTTTTGTATCTAAATATCTGACTTGAGAGATTGATTTATGAAAATGCAGTACGTTTCTCTTTTTTTGACCTTGCTTGTGTTAACAGGGACGGGATGTTCTTCTCTCCAGGTTTCACAAACAGAAAATAAACCGCCTTCAAATACAAGCACATCAACCAATACCTCAACTTCTATGAATACGGATAAAAATGTCTTAACCCCAGTTGTTTCTTCTTTTTCTGGAGTACTGTCAGCAGAACAGATTCAGAACAAACAAATTCATATCAAAACTGCTAAAGGAGATATTGTATTTGAGTTGTTTCCAGACACCGCTCCTCTGGCTGTTTCTAATTTTGTTTCATTGACTGATCAGGGATTTTATAATGGACTTTCCTTTCATCGCAGGGAAGAAGGATTTGTCATTCAGGGTGGGGATCCAAACGGAAATGGAACAGGCGGTCCTGGATATACATTTGCAGATGAATTGAGAGATGATTATACCTATCAAAAAGGCATGGTGGCCATGGCCAACCGTGGTCCAGATACAAATGGTTCTCAATTTTTCATTATGTTAGCAGATTATCCTCTTCCAAAAAATTATACGATTTTTGGTCGTGTGATTTTAGGAATGGATGTTGTGTCTCAGATACAAGTTGGTGACAAGATGGAGTCAGTGACCATTGAGGCAAAGGCACAGTAAAATTCTATTTTTATGGAATTTTTGAAACACAGGTTGATCATTGTGGTCCCTGTGTTTTGTTTTTATTCTGTGATTGGTGTGTTTTTTTGGTTCATGTTTGAATCGCATGAGCCAAAAATAATTCCTGTTATTGCGCAAGAAACATCTGCCCAAACCAAATCATTAGACCCTTCAATATCAACGGTGTCTATTCCTGAAGATGTTTCAGACAAAAAAATAAAAGATGAGATTATTCATATTCCTCTTCCTGATGAGGTTCGCGGATTGTATTGGAATGCAGCAACACCTGGTACCAGTACTCTTTCTGATCGGATTGATTTTTTAACAAATCATGGATTAAACACCATCGTAATTGATCTTAAAATGGATAATGGTGAGCTCGCATTTGTTCCATTGGATTCGACGTTAACTTTGTATACCCAATCACATCCTTCTGTAGAAAATATTGAGCAGGTTCTTACATCTCTGGCTGAAAAAAATATCTATCGAATCGCGCGCATTCCCATTATGCGTGACAATACGTACGCGCGGAAACATCCAGAATATACGTTGAAATATTTTAATGGTTCGCTTTGGCAAGATCGTATTGGTTCGCTTTGGCTTGATCCAGCTGTACCTCAGGTTTCAGAGTATGCCATTGCTTTAGCAAAGGAAGCATATGCTCGAGGATTTGATGAAGTTCAGTTTGATTATGTTCGGTTTCCTTCTGACGGATCTGTATTAAGTATTGTGTATCCTGTATATGACGGAATTCGTTCTAAAGTGGAGGTGATGGCTGATTTGTTTGCGCATCTGGGAAACACGATGCAAGAAGCAAAAATCCCTGTTTCGTTTGATTTATTTGGAATGACGTTTTGGTCCACAAATGATTACAATATTGGTCAGCGTCTTTTGGATGCGTATCCACATGCGGATTTTGTTTCGCCTATGGTGTATCCATCTCACTATCCGGCTGGATTTCGTGGATATGCAAACCCTGCGTTGTATCCATATGACATTGTAAAATCTTCTTTGGATAAAGGGGCAGAGCAATTGTTTACAGAAACAGGGATGAAAGAAGAGGAAACACGTGTCCATTTTCGTCCATGGATTCAGGCGTTTGATATTGGGGCTGTCTACGGATCAGATCGTTTAACAGCACAGATTCAAGCTGCACGTGACGCAGGTGCTTCTGGATGGATTTTATGGAATGCAAGAAATATGTATCGATCCATGGATTATACGTTGTCAGGTGAAGGTGACTTGAACAGAGAATAATGGAAATAAACTTCTAAGAAAGGTATGATGTATCATGATTCTGATACATGTTTTTTATGCCTCGAAAAATTACAGAAAAAACCTTTTTTCAATATTTAAAGTGTCCATCCTGGGTGTATTACGACGCCACACAATCAGAGCCTGTGCGAGATGCGTTACTCCTTCGTTTAATGGATGATGGATTGATTTTTGAAAAAGAATACGAAATTATTCGCGATCGTCCGGATGTTGTTGAAGTGATGGCTGAAGATCCAGAAGAAGCGTTTCGTCAAACCGTTACATTTATGCGCGAAGGACGCGAAACGATTTATCGCGCGACCCTTGTTGATGGTCATTGGGTTGGAACACCAGATTTTCTTGCACGTGTGGAAGGACATTCGACCTTTGGTTCGTATTATTATGTGGCTGCGGACATGAAACGAACCCGCGAAGTGCGTGATGATTACAAATTTCAAGGATGTTTTTACGCAGAATTACTGGAACGTATCCAGGGTCACAAACCAGTTCAAGGGTATGTAGTGACTCCTGAAAAAAAGACCATGTCCTATTTGATTGAGGAATTTGAAAAAGAATATAAACTCACTTTGCAGGAAATCGAGCGTATTGTTGCTGGAGAAAAACCAGCCCACTTTTTAACATCTGGATGTAAACAGTCCCCGTGGTTTTCTACCTGTCGAAAAGATTCTGAATCCTGTAATGATCTTTCTATTTTGAATCGTATTTGGACCGAAGAAGTTCATGCATTATCTCGTGCAGATATTACGAATGTGGATGCATTTGCTGCTCTTTCCATGAAAGATATTGAACGTCGTCGTCCAAATATTACACATAGTCGATTAGAAATGTTGCACAAACAAGCCGTTGCTCTCACACAAAAACAACACATTATTCTTGAGTCTCCTATATTTCCTGAGGCAAAAACAGAATTGTATTTTGATATTGAAAGCGATCCCCTTCGTGATTTAGACTTTTTGTTTGGTGTCCTAGAAGTAAAACGAGGTCGAGCAAAATATCATTCATTTCTTGCTTCAAAACCTGAGGATGAAGGAAAGATGTGGCATGAGTTTTGTGATTTTATGCAAGGATTTTTAGATGTTCCTGTGTATCATTATGGTTGGTATGAAGCAGATGTTGTGCAGCGACTTGGGGCAAAATATGGGATCTCGGAATTACTTCGCGAATCATTTGAACATAATTTCATCGATCTTCTTTCCATGATTCGTCCTTCTGTTATTTTTCCCTTATCTTTTTATTCACTCAAAGATTTGGCTGCCTATGCTGGGTATAAATGGCATGGAGAAGAACCTTCAGGAGTGAATGCGGTATTGTGGTTTGAAGTGTGGTTGAAAATGCAAGATCAAACATATCTTGATCGTATTTTGACTTATAACGAAGACGATGTTCGTGCAACATGGACACTCAAAAAATGGGTAGAGAAAAACGCGGTATAGACGTATGGCTGTTTTACATGTTGCAGAATATTTGGCTTTGGTAAACGAAACCTTGCGTTTGCATATTTCTTCAGAAGAGATTGTGATTGAAGGGGAGGTTTCAGATTTTCGTGTCGCTCAAGAAAAATGGGTGAGTTTTGATTTAAAAGATAGCGATTCTGAAGCGATTTTGAAATGTTTTATGACGATTTGGCAGTTGCCAACACGTCTGGAAGATGGTTGGCAAGTGCGTGTTCGTGGGTCTGCAAAAATTTATGAGCGATACGGAACATTTAAATTCAATGTTTCCGCGGTTCAACCTGTTGGAGAAGGGGCACTGCGAAGAGCATATGAGCTCATGAAAAAAAAGTTAGAAGCCGAAGGATTGTTTGATCCGTCGCGTAAACGTCCGCTTCCTCGATTTCCGAATCGCATTGGACTGATCACCTCACGCGATGCGGCTGCCTACGGAGATTTTTTGCGTATTCTTCAAAACCGTTGGTCAGGAACCGAGATTGATTTTTTGCACATCCATGTTCAGGGCAAGGAAGCCGTTGATGATATTTTGCACGCAATCAAATATTTTCATTCTGTGTCTGAAGAAGATCAACCTGATGTTCTTGTTTTGATTCGTGGAGGAGGAGGGCTTGAAGATTTGCACGCATTTAATGATGAACGTGTGGCGCGAGCGGTTTTTCAATCAAAAATTCCTATGGTGTGTGGAGTCGGGCACGAGCGTGATGAATCACTGTGTGATTTTGCTGCTGATGTTCGAGCATCTACTCCTTCCAATGCGGCCGAGCGTGTGGTTCCCAATCGTCGAGAAGTGCTTTTTGAGATGGCAACCATGGCACGGCACATAGAGGAACGTCTTTTGGAACGAGTTGCTCATGGTCAGCGAACCATGGATCGTTTGACTCGTGCTATGTTGTTTGTGTTGGATTGGCATCAGGAACGTGTGCAAACCCTTAGCCAGTGGGTTACCGAACGAATGAATAATTGGTTACCAAGACTTCGAGAGCGTTTGGAAGCGCAAGAGCGCATGCTGCGTAATCTGGATCCAAAACATATTCTTGAACGCGGATATGCTATTGTGACAACGCATGGACAGGTCATAAAAAATACAGCCGTGCTTGAGACAGGTCAGGAAATTGGAGTACAATTGGCAGGTGGAGGATTTGATGCGGAAATTTTGCGTATAAATGGCAAGGGGCGTCAAAAACTTTTGTAACTATGGCAACGAAAGCAAAAACTATTTCATTTGCAAAAGCATTTGAAGAATTAGAATCCATTACTGAATGGTTTGAAAAAGGAGAAGTGGATTTAGATGAAGGACTCAAAAAATTTGAGCGTGGATTAGAATTAGCTCAATCATGCAAGACAAAACTTGCAGAGGTCGAAACTCGTGTTCGCGAAATTAAACAAAAGTTTCACGAAGAAGAATCAGAAAATACATAACTCTATGAAACTTATTTTTCGATGGCTTATAAATACCCTCGCACTTTTAGCAGCAGCGTATCTTATTCCAGGATTTCATGTAGATACATTTTATGCTGCATTGATTGCGGCATTGGTGCTCGGGTTGGTTAATGCGATCATTCGTCCATTTCTGCTTATTTTGACATTACCTGCCACGATCGTGACTCTTGGTTTGTTTATTTTCGTCGTGAATGCGCTCATGCTCTGGCTTATGAGCACTGTTGTAAAAGGAGTGACGATTGATGGGTTTGTTCCCGCATTCATGACTGCGATCTTTTTATGGGTCGTTGGTCTTTTTACCAACATGCTCATTCATCACGCAGAAGAAAGTTAATTCAATGATCACGCGCCTTACCGGCGCGTTTTTTATGTCATCTATTTCATCTTCATTTTTTATTCTTTCGGTTGGAGGTTCTATTGTCGTTCCAAAAGAGGGAATTGATGTTTCTTTTTTAAAAGGATTTAAACGCATGATCGAACGATATACCAAAGAAGGACATCGGTTCGTGATTGTGGTTGGAGGAGGTGGAACAAGTCGGTATTATCAACAAGCTGCAAAACAAGTTGGAACCGTTGCATCTGATGATTTGGATTGGTTAGGAATTCACTCAACGCGATTGAATGCCCATTTGCTTCGGACGGTTTTTCGCGATATCGCGCATCCAGTGGTTGTAAAAGATCCAAGTCGACCATTGCAAAACTGGACTGCTCCTGTTTTGATTGCGGCCGGATGGAAACCAGGCTGGTCAACAGATTATGTGGCCATGAGACTTGCTAAGCGTCTTCATGCAAAAACTGTTGTGAATCTTTCAAACATTGATCGTGTTTATTCCAAAGATCCACGAAAACATTCAGATGCCGTTCCTTTAGATTCTATGAGTTGGAAAGCTTTTCGCGAACTTGTTGGAAATACCTGGAATCCTGGGATGAATACTCCATTTGATCCAGTAGCTTCCAGGCTCGGAGAACAAATAAAAGCAAAGGTGATTATTGCAAATGGTACAAATCTAAAAAATACTGATCGTATTTTAAGTGGAAAAAAGTTCGAAGGGACGGTGATTGGGTAAGAGTATAGTAGGTGTTTCTCAATTTTTTAACGGAAAGAGAACGAAAGATTGATTTTTTTCTTGGGTTATGATGAGATATTTTGTAGGTTTTTAACAATTGAATCAGATAAAAAAACTTAAAGTAGGAGGAAGGAATGATTCCAAAGACATCTTCATTGGGGTTACCAGAGAACCTGTTACCGTTAAGCACGGGAGAGAGCCGGTTCGAGGAATGGGCGAAGGGGGCCAGTCTGCGGGAGGCGCGACCTTTGGCTACCCCGGTTGCGCACTCCGATAATATTCTGACGGCGGATGAGCAGGACGGGCTGCATCAACTGCGAGGACCCAGGAGCGGATGGAGAGAATACGTCGAGCAGCGGTGGGCGTTGTTGGCGAGTCTTCTGATGGGGGACGATGTGTATGCACAACTGCACATCGGCGGCGTGTACTTTGATGAAGGTGACGACGCCGTGGCACCCTGGCGCAACGGCGCTGGGCCTTATCTTTTTGTTCCGAAATCATGGGAAAATCTGTTTGAGCATCCGGATCGCCGCTTCGAGGTGCTGCAACTCATCTGTGGGATGCAACTGGTGAGGCGTTGGACCCGGTTTGGTGTGCGCATCGAAAAGATCGCACTGTCTCAGTTGCGGAACTTCGGATGGCTCTGGGAGAGGCCATTCAAGCGGCTGGCACCCCAGGTGGATCGGGTGGCGCATGTCCTGGGGTATTTTCTGGCATTGTACCTGGCGCCGGCGCGCGTGGAGGAAGGGAGGGTGATGGTGCCCGATTCAACCGACTGGGTCAACAAACGCTTTGGGTTGATAGAGCGGATTGTGCGAGGATTCGCTCGAGGCGGTCGGGAGCCTGATGCACCCGCGTACGCCTGGGAGGCCGATCGGTTGGTGACCCTGTGGGACAGTTTTCCGGTGGTGGGAGGGAACGACGGAAAGCCGGGCATGATGCCTGATGCTGTGTTTCCTCTCGAAGTCATTGAACGGTGGGAACAAGGCGATAGCACGCGGCCGGTTGATTCCCTGGCAGGTGTCCTGGCGCTGATGGAATCGGTCGCCCACGGGCAGGTATCCGCTCGCCGTTGGGCTTCGAGGTTCGGTGTTTCTGGGCTGACCGACGAGGAGTACCAGGCACTGAGGGGACTCGCTACGCCATGGAGTGGGCAACTCCTGGGTGCGGTGTCGATCTGGCGACGGATCGGAACAGACAACGACGTTGAGTCTATTGTCAGATGGGCGTTTTCGTGGGTGTTCAGGTTGTTGGACATGGTTCCCTGGCGGGAGCCGTTGGCGACCTCCCGGGTTAATTCCCTGTATCGATGGGAGCCGCCGCGAGCCCATCAGATGTTGGGTCTGGTCGAACCGGTCATCAGACTGATGGCCGGAGAGGATTCTCCCCGTTCATTTTAAGTAGGGGAAAACAGATACGCATGACGACTCTTTTCACAAAGGGTCGTTTTTTTATTCTTTTAACCTTCAGCGAAACTGAAATGTACATTTGAAGACAACGTCGTATCTGCCGACATCGCCGGCAAATACAAAACCATCGGACATTAGTCCGGTGGTTGGTTACTGATTTGGTAAAGATTTTAAACAGATTCTTAGAATTCAACTGCTGAAAACTATGGTAATCAACTGTAACACTTACTATCCGCATCCAATATAACAAAAAATAAAAAAAGGCTTCGCAGATAGTTATCGTTGAAGCCTTCGGCAGCTATATATTATATTGATCTATTCAATCATGGACACAATGCCCATTCAAGATCTCCACGAGGATTCTGTCCAAGTGGAACAAACCCAAGTTGATACCCCTCCCACGATGCATGCGCGTTCTTAATGAACAGCGCGGGCTCCTCACCCTTGCGTTGCCACACATAAGGAATCATTATTTTTGTGGGACGACGATCCCACTCCAAACAACGTATACTCGATCCTACCGCTAATAAATTAGTCGGCTCCAGCGATGATTGGGAAAGACAGCCCATCAACGTTATTAGTTCTCGCAACACTATGGGGCGCATGCGGTAGCGATCGTACTGCTTCAGTATAATCTGATCAATACGCTTCATATACTTGTCAAAGCGTGGGGTCAATACGACTACAATTTCGTGTTTTTCCTCCACTTGCTCAGGGTAAAAATTATTTAAGGTTGGATTCACAATTTTTATCCCCGCCGCTTTCAATGTGACAGCCCAAGGTACAGCATAGTCAACACTGCACTGTACCCTTATTCTCCCATCATATGCAGGGGGTCCCTCTGGCTCCGGAGGGAGGGAATAATGATTATTCCTCACAAGAATAAGAGGTTTTGTCGGCCAATCTTCGTCAGGACAAAATCTCCAGATGTAAGACCTGCCGACAGAGACGACTCTTACATCGTACGTACCGTCCCTATTCTTTCTGTTTGGTAAAATCGCAACGGCAGTTTTATCCCTAGCCGCCACTTTTGAATCCAAAGGTAGCTGAAAATTTTCCGCTTGTCTTGGTGAGAGTAATTGAAACCGATTTCGGGAGCACATAATCTCCCGTAGTATATCCGACGTATTATTTGGAAACCACGGGATCCTTATAACAGTGTATCCATTTGACAAATGTTCAAAAATTTCTAACTTCATTGTAGCTCCTTTTCTATGGTGGTTAATTGGTCACAGCGAACAGCATATAAACTGTTATATTCTGCTTGTTATGAACCAACAGTATTTCTTACCACATAATATAAAAAATGTCACTACTTTTATGGTGACATTTTTTGACAACCATCTTTTTATCTGCTAATATGAGGGTATATGGAATGCAATAATAAAATGTTTGCTAAACATAGCTAAAAAATTACGCCATTACAATTATGACTCTTTTTTCTGAACAATTTTTATGCTAAAAGACCACCTCCTTCAACTTCAATTCACCTCAAATCAAGCCGATGTTTATATTGCATTACTTGAATTAGGACAAACCAAAATTGGACCACTTCTCCAAAAAACAGGTTTTCACCGTAATATTGTGTACACAGCACTTGCTGAATTAATAAAAAGAAAATTAGTTAACAAAACCACAAAAAGAGGTGTTGCATATTTTCATGTTCTTGATCCGCATCCATTAATTGATGAGCTCATGCAACAACAGCAACTGGCACAATTAACAGTAGGAGAAATTCATTCAAAGAAACAAGTAACCTATTCTGAATCGTTAACTCTTTCTGGAAAAGAAGGCATACGGGATCTTGTTGAAATGGTTCTTCGAGAAAGAGCAGATGTATATTTAATTGGATCAGTCATGAATCTTTCTCACATTTTAGAAAAAGAAAAGGAACTCATTCAAGAACGCATTCAAAAAAAAGAGATACAACGATTTGCTTTAGTACAAGCACACGTTCAACACCATGCAGATTTTGCATTCTTTACTGGCGTGCGTGCTTTACCAAAACAATTTCCACCCTCACCGGTGGTGATTTGGATTTTTGGTGATGTGGTTGCTCACGTATTGTGGGAGGAACCAGAAACGATTTTTGTGCTTCGTAATGCAAAAATTGCGGAAAATTATCGTCACTATTTTCAACTGTTATGGAAACAAGCAAAAACAGTGAAATAATATCTTTTCTCTCTTCCATTTTATCGACGGATAAACGGGAAAAATTTACTTCCCGCTGATGTTAATTTATTTGTTGTTGACAAACTCCTCTCATATCTGATACATTCTCCCTGTCATTGCCGAAGAAAACGGGTTGGTTTAAATCATAAATCCCGTCGAGGCATACTGTTTCATTTCTTTTTTTTGAGAGAAATGGGCAGAATGCATGATTTTCTGCGGTAATCGACGCAGATTTTTTATTTTTAGGGATAGGCGCGTTTGCGCTGTCCTCTTAACCAAAGGTCGATTATGTCAAAAACACGTACGCAAAAAGAAGCGGTCGTGGAAATACTTGCGGACAAAATGCGTCGCATGAAATCCGCAGCGTTTGTCTCTGTCCATGGATACACCATGAAAGACGCAGATGCGCTGAGAATCAAAGCAAAACAAGCAGGTGTGGAAGTGGCTGTGACAAAGAAAACACTTTTAAAACGCGCCGCAGATCAAGCTGGTTTCGCAAATTTTGATGCGCACGCTTTTGAAGGAAGTATTCTTTCTGCTTTTTCTTTTTCAGATGAGGTGTCTGCGGCAAAATTGTTGGCAGCTCTTGTGAAAGAGAAAACCGATATGAAAATTGTCGGTGGTATTCTTGAAGGAGAAATCGTCGAGGTAGAAAAGATTAAAATGTTGGCCACCCTTCCGGGCAAACAAGAATTGCTTGGCAAGATGGTTGGTTCACTTCAGGCTCCTATTTCTGGCTTTGTAAATGTTTTGGTCGGCAACCTCCGTGGACTCGTGACTGTTCTTAAGGCAGTTCAAGAGAAAAAACCGGTTTAATTTAAAATGAGAAAGTCCTAAAATATTTCTTATGTCTGATGAACAGAAAATCGTCGAGGTGCCAGAAAAGTTCAAGGCCCTTGTCGAACAAATCGAAAAAATGTCCGTGTTGGATCTTGCGGAACTTGTAAAAGTTTTGGAAGAAAAATTCGGTGTAAGCGCTGCTGCTCCAGCGATGATGATGGCTGCTGCTCCTGGCGCTGCTGCTCCGGCTGCGGAAGAAAAAACATCCTTTGATGTTGAATTGACCGAAACAGGCGGAAACAAGATTGCGGTGATTAAAGTGGTTCGTGAAGTGACAGGTCTTGGATTGAAAGAAGCAAAAGATGTTGCTGATGGAGCTCCAAAAATGGTGAAACAGGGAGTTTCTAAAGCAGAAGCAGAAGAAATAAAAAAGAAAATCGAAGAAGCTGGCGGAAAAGCAACTATCAAATAATCGAATACATCAAAAAACAAAAAAGCGCCTTTCGGGGCGTTTTTTGTTTGATGTGATAGTTACTTTTTATTTAAGTGAGAAGCGTCTACTCGATACACTTTGGAGTCTGCAAGGAAATAGATCGCTTTTTGATTTTCAGAAACAACAACATCAACAAGATCATCCAAGGCATCACTCTGATATTGAGCAACAAAAGTTCCGTCTTCTTTGTTAAATACGACTAATCGTTTTGTCGATGGTTCAAGAACATAGAGATAAGGACTTTTTGTATCTGTCCAAAGTTCAGACGCATTCGTAAGTGGCGGATCCACGGATTCTGTCTTCCATCCTGTTTCACTTCCGCTCACAAAACGAACAATTCCTCCATTCTTTTTAAGAACAAAGACAGTTCCGTCTACAGCCATGGCGGTTGCATCTGAAAGATCAGTGGTGCGTGCACGAATCCATTTTGTTCCTGGGAGAGCAAATGTTCCGTCTGCTTGGTCAAAACGAATAATTTCCGCTCCTGATGTACCTAAAGAAAGAATATAAAGGCGTCCTGAATAAGAGGAGAGATCAACCCATTGTGTTTTTTTATCAGAAGATGAGCGGAGAAGAAGAGAAATTTTTGAAGACGTGTTGTTTCCTGTATCAAACGTTGCAATTTCAGAATGATCACGAAGGAGATAGGTGGATGCATTTTCTTTGGATATTTGGATAGAAGAAAACTTTTTTCCTGAGGAATTGGGAGAAAGAATTCGTTCCCATGTTTTTGAAGAAATACTCAGTTGATAGACATCTCCACGATCTGCAAAAACAACCAGATGATCTCCATCTAAATGCATGGCTTGAGGGTCTGATGTCGGACTGATACTTGCAAGATCGCCAACAACAGGAGGGTTGGGAATGTGAGTAATGTGTCTTAATGTATCGAGCATGTTACGAAGATCTGCGGCAAGACGATCAGTGTTTGTCTGATCTTCTGGAGAGGGAACGGTTGTTTTTTCAAGAGCGGCAAGTGTTTCCGTTATAAGGGTTCGTGCCCGTGTTTCGTCTCCATAAATGAGTGCACCGGAAGCTTGATCGCGTTTTTCTTCCCAACTACGAAATGTCTGGTTAAATGCGGATTGTTTAGCTTGTTGTACACGGGATTGTGAAATAGCCGAAATACTTATGATAAGAACAATGATGAAGAAAATAGAAGCAAGGGCAAGATAACGGCTTGTTTTGGGAACTCGACGAATATGTTGGCGAATCCAACTGTGAGTTTTTTGTATGATGTTTTTCGTTGAAGGTAAATGTTCAGACGATTCTTGATGATTGATATGTCGTCGAATAAAGAGAAAAAGAAAACGAATTGTTTTTCGTCCAATACCTATCGTTCCACCTTTGTCATCCCATCCTTTTTTCATTTTTTTCCATGTGTCCATGATTCGGTTACCAATAGCTGGTTTTTGATCCGCTAAGAGGCGCGCTGTTTTTTCTTGGTTTGTATCAAGTTGGCGAATAGAAGATTCAGCTGATGTTCGTTGAGGACCAACAGGTTTCAGAGATCCGGAAGATTCTTCTATGGTTTGAGCTTTTAAAATAAAAAGAGCAAAATCTGTTTCTTCGGAAAAATATCTACGTAGCTTAAGGGCAGCGCCTTGTGGGGGAAGTGTTGTTAAAATATGGTGAAGATCTTCTGGGAGAATCTCTTGTTCCAGTGCTTCATTCGATACGCAAAAAATATCTCCAGGATGGATATCTCCGTCTAAAACCACGGCAAAAAGTTTTTGCCAGTTTGGGGCAACATGTTCTGTTTGAATACTCCGAAAAAGATTAAAAACTTGATAGCGCTGGTCCGGAAGTTTATGAAGAAAAAGAGCGCAAAGATTTCCAGTGCCGGATAAATACATTTCCTGATCAACAACCATGCCGACCATGGCATGAATGTCTGTTGGAGAAAGGATGTTCTCCCATTCAGATGATATCTGAGAAAGATGCTGATTAATTGATTCGAGGAGCTGTTCAAATTGATGGGCTGCATTTGTTTCCGGTTCTGTTGATTGAAGAGAGATCTCCAATGCTTCTTTGATGATTTGACCGAGAGATTCTGAAGCAGGATGATGTTTTGAAATAGTGATGATAGCAAAAAGATGTCCGTTGCATTCCGGGATGGGCTCAGCATACGTCAAAAGATACTGGCGTGAATATGCAGCTGATTCTTCGATGATGCTTGTTTTCAACTGGATTTCCAACCTATTCATATCAGGACGATATTTGCATTTTTTGCCTATTTTTGTGTACATTATACCCAACTGACCTTGGGAGGCAAACACCTGGCTCAGGGTATCATTATTTTATGTCTTCTTCGGGTTTTCGGCTTGAACAGCTATTTGGTTCAAAAACGCGCGCCCGTTTGTTGGGGCTTTTTTTACAAAATCCGGACAAGGCTTTTTTTGTTCGTGAATTAACACGCAAGATTGATGCACAGTTGAATTCCGTTCGTCGAGAACTCCAAAATTTGGTTGATCTCGGCCTTGTAATTGAACAACAGGAACAAAAGGATGAACATGCAGGAAAACGATTGGCTGACCGCAAAAGGTATTATACGGTGAATCAGCAATTTTTGCTGTATCATGATCTGCGTCTTTTGTTTAAGAAAGTGCAGATTTTATTGAAACAAAATCTTGTCCAGGAAATTGAAGCTCAGGGTACGATTGATTTTCTTTTGTTCACAGGACGTTTCATGAATGATCCGAATATTCCAACAGATCTTTTGATTGTGGGAAGTATTGATCAGAAGTCGCTTCAACGGGTGGTTGCAGTGTTTGAGAGTGAACTTGGAGCAGAAATCAATTATACTTTGATGCCTAAGGAGGAGTTTACATATCGTCGTCAAATTGCAGATCGTTTTCTCTTTTCTATTTTGGAAGGGGAAAAAGTTGTGATGGTTGATCGGCTGCATGTGATTGATTCTGTAACCGGATCTATTTCCTGAATGCATGTACCTTTTTCTTTCTGCACAAGATATTCAACAACTAGAAGTAGGTTTTCTTGATGAACAAGGATACACTGCTTTTTTTTCCTCTGTTCCAACGCCTCCGGAAATGTTTTTATTTCATGTGGACCGTCTGATGCATGAATGGAAAATAGAATGGAAAACGATTTTAGGTGTGGCGGTCGTGGTTGGTCCGGGTTCATTTACCTCAACACGTCTCTCCGTTACTATGGCAAATGGGATTGCATTTGCACGACATATTCCGATTATCGGAGTGGAAAATATCGAACGGCTTTCTTTATCTGTGCTTTTATCGGATCGAGATTGGATCCCGTTTTTTCACGCTCAAAAAATTGAGACATTTGTTGTCCCTATCTATGATCGTCCACCTCTTATTACCTTAAAAAAAATACCCGTTTGATTTTTTTATTTTATGGCTACTTTTTCTTACGATCGTGCTCCCGCATACACAGACATGATTCGTGAATCTGTGCTTACGTTTTCCCAAACGATTTTTCAATTTCTCCCACAATTTTTTGGCGCAGCGGTTGTTTTTTTTCTTGGTATTTTTTTTGCATGGGTGTTGCGACGGGTCATAATAAAAATGATCGCTCTTTTGAAAATTGATGATTTAGCGAAAAAATTTGAACTTGCTCAAACGTTGCAACGTGCGGGATTTCATCTTCATATAGGTCATTTATTCGGATGGATAGTTCAGTGGTTTGTTTTGATCGTGGCATTGATTGCTGCCACAGATATTTTAGGTTGGGATCAGGTGACGGATTATTTGAAACAGGTGGTGTTGTATATTCCGAATGTTCTCATTGCCATTATTATATTGCTTGCGGGTATTCTCCTTGCAAATTTTGTCGAGCGCGTGGTGCATTCAGCTGTTCAAGCAGCTCATTTTGCCTCTGCGCATTTTCTTTCGCATGCAGCGCGGTGGGCCATCCTTGTGTTTACATTCATGGCTGTCTTAGATCAGCTTGCGATTGCGGAATATTTAATTCGAGTGCTTTTTACCGGATTGGTTGCGATGGTTGCTTTGGCCGGAGGACTTGCCTTTGGTCTTGGAGGAAGGGAACAAGCTGCCAGATTTCTTGAACGCCTTCAAAAAAATATTTCGTCAAATGGACGATAAGTCGTATGTCATTGTCTTCCAAGACATACGGACGATATCGAACATGGGAGGTGATTCCAGGACTTTTGATTTGGACAACATTTTTTCTTGCGTTTTTTCTTTCATTTTTTGCTCCGACTGTCGTGATTGTTTTTGTGATTGTTTTTGATCTGCTCTGGCTATTTCGGGTGACGTATTTCATGATTTTCCTTTTAGGTTCCTGGAGAACCTATCGAAAAACTCTTCGAGAAGATTGGATGAAGCGAGTCAGACAGTGTTCTGGTTGGCAACGAATCCACCATGTGATTTTTCTTCCTACCTATAAAGAAGATAGGGAAGTTGTGCGAAGTGCGTTTGCCTTTCTTTCAAAAACAAATTATCCAAAAGATCGAATGATCATTGTTTTAGCTGGAGAAGAACGTGATCATGAACAATTTCAAAAAAATGCAGTCGAAGTTCAAAAAGAATTTGAAAGCATTTTTAAACGCATTATTATTACAGAACATCCAAAGGATCTTTCCGGGGAAATTCCAGGAAAGGGTTCAAACCTGCATTATGCAGCAGGAGTGGTAAAAGAAGTGTTGGAACGTGAAGAATCAAATATTGCTCCTGAAGATATGATCGTTTCTTCATTTGATGTGGATACCGTGGCGCATCCTCAGTATTTTGCTCTCCTCACCCATCTTTTTTTGACGGTTCCAGACCCATTGCACGCCTCGTACCAACCCGTTGCACTTTTTGCAAATAATATTTGGACCGCAAAGTCACCTGTGCGTATTGCTGCATTCGGCACGACGTTTTGGCTCATGACCGAACTTGCGCGTCCAGATAGAATGTGGACATTTTCCTCTCATTCTATGCCTTGGAAAATGCTTTTGGATGTGGGATTTTGGCAAAAAGATATTGTGTCCGAGGATTCGCGCATTTTTCTTCAAGCTTTTTTGTATTATCACGGAAATTATCGTGTCGTGCCTGTATTTCTTCCTGTTTCCATGGATACCGTGACAGGTGATGGATATATGGAGAATCTTGTGGCTTTGTACAAACAACAACGCCGTTGGGCATGGGGAGTAGAACATTTTCCAGTCATGGTTGAAGCATTTCGAAGAGATCCTCTCATTCCTCTTCAAAAAAAGATTCGGTATTTGCTAAACCATTTAGAAGGAATGTACACCTGGGCCACAGCTCCGATTTTGATTTTTCTCCTTGGACGTCTTCCTTTATATGTTGCCGGAGCAAGTAGTGCTGCTCTGATTCAAGCAGCGCCGTTTACCCTTCAATGGATTATGCGATGCGCTATGCTTGGGGTGTTTGTTTCTGCCCTCCTTGCTTTGACGATTCTTCCGCCGCGTCCAAAAACCGTGAAATGGTCTACTTGGTTTGTGATGCTTCTTCAATGGCTTCTCCTTCCGATTACCTTTACCGTTTTTGGTGCTATGCCGGCGATTGATGCGCAGACACGTCTCATGATTGGAAAATATTTGGGATTCAATGTGACAAAAAAAGTTCGGAGTGTGTGAGAGTGTTGGATGTGTAGGGGTTGTAGAAAGTGTAGAATGTAGAAATGAAAAAACAAAAACCCACGACAAGCACTGTCGTGGGTTCTACCGGTTTTTCAGTTGTCTACCACAGGTGAATACCATAGATGGCACCACCGATGATGGAAAAAGTGAGAAGAACAGGGATGAAATAATCCAGCCATATATTGGGTGGCAAAAATTTTTCTTCCGGCTCTTCCACAACTCTCAACTGCGGTTGCTGTTCCGAAATTGGTTTTACCACCACGGCTGTAGTGAGTTCGATTCCAGCGAACATGACTCGGAGAGAGTCTTCACCAACTGATTCTACATCAGGTGCTTCCTTTTCCTCTTCCGTATCATCATCCGGTCCTGGTTGACCTTCCATGACCAGAGGGGGAGGAAGCGGCACATCACTCAACGTGACTTCGGATAGATCTTTTCTGAGATCCATCTCATCATCAGGCTCATCCTCAATTACTACAGTTGCTTTGGAATCAACGGCAGCTCCCATGAGAATGATTTCTATATCAGTATCAGTTCTTTTTTGAATTGAAAGTTTCTCGAGTATTTTGAGGACGTCCTCGAGTACAAGAACACCTTCCGCAATCGGTGCACTGGGCAGATTTGATCCGTTTGATCCGTTCATTTTTTCTCCTTTTGAAAGATCTACTCGTTTGTACCGGCTTGTTCCGGCACAAACGTTCCATATCCTGTTTGCGCTGATGAAGACCACACGAATTTGTGGCCGCCAGCACAGTGAACTGCACCTTCACGTCCTCCTCCTTCGTATACACAATAATGTGTATCAATTTTTGGGGGACGTGTTGAAACTTCATTTATAACCTTTATCCACAATGCCACATATGCGGCGAGGAATAAAAGCAGTGCCGCTACAATACCCATCAGCTTCCGCATCAGCATTCCTCCTCACTGTTGAGATCTGATAAAAAATCAGACGGTTTATCATACTTATTTTATGAAAAATGTCAATATTTTCCAATAAAAAAACCACGACAAGCATTGTCGTGGCTCTATTTTTTCAGTTCGGAATACACTTCCGAACACCCATCCTGAAGATGATGTGTCCGGTGCATTCTGTCGGATTTTCCACAGGTTCAACCGGCGGAGCAGCAGCCGGGAGAGGAACACTCGACGGTTGTTGTGCAGCAGGCAAAGGCTCCGGAACCTGGGCAGGAGCGGCGGCCGGAGCTTCAGGCTCCAGCTCGTTTTTTTTCTCGGCAGCCGGCGGAACTTCCTGTTCCACCTCGTCGGGTTCCGAAACGGCACCACCAGAGGCACTATCGGACTTCTCCGACGTTGCCTGAGGAGCGGGCTGCTCGTCGTCCGTCGCACTCTTGCGATGTTCGTATGTGGTATTGGCCACGAATAGGAACACTCCGAATGCAACGACTACGAGAATGAGTCCGAGATTTTTTCGGAGCCTAATCCCAATCGATTCCTTCTCTGGGATATCGTCAAACGGAGCTGACGACATCCGACTCGCAGCCGTGGAGTATGTCCTTCGACCTCCACGCGTCTCGTCCTTTTTGGACGTGGTTATGGTTTCCGGAAGGACGGTGAGTTTCACCCCACCTATGGGTTTGGCTTCGTCCGTGACTTCACCGTTTGAATCGGTGACGTCAACGACACCGACAAAGACCTCCCCTGGAACTTTCCCCTCGCACGTCGTCCCAAGACGCTCATGCCCCTCAAAAGGGACCCCAGTTACGAAGGTGTCCGGAGAAAACGCAACTGTTCCAGCTCCTTCTTCTTTGAGCTGAACCAGACGGATTTTCCGTCCTTCTACTGCAAAGGGACCGGAAAGAATAAAACTTGCCATTGTCTTTTTTCCGACCTGCAGGTCGGAATCTACCTGAATCTTCAAGAAATCGGACATTTCTCTTTCTCCTTTTTAAAGGCCTTTTTTCGGTTTTTCCTTTCCAAATAGGAAAAACCGAAGTCAAACCGTAGCACAATGTTTACATTCATGTCAAGATACTATAACAAAAGACCGCAGTGGGCGGTCTATGGAGTTTTTTCTTTTGGAAAAGGACCGACATAGGTGTCTATGTCATCTTCTTCCAGTTCTTGCAATTTTTTTTCCTCCAGCTCCTTCATATATCCAGGTGGAGAAAAAGGAACAAAATTTTCATCATCCAGCTGTAGTTCTTCCAAATCATCTGTTGTCATCGAATCGTTGGAAGAAGGTTCCCCTTCCAACTCGTTTTTCTTCGTTTTCATGGGGTCCCTCCTTTCTTATTAAAATCGATCGAAGGTTCTTCTTCTCGATTCTCATCCTCCCAAAAATTAAGGAGGCGTTGTTTGACATCATCGTGTTCATCATTTCGATTAGTCATATTGATCACGAAGCCTCCTTTTACAGGAAAACAAGATCAAGAACCGAAAGTATAAAAAATAGGAGAATATGTCAAATATAAAAAAGGCAGGCTCGAAAACCTACCCTGATCTATATTTTTTCGAAAAGCCTGTTAATCATAGTCTTTGACAATTCATTCATGAGTCCTTGAACAAGAAGTTCGACAAAATGTCTATCTGAATGAAATTGATTCTGAAGTGTTTCCTTGATTCGATGTTGAACTTCAGGATTATGTACCAGATCTTCCATTTGGCGAGTTATTGCCAAAAGGGCACCAGAGGTCAGAAGTCTCTGATTGAGTTCGGAATCAACGTCTTCGAGCTGATCAACTGTCAATTGTCTGAGAGCATTGACGAGAAGGTCGGTAATTTGCCTACGAAATTCTCTATCGGACAATAATTGGTCAATCGGAGCGATTGTGAACAATTTGTCCGTGAAATCGTCCGGTAGATCGGAGGAATCCAGGTTCTCTTCGATATATACCCTGACGGTCTCTCTGAGAGCATCAAGAACTTTCGCCCTTATCTCGTCTTCCTTGGAAATTTTTTTGATTGCTTCA
Organism: Candidatus Uhrbacteria bacterium GW2011_GWC2_41_11; assembly: GCA_000996355.1. GTDB lineage: Bacteria > Patescibacteriota > Patescibacteriia > UBA9934 > GWF2-40-263 > UBA10014. The sequence goes on from LCAH01000002.1 coordinate 112,874, forward strand.
TCGATGTCAAGAAGCTCTCTCAATTCCTTCCATTCGGGAAGACTGTCGGAGTCGATGTTGCTGATTTCGCCATCGAGGAGATGTCTCATCCTCTCGAGCAGTTCCTTCTTTGCTTCCTGATTGTTGGTGAACAGCTCGGTGAGCGTGTTTGATACGAAATCTTCCGGTAGATACTCGGAGATCGCGTAGTCATCTCCGGTAAACGCTTCGAGCGAGTCGCAGTTTTCGAGTTCCTTGGAAAAGAGATCTTTGATTCTTGTCGTCACCTTGTCTCGAAAACCAGCATCACCGTCCGGCTCGAGGGCGGCGGAGACAACTCTTTCCACTGACAAGTCTTCCGGTAGATACTCGGAGATCGCGTAGTCATCTCCGGTAAACGCTTCGAGCGAGTCGCAAACCTCCAGCTCCCGAAGAAACAGATCTCGGATTTTTTTCTTGACTGCTTGTCGAAGCTCGGGATCCTCCTGATATATCTCACTGACAACTTCGCTAATATCGATGCTGTCTCTGATTGCTTGAACCAAGTCGTCATGATCCATGCTGGAATCTTCTTCGACGACTTCAAGAAGTCTTTCTACCAGAACATCTGACCAATTTCTTCTCGCCATTGGGTTTTCCTTCCTTTTTTGTAAGTACTTGCCAAGCAAGGAATTTGCTGGACAATAAAAATCTATGTATTTCCTTTAGTTTTGTCAAATATAAAACCTCCATTACTGGAGGCATTATATTTTATTTTTGAACTGATGTTGCAATAATTTTGAAAACTGCCGGATGCTTAGCAGCAATATTGGAGAGAACCTTGCGATCCAATTCCACACCTGCTTTTTTCAAAAGATCCATGAGACGGCTATAGGAAATGCCTTCAAAACGTGCAGCAGCGTTAATGCGTAATTGCCACAAACGGCGAAATGAACGCTTTTTGTTTCGACGATCGCGATATGCATGGGTTCCAGCTTTCAAAACAGCTGTATGTGCAAGTTTCATTTTTGACTTGCGACCCCACATGTATCCTTTGGTTTTTTTGAGAAGATTGGTACGACGTTTGACATGGTGCGTACCGCGTTTCACTCGAGGCATAAGATATTTAGAACTTTTGGATGAAGTTCAACAAAAAATCAAAAAAATCAGGCGTAAGGAAGAAGAACTTTCAATGCTTTGGCATGAGCGTCCGAAAGACTTGTATCACGACGCTTTTTGCGGGTGATTTTGCCTGCATCGCGGGAATTAAAATGACCTTGTCCACAGTATCGTTTGAGGACTTTGCCATTTTTTGTCACGCGCAAGCGTTTTGCGAGCGCCTGGTGGGTCTTGCATTTCATAAGAAAAGACTGGTAAAAAGCGTTCCGAGTGTATCTGGAGCGTGGATCTATGTCAAGCGTTATCGCGCCACGATCATGGTAAGCCGAGATCCTTGTTTGCTAAATGGTTGTTCAACACGCAAAGGAAAGTCTTTTTTCAGGACCTCGACAAACTTGAGAATAATCTCTTGAGCCAAATCTACATGAGCTTTTTCTCGACCACGCAATACAATTTCAATACGCAATTTGTCTCCACGTTCAAGAAATTTTTTACCTTGTTGACATCGAATTTCAAAGTCGTGTTCGCCAATACGCAAGGAAAGTCGGATCCCTTTGACTTCCACTTCACGGGATTGGGCTTTTTGTTTGCGAACTTCTTTTTCTTTTTGGTATTTGAATTGGCTGTAATCAAGGAATTTTGCAACAGGTGGTTGAGCGAGCGGGGAAACTTCCACAAGATCAAGCTCGCGTTCGTGTGCTAAGCGAACCGCTTCCTCAGTTTTTAAGACACCGAGTGGTTGGCCGTTTTCATCGATCACGCGTACAGTTTCAGATTCAATGCGTTCATTGAGTTTGTATTGCGGAATCGTGATTTTCGGTTTGCGGACGCGATGTCGATGAATACGCATAGTCAATGGATAACAATCGTTGAATAGTGTAGAGGGGAAAGGGAAGAAAGTAAAGAGAACAAGGAAGGTGTGTTAAAATAAAGATAGGTTTGATATGTCCGTTCTTGCCATAAACAAACGCGCAACATATGACTATGAACTGCTTGAGAATTTCGATGGCGGGTTGGTTTTAGTTGGTCCGGAAGTAAAATCCGCAAAAGCAGGGCATATTCAGCTCACTGGTTCGTTTTTACGCGTGCGAGACGGGGAAGTTTGGCTCTATGGCGCACATATCTCCCCTTATAAGCCAGCAGGGACAGAGACAGGATTAGATCCTTCACGTCCGCGTAAGGTGCTTTTGCATCGTCGTGAAATTGCTCGTTTGCTTGGAAAAACACAAACGGCCGGATTGACATTAGTGCCTGTTCGGGTGTATCTTCACCGGAATCTTGTAAAGCTTGCATTTGCTCTTGCTCGCGGAAAACGCGTGTACGAAAAGCGTGAAATCATCAAGAAAAGAGAAGTGGATCGTTATTTGCGTCAGCGTTTAAAATCTTAATAAATTTCAAAAATAATATTTTTGTTTTCGATCATTCACTGTTAGGTGCGAAATAAGTAGGACGTTCGCATTTGTCAGGGACTGATCGGGATCGATGGGAGTCTGCAGCCCAAGTGTGCAAGCCGAGGGAGTATTCAACCTCGTAAATCCTGAATACACGAGAAGCAACTGCCAACATCTTCTCTCAGGTGAAGACTGCATTCGCGAAAGCGTTTGCTGTTCCAGCCTTTGCACCGGTCGTCGCTTAAGTCGATGACCCGCCCATTTCCTTGATGCTCGATAAGGGAAATTCGGGTGTCATATCTTTCGAGCTGGACCGCCGGGTCGCCGGTCTCCGTCGGTCAAGAGTTGCGATCGGTAGCGTGTTCACGTTTCGTTCTGTTTTTCAGTGGACACGTCTTCTAAGCAGAACTGAGCTTGGAGAAACATTTGAGTCGCACTTACCAGACGGGGGTTCAATTCCCCCCAGTTCCATCATCCTTCACTTCAGCTGATGCTGAAGCTTCGGATGGCAGGCCATTCGAGGTTTGTCAGTTGAAATGAGGGATGTTGTGAATGGCTGAAAAACATCAAAAATTCATCAATGGAAAGTTGGTGATTTTTTGTTTTTCTTGTTTTCGTCTTCTGTTTTTTATAAACTGTTCTTGATATGTCTGGAACTCCTCTTATCCAAAAAGAATTAGAACAAGGAGAATTATTTGTGATTCCTGATTCAGATATTAAAATCACATTTAAGGGAGCTGGCACTATGCACATGGAGGACGATACTGTGATCAGTGACGCTGTGTTTTTTCTCCAACATGGATCCGATGTTCCATAAAAAGAATTTTCTCTTGAAATGAAAAATGGAAAAGAAGCGTGTATCTCTTTGGAAGAGAATTATATTTTTTGTCTTGAAGTGGCAGATGGGTATCATCAATTTTGTCGTATTTCCATTTGGCGAACAGGAGATAAATATGTGAGGAATAAAATGTGTATTTTTTTGAGCAGATAAAAAAAATTTTAAAACAAGACAGTGTTTTGTTTCATCTCATCACAGGATTATTTTTTTTGACACGATCTGAAGTTTGGTTGGTTGAACGTGCTGCGCGTGTTTTGGAAGGAAATACGGATACCTTGATTGGCATAACAATCATTTTGGTGGTTATTTTAGAGATCATCGCCGCTTTTTTTCTTGGACATTTTTTTCGTTCTGTTTTTTTGCCAAAAGAACACTATCGCATGATCACATTTTTTTCTGTTCTGTGTCTTTTACATTTTGTTGTTCTATTTTTTTTAGGAACCGTTGCACTCACTGCTTTTTTTGGATCTGCTGATGGATCAGATTGGAAAATGGGATTATTGATGTTTTTCATGTTTTGTCGCGAAGGTTTGCTCATTGCATTTCTTTATGCACCAGGACAATCACAACAACAAATACATCCTTCATACAAGCATGAATGGATCGGAACAATCGGAATACAAATCACTTCTGCTTTTTTATTTACCTGGGGATTTGTTGTATATAGTCCAACGAATATTCCATATACGAATATAGTTGAATGTATTGCATTAACAATTGTCGTTTTTTCGTTTATCTCATTTTTTCTCTTGGAACAAATCCGTTTTCTTTATCAAAAAATGGGCCCGTGTTTCCACAGAAAAGGAATCATCTGCTTTTTGGATTTCTCTTTTATTCGCAGCTGTTTCTGCTATGATTCCTCTTTATTTTTGAAATAACATTTATGACAAAAAAATATCTCATCATTCCTATTATACTGACAATCTGTATCACAGCCATTGTGGTGAAAACTCTTCTTAACTTCATGAATAAGAAGTTGTATTCGAATGGAACCGGAGTTCAGACATCGGTACAGGTTGTTCCTTCGGGTAATTTTTTGTCACCCTCTCCTTCTTGCAATCTTCCTCCTGTTCCGGAAGACAACGAAATCACTCTTCTTACTGATATTCTTTATAATACAGTGGGCGAGAAAAATCTTCTCCTTGATGTAGCTATGCCAAAGGATATTCCGGATGGGGTGTCTCTTCCCCTTGTGGTGGTTTTTCACGGTGGTGGATTTGCTATTGGTGATAAGTCTACAGGTGGTGGTGCGGCTCAGCGTCGCGCAATTAAGCAATTGGCTGAGAAAGGATATGTGGCAATCTCGGCCAACTATCGCTTATCAAGACCTGGGAAGAATGCCTACCCGGCCGCGGTTCAAGATGCGCGGTGTGTTATTCGTTGGGCCAGAATAAATGCAGCCCAGTACCATATTGATCCGGAACGTGTAGCCGTGACGGGTGCTTCTGCTGGAGGTGGCCTTGCATCAAGCGTTGCTGTTCTTGAAGACGACGCTGTTTATCATGGAGCAAGTTTGGATGCCTTTGATGGTTTTACATGTTCTGCAGATATTGGTCATTCGGATAAGGCTTCTTCGCAAGTGGATGGGGCTGTGATTTATTATGGAACATCAGATTTCACCATTCCTCTTTCTTCTTGGGGTGAGGTGGCTCCACTTATTGTGAATTATTTGGGTGAAATTCCAAAGGAAAATTCCTCTCAAGCAAAGGATGCCTCGCCTATTACATGGGTGAGTACTTCAACTCCACGTATTCTCCTTCTTCATGGTAAGGCAGATGATACTGTCCCGTATGATCAATCTGTACGATTTCTTTCTGTTTTGCATAATCAACGAGTAAATGCCAACCTCGTAGGTCTAGATGGAGTTGGACATAGTTTCCTTATGTTTGACGCGGATTATCTCCGTAAACCAGAGATTGATGAGAATTTGAAGAAGATGCCGACTTGTACTGGTAATGAGTCAACTGGAACAACTTGTAAAACAGAACTGAATGAAAAAACAATGATTAAGATCGTGAATGCACTTCTTCCGACCTCGTGTGCTTCCATGACATTCCTTGAGAAGCTATTTGAAAATGGGAAATAGATAATCTTAAAATGGTTTTTTTAGTCGAATCTATTTTGCTAGACTCGGTCTGGAGAGTCTTATTTCTGACGAGACTTTAAAACACAAAAAATGTACGTTCGTTGTCTTTTTTTTCATAGAGGAGTAGACTCCATTAATTCTAAATAAATGGCGCAATGCGCGAACGATATTATTTTATGGCATACGGACATCGAGATAGTGGTTCTGGCGGTTTCAGAGGTGGAAAAAAATTCGGAGGACAAGATTCCTGGGGACGCGGCAGTGGGGGAAGAAGTGGTAGTGGTCGCCCATCCACAATGTTTCAGGCAACTTGTAGCGAATGTGGAAACGACTGTGAAGTTCCATTTAAACCAGTTTCCGGTCGACCTGTTTTTTGTTCCAAATGTTTTCGTAAAGATGATGATGGTGGTAGCAGTAATGGATCATTTGCAGGTTTCCGAGATTCTCGTTCTGACAATTTTTCCCTTGATGAAAAACGGATGTTTAGTGCCACCTGTGCAAAGTGTGGAAATCAGTGCGATGTTCCATTTAAACCAACAGGTGAGAAACCAGTTTATTGCCGTGAATGCTTTGGAACAAGTGCAAGTCATCAAAATCGCGGAGGTGGAGATACACAAATTGCTGAGCAATTAAAAGCAATCAGTGCAAAACTTGATGCAATTTTACGAGCGGTCACTCCAACATTTACGGTTCCTCTTGCTGCGTCTAAAAAAGAAGTCCCTTTGGTAAAAGAAGAATCAAAAATAGAAGAAGTGATAGAGGTTGTAAAGGAAAGTAAAGCAGAAAAGAAAAAAGCGGTTACACCAAAAAAAGAAACGAAAAAGAAAGCACCAGCCAAAAAAAAGTAACACATAAAAAAGATCCTCACTTGTGTGAGGATCTTTTTTAACCGTTTGGTATTGTATTTTTTCTTTTTTTCTGGTTTACTCGTTTCCGCATTATGGAACACAACAATGTTATCATCCGTTTCGAACGCGTCTCATTTAGCTACGGTGAAGACAACCCCATTCTTGATGAGGCTGATTTTTCCATGCGTGAGGATGCAAAATTTACAGTCGTGGGCCAGAATGGTGCAGGGAAGAGCACAATTTTTAAATTGATTACAGGTGAGCTCAAACCAGATGAAGGAAAAATTCATCTTCCTTTAAAAACAACCATTGCAACTGCCAAGCAGGTTATGGCACGCGAATATCTTGAAGAATCTGTTCGTACTTATTTTTCGCATGCATTTTCGGACATTCAATATGATCTTGATCGTCGAATCAAAGATGTTTTGGAGGTTGTGAATCTCGATGCTCCTCTTGATAAAAACGTTGGGGCATTTTCCGGTGGACAGCAAGCGCGTCTTCTTTTGGCCTATGCGCTTATTCAGGAACCTGACATTCTTCTTCTTGATGAGCCAACGAATAATCTGGATCGTGACGGTATCGACCACCTCACGGGATTTCTTATGATGTATCCAAAAACCGTGCTTGTGATTTCTCATGATGCAGATTTTTTGAATGCATTTACCGAAGGCGTGCTTCATTTGGATGTGTTTACAGGTAAAGTAGAAAAGTATGACGGAAACTATGATGATGTGGTTCGTGAAATTGCCGCGCGAGTCGAGCGAGATCGCATGCGTAATGCTCAGCTTTTGAAAGATATTCAAGATCGCAAAGACAAAATAAACTTTTTTTCCCACAAAGGAGGAAAGATGCGTAAATTAGCCAGCAAACTTCGCGACCAAGTGTCTGATGCGGAAGAAAATATGGTTGATGTACGTCGGGATGATAAAACCATCAAAGATTTTACGATTCCATCTCAACCATTTTCCGATGTTCTTGTTCACCTCACTTCATTGAAAACGATTCGAAATCATGAAGCAAAACGAGTTGACATTGATGTAAAGATGCGGAAGGGGAATCATCTTCTTATTTCAGGTCCAAATGGGATTGGAAAAAGTACATTGTTGCGTACATTGGCAGAGGGAACAGATCCAGGAGCGAAGATAACAGAGGGTGTGAAAGTCGGATATTATCGACAGGATTTTTCCGGACTTGATTTTGATAAATCTGCCTATCAAGTATTATGAGATGATTCGTCGAACCGCTGCACAATTTTTACTTGACAGTGATGCACTTCGCACACAAGTCGGTTCTCTTTCAGAAGGACAAAAAGGGTTACTTTGTTTTGCGTGTTTTGTACTTCAAACTCCCAGTCTTTTGATTTTTGATGAGCCGACAAATCATATAAATTTTCGACATTTGCCTGTAATCGCTCGTGCACTTGATGCGTATGAGGGAGCATTGATTTTGGTAAGTCATGCTCCGGATTTTGTGAAGGAAATTCATTTTGATCAAATCATTGATCTTGCTGTGTTATAAAATCAATCATTCATTTTTGTTTTTGTGAGGACTTTCACATTTAGATGCAGACCAAGGAGAAATCGAGGATTTTTATGAACTGTACTCACAGGTACAGTGAACAAAAAACGTAGATTTCGACACAGGTATGCGCCGAATGAGAAAGTTCTATCCAATATTTTCTCCTGCAAGATGTCCGGTCGCCCAAGACGCTTGGAGATTAAATCCTCCGGTAAATCCGTCAATATTCAAAATTTCTCCTGCAAAGAAAAGTCCGGGACAGATATTTGATTCCATGGTTGATGGATTCACTTCTGTGAGTTCCACACCTCCAGCTGTGACAAACTCATCTCCTGCATCTCGTCCTTTTACATGAAGTGGAATAGATTTGATCCATGATAGAGAACGGATGAGATCTTTTTTTGGAACATCTCCTGTATGTTTTTCTGGAGAAAGAGAAAGTTTTTCACAAACAATCAAGGCTAAGGATTTTGGAATAATGGTTGCCATCGTGTTCAACCAGTTACGTTTTGGATTTGAAGCGATTACTGTTTCTATTTTGTGACGCAATGCGTCTTCGGAAATATCAGGAAAGAGATCAATAGAAATATTCAGTGGTTGTTTTGAATCATCCCATTCAAATGTGATGAGTGAAGATAAGGCAAAGATAGCAGGACCACTCAGTCCTTTGTGGGTAAAAAGAAAAGGACCTGTAAATGAAATGGGTTTTGAACAAGTCGCTGTGATGGTCGCCTTAGAAAAAGAAAGACCTGAAATTTGCGCAGGCCATGTTTCTTTTGTAAAAAATGCGTTCAGACTTGGAGTGAGTTTTGTAATGGAGTGACCAAGCGACGCTGCAAATGTATATCCATCTCCTGTTGACCCTGTATGTCGGTATGCTTGTCCGCCAGTGGTGAGAACGACTTTTTCAACCTGAAGAGGTGTTTCATTTTCTTTAAAAAAGATTTGAAATCCTTTTTTGTCTTTTTTTATTTGAGTGACAGATGTGTTCAGGAGGACATGAATATTTGGATGACGAAATAATTGTTCAAAAACAGCTACAATATCTTTTCCATTATCTGATTGAGGAAAAACACGTGCATCCCGTTCTGTTTTTAACGGAACCCCATGTGATTCGAACCATTCATAGATGTCTCGCGGGGAGAATTGATGCATGGCTGAGGATAAAAATTTACTGCCACGCGGATAGTTTGTGAGAACGGTACGGACGTCGCGAATACCTGTTGTCACATTGCATCGTCCACCGCCTGAAATCATGACTTTTTTTCCTAATCCATTATTTTTTTCAATAAGAAAAATATTGATTTCAGAATTTTTTTCAAGAATGGTTGCGGCGGTCATGAGTCCTGCGGCTCCGCCACCGATAATAGCTACGTTCATAGAGGGATGTACTCGTTTTTGATTTTGGAAAAAATGGTATACTAGATTCGATTTATTTTTACCCTATGCTTCCACGTTCTTCTGAAATACCTCCGCATGTTATCACTATTTCTACATGGACGATTCTTCGGGTTATTTTTATTTTGATTGGTTTGGGTATTTTGTGGTTTTTGCGCGATGTACTCGTTATTCTCGTGGTCGCACTATTGCTCGCGGCTCTTATTGATCCGTTCGCAGACTGGTTTGCAAAATATCGTGTGCCGAGAAGCATCGCTGTTTTGATGGTATATATTATTTTGCTTGGATTAGCGGCTCTTGTTCTCGTGCTTATTATTCCGCCTCTTGTCATGGAAGTCGAGCAATTTATTGTAAATTTTTCTTCCATGTATGAAACATTCCTGAAATCCGTCGGTCATTTTCAAGCGGTGAGCATAGAACGAGGATTTGGACAGAATATTCAAACAAGTTTGCAGGCATTGCAGGAGGGGGTCGGTCGTTCGCTTCTCCAACTTTTTTCAACCATAACAGGATTTTTTGGGGGTCTTGCGACGTTTTTAATTGTTCTTGTTTTGGCATTTTATATGGTTGTCGAGGAGAGTGCTGCTCGGCGATTTTTTAAAAATTTGGCTCCGGAAGAATATCAGCCATTTTTGGCTGGACTTTTTACGAAAATGCAGCAACGCATCGGAGCTTGGCTTCGCGGGCAGCTTGTTCTTGGGTTGGTTGTAGGAACGGCAACATATATTGGATTGCTTATTCTTGGAGTTCCTTATGCGCTTGTACTTGGACTCATCGCAGGGTTATTGGAAGTGATCCCATACGCCGGACCTATGTTTTCTGCTGTGCCAATCCTTCTTATTGCATTTTCAACTTCTTCTTTTCAAGGATTCATGGCTTTAGGTTTGATCATTTTTATTCAACAAGTGGAAAATAATTTGCTTGTTCCAAAGATTATGCAAAAAGCAACAGGCTTGAATCCGATTGTGAGTATTACAGCTTTACTCATTGGAATTCGTTTTGGAGGGTTTGTCGGCGCATTGCTCGCCATCCCCGTTGCTGCCATGATTGCTGTTATTTCAGAGGAATTATTTGTGGCTCATCCGGTTTTTTTTGAATCACGTCTTTCACAACGAAAATAGATTTTATTCTTGTATGGGACTTCAACACGCACATATTCGCACCTGGTTTCCGTTGATCGTTGCTGGATTAACCATTGCTTTGCTTGTATTGGTTGGATGGTGGTTTTCTCTACGAATTTTTTTTCCTCCTTTATCAAAACCTCAGGAAAAGAATCAACGAACCGCACCAACAACGGAAATGTACGAAACTTCTGTCTCTGGAATTTTATCCAATTTTTTGGATGAACTTGATGCGGCGACAGATAACACATGGCGTCTGACTCTTGTGGAGGAAACAGAGAACCACATGCTTGCGTTGCTTGTTCCTGCAGAACGTCGAGATGTTCATTTGGAAATCATTACCTCCCTTCATCTGATGCGTACAGGTTTTTCGAAAAATACTCCGGATACAGTGGAAGAAGGACGTCATCGTTTGGAGGAAATTTTTGTGCGTGAATCTTGGCTTCCATAAATTACATGCTTGTTTTACTTCGTGTCATTCCATTCGTGATTGGATTAACCGTTGCAGGGGGAGTTTTTGTGCTACTTACTTTTCCTCATATCTCTATTTGGGTGATGTTGGCAACACTTTTCCTGATTCTTGTTCTTCTGATTCGTTTGGTTGGTTGGGCACCTGACCAGGCACATTTTTGGTTTTTGACAGGAATACCATTTAGCATGTTGATTGCCGCGTTTTCTTTGATTCTTTTTTTAGAAGAAGATATTCAGAAAGGAGTTCTTGGCATTATGACTGCATTTTTTCTCTTTTTTTTCTGTGAACATTTATTTACCTATATTCATGCTCCTGGTGCGTATCAAATGCATGCGATCGAACATCTTACGTCTGTCATGAGTATTTGTACCCTTTTTTTTCTGTCCGCCAGTCTGTATGCATTTCGACTTTTTCTCCAGCCATCCTTATGGATTATCGGTCTTATTTTTTTCTTTTCCGCATTTTTTCTTTTGGCTGCTTCTTTGTGGGCTTGTAAAATATCGACTGTGCGAATGACTTCATATGCGTTTGTGGGAGCATTCCTTCTCACAGAATGGTTTGGAAGTATGACCTTTCTTCCAAGCGGTTTTTTTCCAAATGCAGCTCTGGTCGCATTATTGGCATACGTGTTTCTTGGAGTGAGCCGCGCTCATTTTCTCCAAAAGTTGACGCCGAAGGTATTAACGCGTTACGTATTATTTGCAAGTCTGCTTGCAGCAGCTGTTTTTGGAACCGCCCGCTGGGTTTGATCTCTTTTTGTATGTCTCATGTTTCCTGGTATTCCTTATTACGTTTCTCTTTTTTAGCTATCATCCTCGGATCTCTTTCCGGGGTGGCAGCGGCTGCATTTACTCAAAGTTATCTTGCGGATTATGCAACAGTGCTTCAGGAACGATTTGTTCCTTTGCGTCTTTCGGAAGAACGTCCACTTCGTCTACCTACCCGATTTGAAGAATCTGTTGAACTTGTACGTGAAACCGTTGTCCCTTCTGTGGCACAGATATACACGGAAGTATCCAATGCTATGGGTGTGTATGAGCCAAAAGATGCAAAAGCCAGTGCAGTTCTTCTTACATCTGATGGATGGATGGTGAGTACAACTTCACTGGATCTTGTTTCTTTGCGGCGTGCACAAGTTGTTGTTGGTCGGGAAGTGTATGCAGTAAAAAATGTTGTTATTGATGCGAAAACTGATGTTGTCTTTTTGAAAGTGGATGCATCCAACCTTCCGGTCATGGCATTTGGAAAACCTGAAGAATTGGAAGGAGGAGATACGCTTTTTATTGTTGGCGCATCTTGGTTTGTGCTTCCAACGTCATTGACAGGTTTTGAGTATACGGGTCCACTTGTGGATGATGCAGAAACATCTCGTCTTCGTCTGATGATGGCGAACGCGATAGATTCCATGTATACCGGATCCGCGGTCACAAATGCAGCTGGTGAACTGGTCGGAATCGTCATGCCAGAAAAAGACGGGAAACAACGTGTTCTTCCTCTTTCTTTGTGGAAGCCAGCCATTGCTTCTTTTCTTAAAGAAGGAAAAATTATTCGTTCTAAATTTGGAGCCTCTGTGATTGATTTGGCATGGGCTCCAGGTCTTTCAAAAGATCGTTCGCATAATCTTCGCGAAGGGGCTCTTATTGAAGCGTTGACACCTGGCGGTTCTGCAGAAAAAGCCGGATTGAAATCTGGAGATGTGATTCTTGAACTCAATGGTGAATCTGTTCTTCGGTTTCAGCCTTTAGATAACCTTCTCCAGCGTTATAAACCACAAGAAACGGTTTCTTTTCTTGTGAATCGTGCAGGAACGGAAATATCATTTAATGTTCTGCTCGGGGAATAATTATTTGTGTCTATGTCTCATCTTTCACCTTCATCCACGCTTTTACGAGGTTGGCGGATTATTTTTGCAGGAGCGGGAATTGGGCTTGTTCTTGCTCTGGCAGTTTCGTTTCTTCAGCCGCTTCGATACTCTTCAACGGTTCGTCTTTTGCTCAAACAGCAAGATGTCGGGTCTGTTGATGCGTATACAGCAAGTCGTTCTGTGGAACGTCTGGCAGAAAATTTATCAACCATTGTTTACACCACGAGTTTTTTTGAGCAGGTGTTGAATTCCGGTTTTGATATTGATAAAGGTATTTTTCCAACGCAAGAATATAAACGTCGGCGTGCATGGTCAAAGATGATTTCCGCAACAGTTTCTCGCGGTTCGGGTCTTTTGACGATTTCTGTGTATCATCCGGATGTTGCGCAGGCAGAGCAGATAGTGAATGCCGTTGCTTATGTGTTGACTCAACAAGCTTCCTCATATCTTTCCGGGGGAAAGGTGGAAATTCAAGTCGTGGATAAAGCCCTAAATTCTCGTTGGCCGGCCAAACCAAATATTCCGGCGAATGTATTTTCAGGGTTTGTTTTAGGGGGATTAGCAGGGGTTGCATATCTTTTGATTCAAGCAGAAAGGATTCGCAGGAGACATCAGCTCATTGATGAGGAATTCTGATCGTTTTTAAAATCTTGACGGTGTTTTTTTCTCCAGGTAAGGTGCCTATGATAAATCCATCCAATCGGCCTGATACAGCGGTCAGAACGTCTCCTCCTCGTTCGGACGCGCCCGTGTCAGGCTGATTGGGTGGGTTTTTCGTTTACAATTCTTGACACTTTTTTTGTTTCGTGATAGATTCCTTTTTCAAAAAGTGTCAGGTTTATGCCTTGAAGCGGTTCGGTATACGTTTGCAACATCTCCTCCTTGTTGTATATCGAATATCGAACCACTCCAGTGTGTAAGGCTTCTAAAAATGGCGTCTTTTCGCTGGAATTTAAGTTCTTAAAAAAAGCCGGCTTATTCTACAGGCCAACCGGTCCCCACGGTTCCTTTGGGGTTATGGAGGTAGACAGGTGAAAAGTTTGATGACCGCCCTGCTCGCAGGGCTCGTTCTCTCGTTTGCGTTTG
>LCAH01000003.1 GCA_000996355.1 Candidatus Uhrbacteria bacterium GW2011_GWC2_41_11
ACCATCTGATCCGAATGTTCCAATACCACTCATGTCTCCTGTGGTTCCAATATCCCAATCAGAGGAATTGATAGACATGGTGTCTCCACCGTCACCAAGAATCACCGCTCCACCTGGAGTGAGTGTGAATGCTCCTGTGGTTGTGAAAGTGGTTGTGGCTCCGTCAAAGGAGATGTTGGTGTCAGCAATGGATACATCTCCATCTGAATCAAGAGCACCATCCAATTCTAGTTCTCCATCAATTTCCGCATCACCAACCACAAAGAGATCATCCTCTCCTGTGGCAACTGCTGGGGCTGAACCTGAACCAATTTGTGTATAAGTAACAGGATTGATCGTTAAAGAACTGGAACTTGTTGAAATACCACCATTTGCAAGAATACTTCCGGCAAAGGTTGAGGCAGCGTTAAAACTTGGGGAAGCATTAAATGTTGCAACAGCGTTATAAGTTACAACACCATCATAACTCGCTGCGGCGTTAAATTCTGCAGTACCATTAAACTGTGAATATCCAGCAACATCAAAATCAGGATCACCTATTGTTCCCCCTGTCGCAGTTAAATCCATATCACCACTTGAGGTAAAGGTCGTGATACCGGAAACTGCACCAGCAGTGGAAATATCCCAGACAGATGAATCAATCGAAACAGTATCTCCATCATCTCCGATACTCACCTGTCCATCAAAATCAGCTGTTCCGTCAAAGTTTGCTGTTTGAGAAGTCGTAAGGATTCCTCCATCAGCAACAACGAATGCATCATCCACATCAAGACCGCCACCATCCGCTGTGATGGCTCCAATTCCTGTCATGGCACCTGTTGCATCAATATCCCAATCAGAGGAATTGATGGCAACGGTTCCAAGTCCACCACCAAGAGAGAGAGCTCCTGTCGAAGTTCCTGTATTGATGTTTGTTCCAAAATTAGAATCTGCATTAATGGAAGTTGTGGCACCAGAAATAGTTGCACCAAGAGTTCCTGTCAATAATCCATCTGTAGTGATGGCTCCGATTCCTGTCATGACACCTGTTGCATCAATATCCCAATCAGAGGAATTGATGGCAACGGTATCACCACCATCACCAATCGTATTTTGTCCATTCAACGTCACAGCACCTCCAAATGTTGCTGTTCCTGTGTCTGAAAAAGTGATAAATGTTGCTCCACCATCTTGAACAACAAAGTCACCTGTACTCTGTAAATCAAAAATAATATTACCTGCAATGGTTGACTCAAATTCAAGACCACCTGTTTGACCCTCATCCGCATCAACTTCCACAAGGGCAGCTGAAGCACCAAAGTTATTGTAAGAATCATCCAGATTTCCACTTGCAGCTGTTACATCCACCCAGTCAACAGCATCAGCATCATAAACATAGAGGTTGCCGTCTGTTTCATTGTAATAAAGACGACCACCGTATACTTCTGCTGCAGTCTCTGCTGCTACTTCACTCGCGAAACTTTCTGCACTTCGTGAAACGTACGCATAAGCCACACTGTTTATAGCCACACGTGGAGTCATTTCACCGTCAGCATCCACTTCAATACTGAGAAAAAGTGGTTCGGAGAAATCAACCTCATCGTCAGCTCCATCGAGAAAGCCATCTACGCTTCCAAGTTGAACACTGAAATACCCGTCTGTAACCGTGACTGCATCTTGTTCCTCTGTCCATTCGAGGTTTCCAGCAGCCAACGCATCATAAAGTCGAAACGTAAAATCGTACGCGCCGTCGGTTACGGCCAAACCGTCATCATCTTTGAGACGACCTTGGTAGCTGATAGTACTCGGGGATTCGGCCCGAGCGACCTGAGCGATAAATGGTGCCGGACCAATGGCGCCAAATATCGTCAGAACAGCCAGAGTCGTGTGAAATATCCTTTTAAACATATTTGCACGAAGGCTTAGTGAGCGATTCAAAATTTATAAATAAGTTATGAAGTAGATCTTAAGATCGACTTTTCCTCCTTCTAAAAAGAATTGTTCCTATTATACCAAAAATCAGAAGTGCAGCCAACACGACAGTTATCAACAGTCGCAGATGATTTTTGAAAAAAGAAACAGATTCTGTTACTTGAGATGTAAGAGACTGTTCGCGAACACTTGGTTTGTCTTCTGGTGGTAAAATTGTTCCTTTCGGATACACACGAAATCCTATTTTTCCATACCGTTCATTTCCTGCGCGATCGACTGCTTTTACCTCTGCCAAGTAATCACCAACTTTTAAATCTGAAATAACAATTGGACTCTTTTTTTGTTCATAAGCAGATTGGTTCACAGACACTTCATAATGATCAATTCCAGAATCATCATCTGTTGTTCCAAATGTAAGAAGTGCCGTTTCTCCCTCAATATATCGAATGCGTTCTAACGTCGGAGAAACAA
Source organism: Candidatus Uhrbacteria bacterium GW2011_GWC2_41_11 (assembly GCA_000996355.1). Lineage (GTDB taxonomy): Bacteria > Patescibacteriota > Patescibacteriia > UBA9934 > GWF2-40-263 > UBA10014. Next base: position 2,383 of record LCAH01000003.1, read on the forward strand.
CATTCGGTATATGTGAATCAATTTTTACTTGATAATGGACAGTATCTGTCTTAAATCCGTCGTCTGATATTCCTTGTACATGGAAATACCATATTCCATCAGTGACATCCGAGTAAGACTGAGAAGTCTGCATGACAAATTCTCCGGATGGTTCTGTTTGTGGATCGTGATCAAGAGTCACACTATATCCGACAGGCAGAAAATCATTTCCATGCCAAGTAAAAACAATATCATTGTCTTTACTCCATGTTTCCTGGTTGGGATGGTTGAGACTTTCAACAAGAATAGACACTGAACTTTCTTGTGCCTTCGCAGGAATAATCATGACAACTGTTGAACCATGTCCAGACGGGTTGGCTTTTTCTTCTCCATTAAAAATGAGTCGGGACGTATCTAACACCTGTATCTTTGCTTCTCCGGCAGTCAGGGCAGAAAATGTCACGGTTGCAAACACTCCCGATTCCGTTACGACGTGATCCAGATTAAAACCTCCATATGACATGGTCCCTTGAACATTATCAAAGGAATTTCCCGGTGATGATCTTGAAAAAAGATCATGTAATGTTATTTCCTCAATCTTTAACAATTGCGGAGGAAAAGAGAGAAATGACCGGACAGTATCCAATGATTCACCATTGGGATGGACCTCGATATCGACTGTCAAACGCTCTCCAACAATCACAGAAGAAGATGTGGGCGAAAGGGTAAAAACAGCAATACCAGCGGCCAACGTTTGAAACGGAACAAAAACCGAAAGAACAAAGGAAAGAAATATCAGACGAGCAACGGAAAACGTCATATCATCTTAAACCAACCATCGAGAAACAAGCATGGAAAAGTCATAATCATTTACCATACCATCCTCGTTGAAATCAGATTCAGGATCACCGCTATTCCATCCATGAACCAATAAACTCAAATCGTAATCGTCAATTTCACTGTCTCCGTTCACATCACCAACATCACGAGCACTGACAACGACAGTTGTTGGTGTCGATTCTCGACCTGAACTGGATTTAGCCACGATCCTTATACTATTATCTCCATCAACCAGAATGACTATTGCTTGCCACGACGTTGATGTCGGATAGGTTACTCCTTCTGAACTTCCGTTTACTAAAACAGTAGAACCACTTGAACGAGATCCGTAAAGAAGAACGGTATTATCAAAACTAATCAATTTTCCCTCATCTGATTTGTCCGCATTTAAAGAAGAAGATAATGTTGGAGTCGTTAAAGTACTGGATGCAACACCTCCTCCGCCACTTCCTCCTCCACCACCTCCGTCTTCATCTTCTTCACAATCAGAAGTGTCATATGTACAGTCGACGTCACAAGTAAGTGTTCCGGAATCAAAACCTTCTGAATCACATGTTCCACCATTCATGTCTCCACTGTCGCAATCCTCATCAGGATCAACAAATCCATCACCACAAACCCCACCAGAAGACGCTCCGGATTCAATAATAAATGAGGCGGATGTTCCTCGACCGGAAATAGATCCAATCGCTCCATCAACAGAAAAACTGGCAGAAGTTGAGGTATGTGTTGCAGATGTACCATCTGTGGTCGGCTCAATCTCAAAATTTGTACTTGACGTAGCCCGAACACTCATCAAAGGAAACGTCAAAAGAACAAGAAGAGAAAGAGGATAAAGAAATCGATTTTTCATATGCATGGTGCAGCTCACAATAAAAATTGAGCTTCCTTCCTAAAGGATTGCCCCTGAGTAAGCGATAGCTGCCACAACATTCCAATCTGCACTTGTCGATGGCATTCGACCAAATACGCTTCCAAATAAAGCAATCGCCTGCTGTTCTTTTGCAGTATCCTGAACAGCTGGTTTATAACCGTGTTGCATGTAGTCAACAGCTGTCCAATCCTGTGAAGTAGAAGGAAGACGTCCTGTGAGCTGTCCAAAAATTCCGATTGCTTCATCTGCACTAATTCCATCGTCCCATGTTGAAGCAGCCGGTTCTGTTGTTTCAGTCGTGGTTTCGGTTGATTCTTCAACAACAGGAGTTGCCTCCTCTACAACAGGTACTGGTTCTTCTTGTACCGCAGTTGAAGTAGATGTTTCATCCCAATTAAAGAAAACATTTGTATAGGCAAGCGCATGGATCGTACTCCAATCCATACTCACAACGGGAAGATGACCATACTTTTCACCGAACACAACCAAAGCTGTTTGTTCGTGTTCAACATTCTGAACAGTGGGTTTGCAAGTATCATATGCGATACAATGAAGAGCTTCCCAATCAACACTGCTTGATGGAAGTCGACCGGCGAATGCTCCAAAATAAACCAATGCTTGTTCTTCCAACGTACCTGTTGGGGCAGGAGTCGTTCCACCAGACGTTGGAGCGACCGCTGTTCCACTTAAACTCAATGAAGCACTTCCCAAACCGGCTACATTGACTTTTTCTTCTCCATTATTGATCAATTTTGAGTTATCTGTGACATCAATAAGAGCTGTTCCGGAAGAAAGTGCACGAAATGTCACATTCGCCATAGTTCCGCTTGTTGTCACACGATCTCCATACTTGAATGCTCCAAAATTCATGAGACCGGTTCCATTATCGATTTCATACCCGGGAGACAAAGAAGAAAACTGACTCCCGAGTTCGAATTTTACTCCTTCCAAAAGGAGAGGATCGTAATCCAATTCCACACGAACCGTGTCAATGGATTCTCCATTCGGGTTTACAAGAACAGACAAGGTAACAGTTTCTCCTGTTTGCACAGATAGACTTGTGGGGGACAACGTGATCGTTCCCGCACCAGCGGCGTGCACAACGGAACTGCTGCCCACAAAGGTCACAAGACCAATGAGAAGAGCGGCGAGCTTTTTCATAAAAGGGACGCGTAAAGAAAAAAATTAAAATTAAAAATAAAATTAAAAATAAAAACAATTGTCTCGATTATATCACGATGAAGAAATCTATGCGAAGGATTGTGGATAATTTTTTTGTCCAAGAAAAAATATTTTTCATCTTGATTTTTTTCTTCAAATAACTTCTTTAAAAAGTGCATAAAAAACAAATAACTTTATTCTCTGTCTTCTTCTTTACATTGACACTCAAAAAAACATCTATTAGTATCAGTTCCAGAAAGAGGGCGGTTAGCTCAGTTGGTTAGAGCGTCACATTGACATTGTGAAGGTCAGTGGTTCGAATCCACTACCGCCCACCACAAAAAATATTGTTGTCCAAAAACCCGTGAGGGTTATTTTTGTTTTAGATAAAAAACCTCCGACACATTGTCAGAGGTTTTATCTTCTTAAACAAACTTGCGTTTATTGAAGGGCTTCATCAATAAGAGGTTGAATAGAACTAAAAGGGAGAGCTCCTTTAATTGCTTGTGCATTTCCATCTTTATCAATTAAGAATGATCCAGGAGTTCCTCGCACACCAGCCCCGGATCCGCCTTCGAGGTCTTGTTGAATATGAGAGAGATATTTGTCTGATTCAAGACACGTATTGAATGTACTAACATTCAACCCAATGTCGCCTGCAAGTTTGGAATAAAATTCCGCACCAAGAGACTTCTGATTCTCAAATAACCCTTTTGCATATTCCCAAAATTTTCCCTGCTCGCTAGCACATTCAGATGCTTCTGCCGCCGGTTGAGACTGCGGATGGAATGAAAGCGGATAATGACGATACACCCATTTTACCTTTCCTTTATATTGTTCCATCACCTGTTCCATGGTCGGATGGAAATTAACGCAATAAGGACATTGAAAATCGGAATATTCAATAATGGTAATTGGAGCTTTTGGATCACCAAAAATATGGTCGCTTTCAGAAATAGGAGGAACCTTCCCTGCTGGTTGAACGGCAGCTACATCTCCTGTACCGGTTTTTGCTGTATTAACTACCACCGGTTGATTTATGTCCTTATTTCCTGCAGTCGCAACTGGAAATCCTTTTGCTCCCATTGCTGACCCACGAACAAGATACGCACCCAAAAGAAAGAATCCAACGGTTCCCATGACTAAAAACGAAGTCACACATCCCAGAATAAAAGCCTGTCTTGGATGAAGCAGATCAAAAAATGGTTTTGGTTTTTCTTGAAATAAATCCATACACAAAAAATAAAATCACATGAAATCTTTGCACCGTCTTCCTTTAATGGTCACGAACAATAAGAAATGGCGAGGAAAACCAATCTTTTGAGAAAAAAGAAAAAAATCGTAAATTTGGGTGAATAAATCGCCAACGAAAACGGATCGCTGGATCTAATCGAAAAAAACGAGGAAACCTACAGAAAAAACAAAGAAAAAAACAGATTCCGAACAAAAAATCTCTCTGTAAATTCGTAAAAATAATAAACTCATGAAGAGAAAATAATGAGATAGGGAGAGAAATTTGATGAACCGCGCAATAATCTCCTCCTCTATTTTGAACAAAAAAATCGAAAAATGAACGGCTACAGGAGACGGAAGTCGTTGGAATATTCATCACCAAAATGGCAAAAATGAGAAAAAAGAAAAAAAATCGCATATTTTATTCTTCTTCATCTTGTGCTGAAGAATCTTCTGTAAGCTCAGTCAACCAAGTTCGATCTTTTGATCGGCAGGCGATCATACAAAGAAATCCACACCCAACTAAAACAGCCGACCAAAGGACAGTCGCAGCGAGCACACGAAAAAAACTGCATCCAACAGTCATGAAAAAAACCTCCATCTCACGCGTAACATCTTTCTCATATAAACATTGAATAGCTGAAGACTCTGCCCATCGCAAACCAGTATAGGCTGCTCCAACACCACACACTCCAGCCAATAAAGTAAAAAAACAACTAAAACGAGCTTTTCGAAGTCGCATTAAACGCAACAATGCCACTACAGCAAAAAAAACACCGCCAAAAACCCAATAAAAAAGAAAGAGAAAAAAACTCAAAAAAATCATCAAAAATGTTGCGTCAGAAATCATATATTCGGTATCTTGATTAGGAAGGCATCCGACCGAATACAAACAAAGAAAGAGCTAAAAAAATAAGAAGGATTCCTCCAATAGTCATTCCAATGGCTCCACGAAACATTTCTCTTGAACCGGTTTTCTTTCCCATACGCACTAAAAGAAGACCAAAAACCGTTATCAATGTACCAAGAACAAGAAAGATCATAAAATATTCAAAAAAATATTTGATTTGGTGGGCCCGGATGGACTCGAACCATCGACTCCCGAGGTATAAGCTCGGTGCTCTAACCAACTGAGCTACAGGCCCATAAAAATAGAATAAACTACGACAATATCATACTGAATGATCCCATTTTCGTGAAGAGACTCCGATTTATCCTTTGGTAGAATACTATCTTCTGCTACCATATTCATATTATGCAGACATGGAATATTCCAGAAACAACGACCCGAAAACGCCTTGATCTTTTTCTTGTTGGAGTTTTAGGGCATTCACGGGCACAAATACAAAAAATCATTAAAGATGGAATGATTCATATAAATGGGGAAGAAATAAAAAAACCTCATTTTTTCCTTTCATCAGGTGATAAAATTACGTATAAAAAAGGAGTGACTGAGCCTTCTTTACCTAAAGAAACAAAAAAAATACTTACTATTGTCTATGAAGATAAAAATGTCCTTGTTGTAAATAAACCAGCCGGACTTCTTATTCATACAGCTGGAGGAAAAGAACAAACACTTGTTGATCTTGTTCTCAAACATACTCCATCCATTCGGACTGTTGGAGAAAATCCAACACGTCCAGGTATTGTACACCGCCTTGATAAACTGGCATCTGGAGTTATTATTGTTGCAAAAACACAATCAGCTTTTGATTTTTTGAAAATGCAATTTGCAAACCGTCTTGTGGAAAAAGAATATCTCGTTCTTGTGTATGGTCAACTTCCAAAAGAGGCTGGAACGATTCGTTTTCCACTCAGTCGATCAAAAAAAACAGGACGCATGTCTGCAAATCCAGAAGGAACAACAGGAAAAGAAGCTGTGACTCATTACAGAGTTGTTTCCAGATTCAAAACAGCCACATTAGTCAGTGTTCATATTGAAACAGGACGAACGCACCAAATTCGCGCACACTTCAAAGCGATCGACCATCCAGTTGTCGGCGATCCCCTTTATAAAAAACGCACCATGCGTCACATTCGTCCTATTTCTCTGCCACGTCTTTTTCTTCATGCACACACACTCACGATCTCTTTACCTGACGAACAACGAAAAACATTCACTGCCCCCCTTCCCGATGAACTCTCTCAACTTTTAACAACCCTCCCAACTCCTTCTCTTGTATGATTATCACTCTTTCCGGTCTCCCAGGATCCGGAAAAACAACCATTGCCAAACTTCTTGCGGAGCGTTTTCATATGAAGTGGTATTCCATGGGGGATATGCGTGGAAAAATGGCACAGGACCGTGGCCTCACCATTGATGAATTGAATGCATTAGGTACAAAAGAAGATTTTACAGATAAAGAAGTTGATCAATATCAAAAAAAACTCGGAGAAACAGAAGATCAGTTTGTCATCGACAGTTGGATGGGTTGGTATTTTATTCCACACTCGCTCAAAGTTTTTCTTACCGTTGATCCAGATATTGCTGCTCAACGTATTTATGAAGAACGTAGAAATGATGTTCAAAAAGATGAACCTCCCTATCAATCTCCAGAACATGCGAAACAAATTCTTGCTCATCGTGTTCAAAACTCTCGTGAACGATATCTCAAATATTATGGAGTCGATTATCAAACTCCATCAAACTACGATCTCATCATTGATACAACTCATCTTTCTCCAGAAGAAATTCTCTCTCACATAAAAAATCACATGATAAAATAATTGATTTTTATTTGTTTTCATTCATCGCGGTTTCCATACGACGACTTACACTCCACAAAAGATCAAAAATTTGAAAAATCATTTCGCGCAATGTTTTACTTTCAATCACAAGAGCAATCCCCTCTCCTTTTGTGGTAAAAAAAGCAACCGTATCATCCCAAAAAAGAAGTGAGGATTGAAACGTACATTCCCGCGGGAGAAATTTTGCTTCCCGCAACTCTCGAACATGTGTTGTTTGCGAGTATTTTTTTATTTCTTCCATTTCGACACGCAAACTCTTCAAACGAACTCCTGCTTTCATTCGTCGTCTGGTAAAGTGAAATTTTTCTCCAAGGACTTCCTGAAATTCTTTTGCGGACACCACCTCATAAACAAGTTTGCTTTTGCATTTCAATGCATCATGTAAAACATCTGAAATACGATCTCGATAATACACACGCACTTTTGGTGGTTCAGTTGATGTTGTTTTCAATCGTTGAAGAAATGGAACAATAGCTCCAATTTCCTCAATCTGCGTTTCAAGAATACGTCGCAAAACACTTGGTTCATCTGCTTCATATACATGGCGACTTTTGTGTTTTGTGGCGCGCACTATCCCACGCTCAACCAAACGTTTCAAAATTGATTGCACTGTTGTGAGAGGAAGACTTGTTTTTGCCGCAAGCGGAGATAAAGTGGTTTCTCCCAAAGAAAGCAATGCGAGATACACATCTTGATCTGAATCTCGCAAACCAAAATGATTCAAAACCTCTTGTACTTCCTTCTTTTCCAAAGACGTCCAAGGAGGATCTTTTAACATACGATTTATTTCGTAATAATTATCGAACATTATTATAGCTATCTTAAAGGATTTTTTCCAATCATCTATTTTTATTACGAAAAAAGATACTCAAAATCTATTCTCCTGATTACACTGATACCTGTCAGCTGATGAAACATGTTCTTTCATAAGGAGAAATTCATGAAAGTTATCAAGGAAGGCACCTGGAATATTCCTTGGTTTAAAGAAATTACCTGTACGACGTGTGCGGCCACACTTCTTATTGATGAAAAAGATGTAAAACCAACAACCAACCAGTCAAGAAGTTATTATTGCGTTTGCCCCATCTGTCAAAAACAGACATTCGTGGAAGAAAAACTTATTTCTCAACGGGTACGGGAAGAAGTTGATCGGAAACGGACATATTATTCCTCTTCTGAATTATAAAAGGAGATAACTCATGGCAACGGTTATCGAAGGTCCCCAGGAATGGAGTACGGTTATTCGGTGTGCTCATCCTGTCTGTGGTTTTGGACTCCATCGAGTTGAAGGATGTTTTTCTCTCATCCGAATTACACTTGCAGATATCAAACACAGTACAGACTACGAGGGAGATACTACTTTTTGGGTCGATTGTCCTTGTTGTGGACAGCGACTCTACCCAGAATGGCAGATTGGAAAAGGTCCACTCAACAACTCAATGAAAATCAATCGCAAAACGAAATAATCGTCTTAAACTCGGAACTGTTCCGAGTTTTTTTCTGTTCGGACAAATAAAATGGGGGACTGAACGTAATAGTTCGCAGCGTTGGCAAAATACTCTTTCATACAAAAGATTTAGTCACCGGCTTACTTGAATCTTTTTTCGGCCGCCGCCAGATCAACTTCCGTGTATCGACCGAAGTACTTTGTGATGTTTTTCAAATCTCGATCGAGGATGTTGCGTGCATCAGGGTGTAGTCTTTTGTCGATTGATTGCGGAAAGTCGATGATAAACGGCTTGGATTTCCACCACAGGACGTTGTACGGAGAAAGATCGGCGTGGACGATTCCGTGCTCCCAAAAAATAAGTATACTCTCGATGATCGAGTGATAGGCAGTGGCCGCTTCATTTTGGTCAAGCTCGATATCAATCAATCGAGGCGCAACTATACCCTCATCTCCCAACAATTCCATAAAAATAGAGTCGTCGATCTGGAGAATCGGTCGAGGAATAGCAGCCCCGGCTTCGTGAAATTTTTGGAGCATAAAAAACTCCCGCTTAATCCAATTTTTCTGTTTCAATTTCCTCCCAAACTTGTTCTTCTTCGCAACCGCTCTCCGTGCCGACGGGCTTTTGTAAAATTTGCCAGCAAGATATTCGTAGGCATTCTGGAAACTCCGTTCCTCTGGATTTTTATACACCTTCATAGCAACTATCTTGCCGTCGAGCATGGCACGAAAGACAGCAGCCTCCTTACCTGATTTGATATGTGAAACAACCGCTACGGTATGACCGAAGGCTTTGGCCTGCTCAATAATTTGAGAGAAATCTTGCATGTTCGTTTCCTTTTTACTTCAATATATAGTACGTCGCGCGACCCTTTCCAATTTTCAAGATCATTTTCAGTTTCGTTAATTTCTGCAAATGAAACTGAGCCGTGCGCCTTGGACATCGCACTACATCAATAACATCGGTCACCGTAATTCTTCCGACGGTTTCCATGAAATCAAGAATGGCGATTTGATCCTTATCGAGAAAAACTTGTGAATTGATATCCGTATCAATCTTTTTTACCGCGAGATTCATGACGGTATGTTTGACCTGATCGATTTCTTCCTTGAATCCTTTCACAAAGTATTCGAGCCAGGGAGTGAAGTCTATTCGACGTCCCTTGTAGTTTTTACCAATGTTGATTGCGGTGTAATAAGCAGACCGATCGGTGTTATAGTAGTCCTCGATCGCAGAGAGACGACGAAAATCGTATCCTCGCTGATAAAGCACTAGCGTTGCGAGCGCCCTAGCCGTTCGGCCATTGCCATCGACAAACGGATGAATGGCGGCGATTTCCTGATGAACAATCCCTGCCGCAATGACAGGGTCGATTCCTTCGGTTTCATTATTTTGCATCCAAGCGATCAGTGCATTCATGAGCCAAGCGACCTCTTTTGCCTCCGGTGCAGTGTAGACAATTTCCCGCCGACCGTCACGATAGTTTTTCGCAATATAAACGGGTCCTGGACGATAATGACCTGATACATCTGCCCGAAGCGTCTTGTTCGTGACGTATTTGTGGATTTGAAGAATAATTCGCTTACTGATCGTCTGTTTCTTTTCGACAACGCTTTCAATGTACTTCAAAGTTTTAAGGTAATTCTCGACCTCGTAAATATCTCTTTCAGGTGCATCGATTTTCTTTCGATCTGCCAACGCTTCGACCTCGCGCATGTTCAGCCGATTTCCTTCAATAGCCGTCGAACTATGGGTCAACGGATCAATGCCTGACGACGCAAACGCAATTCCTGTTTTGGCAAAAGACGTGCCCGCTCAATGACAGCCCTCCCTTCCGCGATGGTCGTCAGCATCTGGACAATTTTATCCGTCAGATGATATTCAGGATTAAACATAGATAATCAGAATATAAACAACAATTTCGAATCGCGCAAGAATCGCGCAAGAAATCAAAAGGATCTTTTAGTTCCAACAAGTCGTTTATCGTACCGAAATTTTCTATAAATACGGCGTTGGATTTTGAACCGCCAGAATGCCGCTGTTCTTACAAACAAAAGCGGCTTCTCATGTTGAGAAGCCGCTTTTGGTGACCCAAGACGGATTAGGATGAAACACCTGGAAATAATAATCTAAGTATTTATTTCATTAACGATTTCTCTCAAAACAAGGCCCTACAAATGAGAACCATCATAATGAATCCCTATATCGACGATATTTTTTGTATCAATAAATCTTAAAAAGATAAGTGTTTTTTCCTGAAATATTATGTTAGAGTCATATAGACTATATGAAGCTAATCACTATAATTTTACTAATTACATTTGGTTTATTTTCTTTCGGTATTACTTATGTAAATGCAGGATTTCAACCTCCATTTGAATCTATTCGTAGTACCTGTGGAAATGAATACACACCAAATATTTGGGATGTTAAATCGTTAAAATGTATTTCAGGATGCAGTGGAATTATTTTGAAACACGATAGCGCCTATGCATCTAAATCCAAAAAACCTGATTATACAACTTCTGATTGTTCGGAAATAAACGAATGTAAAGTTATTACTGTTAAAATTTTTAATCCACTTTGTTCACAAGCTATTAAAATTCGTTTCTCAGATGATCAAGAACAACTAGATAGTGAAATTTTTTCACCAATCGAAGGTCAAAGTCAATACTCAAATATTTATACACTTGATGGATCAACTGTTGAACTTACCATTTACGATGCAAACCAAGGACACAAATTAAAACAACTAGCCTTTGGTGTATTTTTTCTTGGTGGAATTTCATTGATTATATTTTTAGTATTTGTTCATCGTGTTGTTCTAATTATTGGAATAATTGTTATTTTTATCCTCTTGATTCGATATTTTAAAAAACGTAAGCAGAACAACAAAAAAATGAAGATATAAAGTAACTATTCCAATTACAAAATCATCCATGTCATTTCTTCTCTTTCCTCTTAAAATATAGATGTCCAAAAAAGACTTGAATTTTATCATCAAAAAGTTCTTCTCGAACCTCACTGTGAAGGACGAAAAAGTAGCTGAGATAAGACAAAACTCCCCTTTCAGGGAGCTCTGTTTGGACGCCGATTCGGCGATGGTGACCCCACCGGGAATCGAACCCGGATTACAGGCTTGAAAAGCCCGTGTCCTAACCGTTAGACGATGGGGCCAGATGATAAATGGCAGGCGAATGATAGAAAAAAATGTCTGAGTCGTCAAGTGACAAAGATGAAACAAAAATGAGAAAAAAGAATGGATTCACATCCTGGCGCACATTTAGCATTTTGCGTTACAATGAAGTATCGGATTACTTTCCCGATTTTTTCAGAAAACGGGAAGATCTCATTCTTTGTCTATGCATGAATTTTTTCCCCTTCTTCTTTCTTCCTTCTTCTTTCTCTTTTGGGGTATTCTTTTCCTCTATTCAAAACAAACACGAAAAGAACAACTCTTCATGAGTTTCCTTGGTCTTCTTCTTTCTCCAGCCCTTCTCTTAACATCGATCAAAATTCAACCACCACAAACAATTCTCCCTGTTGTAGGTCTTACAGAATTTCTTTTTCTCTTTGCTTTTTGTGGAGTTGCTGCTGTTATTTATCAAGTCATCATTGGTAATCGACTTGTTTTCATACACCGAAAACGATTGATTCTTCCATCTCGAATGATTCATTGGATTTCTCATCTCATTATTCTTCTTGGTATTTGGATCATTATTTCCCTTGTCATTCTGCTTCTTTTTCCTTTAAATTTTTCAAACGCATTCCTGATCGCAACTCTTTTCATTGGGATATATATCATTGCTGATCGTCATGATCTCCTTTTAGATGCTCTTGTTTCTGGTGTTTTTCTCAGTCTTCTTGTTTTTGCCCTTGAATATGTTTTCCGTGCTCTCTTATTTTCCACCTCAACAGAAATAACAATCGATAATTTATTGAATCCAATCGCATCAAATAACATTCTTTGGGTCGGAATCGTTGGTTTTACCATTGGTCCCCTTTACGAATACGTTAAACATCTCCGTTTTAAAGTATAGATTCTCCCCTTGCTGTATGGAAGAACAACAATCCTTTTCCGAATGTCCTTCGTGTATACCCGAACATGAAGGACAACTTTCCGTTGATATTCTGGAAGATGATCAAGCTCTTTATATTCGTTCAGCTGTCGCAGGAACACGCACGGAAGATTTAGATATTGCCATAACCTATGACACAATAACTATTCGAGGGAAACGACAACATTCCCTCCCAAAAAATACACATACTATCATTCATCTCCAAGAATGCTATTGGGGAGAATATTCCCGTTCTGTTGTCCTCCCAAGTCATATTCAACCTGATAAAGCAGAGGCAAACATCCAAAATGGGATCTTGACAATCACCCTTCCAAAAGCTGAAATAACTGAACATCTTTCCATTCTTGAAATCGAATAAAATATGTCTGAACTACCCCATACAGTTAGTGCACATGTAAGAATAATTGAAAAAGAACGTATTACTCTCGAAATCGTGGATGGCCAGACTCTTCTATGGCCAACTCACCTTCTTCCGGAATCCATAAAAATTGGCGATCAAGTTCATCTTCTTCTTCTTGCAAAAGAAGACATTCAATCAGAACGTGAACGTCTGGCAAAATACGTCTTAAACGAAATGTTAAAAGGCAGTTAGCAAAATTAACTTCTTCATATGAAATTTGGGCTTTTCCCAAAATGGATGCAATCTTCCCGTATGCTTCCTGCAGGAAATTTTTTTTTGTTCCGTTATTTTGCTATTGGAGCAGGCGTAGTTCTTGTTCTGTTTGGTATCGGAACAACAAGCGCATATGTGTGGGCTCAATCTTATGAAGGACGTATTGCTCCAAATGTAGAGATGGCAGGATTTGCTTTTGGAGGCATGGATCCGGAAATGGCACGTCAAAAACTTCAACAAACCGCTGATCATTTTCTGAATCAAGGACTAGATATCGTGGTAAATGGAGAAAGAAAAAATGTTTCTCTCACAACAGTCGGAACAACTGAATCAGATACGGTTACGGACATGGTTGATTTCGATATTTCCACAGCCGTAGATAAACTCATGCACGCCAATCGAGATCAAAATATTTGGCCAGATTTTTTCTCTCTTGCCGGTTCACTCTTTCAAAAAACTTCTATTCCTCTGCCTATTTCTTTTCAAAAAGACACCTTTTCTCAAGCGGTACGCGACCTATTTCCAGATGAAGAAATTCCAGCAAAAAATGCAGGATTTCTTTTTCAGAAAGATGAAACAGAATGGACGATCTCTCTTTCTCATTCTACGAAAGGAACAGAGTTTATTTTTGATACAAACTTCTTTTCACAATTACAAAATCAATTTGAACATCTGAATGCTCAACCAATTGAAATTTTAGAACAACACACATTTCCATCTATTCAAGAATCAGATGTAGAACCGCTTTTTTTTGCGGCAAAATCTGCTGTAAATCAAGCTCCTTATACTCTTCTTTATCAAGAAAATAGTTTTTCTCAGCCAAAAACATGGATATTCACTCCGGAACTTCTCGCAGAAACACTCGAGCCATCACATGAATCAAATGGAACGGTTATCCTTAGCCTTTCTTTAGACCATTTGTCTTCTTTTTTTGAACCCATTATTAAAGAGATTGAAAAACAACCTACTGATGCACGTTTTACAATCGAAAATGGAAAAGTTGTCGAATTTCAAAAAAGTGTTTCTGGCATTAAGGTTGATAAACAAGCAACTGTTCAACAAATGATTTCCATGTTTCATACAGAAGAAAAACAAACATCTATTGTTGTTATAAAGATAGAGCCGGAAATGACAGTAGATAATGCAAATCACTTAGGAATCAAAGAAATTCTCGGAGTGGGAACATCGAACTATAAAGGAAGCCCGACAAATCGAATCAAAAACATTCGAAATGGTGTTCGTCTCCTCAATGGTATTCTGATTAAACCAAACGAAGAATTTTCTCTTCTTGCTGCCTTGCGACCGATTGAAATAGAAAACGGTTATTATCCAGAAATGGTTATTAAAGGAAATAAAATTATTCCTGAAGTGGGTGGTGGTCTCTGTCAAATTGGAACGACAACTTTCCGTGCAGCCATGCTTTCCGGACTCCCTATTCTTGAGCGTCAAAATCATTCACTCCTCGTACGATATTACAATGATCCCCAAAATGGAAAACCTGGTTCTGATGCAACCATTTATGATCCGGCTCCAGATCTGCGTTTTTTTAATGACACAGAAAATACCATTCTTTTTCAAGCCGAAATGAATGAAGAAACTCAAGATATTTTCTTTACTTTTTGGGGAATGAGCGATGGCAGGAAAGGTTCTTATACACCACCGGAAGTTCTTCGATCATTTCCTGCGGGAGAACCAAAAATGATTGAAACAGATACTCTCCCTCCGGGGAAAGAAGAATGTAAATCTGCCTTTTCAGGCGCAGATACTTCGTTTGTCTACACGATTGAACGACCGAATGGAACCAAAGATGAACAAATATTTACCTCTCATTATCGATCAATGCCGAAAATGTGTCTTGTGGGAAAAATGCCTGTAGAAGAATCAACTCCGGAAAATGAAATAGATCCTTCCATTGAAATCACAAATACACAGGTTCCGGAAGATTCACACACAAAAACAGACGGATAAAATTCGTCTGTTTTATTATCCACAGAAACGCTCTTGCATGAACGCATAAACGCGTTAAGATTCAAAAAGAAGGAAATAAAAAAGTCGTCGCAAATCAACTGCAGGCAAGAAGTTTCAACGAAGGAGTGTTCGAGTCGAAACCCGAATCATCCACCCTTGAAACCCCATGCTTGTCGTGCCTGCAGATGATTGACGACGACGGGATAAAAATCTGTCCTTATTACTGGACAGATTTTTTACATCTTTTTTACAATGAACGGGGTATTATATATTTAGAAAGAATATTTGTCAAGAGTCTAAATGTCTTTGAAAAATATTATACTATTTTTCTTTTTATTTTAGCCAAATTTTTTCATTCTTTCCATCGGGAACCATCATACAACTGCATGAATAACTTTATCAATCAATCCATATTTTAATGCTTCTTCTGGATCCATAAAATAATCCCGATCCGTATCCTTTTCTAATTTATTTTTCGGCTGACCTGTGTGTTTAGCTAAAATGTCATTCAAACGGTCTTTCATCTTAAGAATTCGTTCCGCATGAATTTTGATATCTGTGGCCTGCCCTTGGACTCCTCCTAAAACCTGGTGAATCATCACCTCAGAATTCGGCAAGGCAAGTCGCTTGTTTTTTGCTCCAGCTGCAAGAAGTACTGCTGCCATGGAAGCAGCCATCCCAACACAAATCGTTGAAACATCTGGTTTAACATATTGCATGGCATCATAAATAGCCAAACCTGCTGTCACAGAACCTCCTGGAGAGTTCACATACAACTTGATTTCCTTTGTTTTATCCTGACTTTCAAGAAATAAAAGCTGGGCAATAACCGTATTGGCAACTCCATCATCAATTTCCGTCCCAAGAAAAATAATACGATCTTTTAAAAGACGCGAATAAATATCATAGGCTCGTTCTCCATAATGAGTCTTTTCAATCACGGTAGGGATAAGAAATTGAGCTTGTGGAGGCATATTTTTTTGAATCATAAAAGAAAAAACAGATCTTGCATAGTTTAACATGTCCTATCTCGTTCAACCACGCACCAAATTCCAGTTAAAGAATGGGAAATGAGTTGCATGTGTGGAATAGTAAAACCAGCTGCTTTTATATGTCCACCGCCTCCAAACATTCGGGCAAGATTTGCGACATTACGATCAGTTGTCCGCATACTCACTTTTATGCCTCCATCCTTTGTTTCTCGCAATACAAACAACGTCTGAACATTAACAACCACATTAAGAAAATCAGAAAGACCGTCGACTTCATCGTCTGTGACACCATTTTCCTCCATATCCTTTCGTGTGAGACATGTGGAGACAAAACTAAGTCCTTCGTGTGTCCGAAGACGTTCAAGAGCCAAACCCCAGATTCGTAATGCGGCAATACTTCGATTTCGAAAGATCATTCGGATGACGTCTTGTGTTCGTGCTCCGTATAAAACGAGTTCTGAGGCAGCTTCTAATGCACGGGCATTTGTTCCATCATTGGAAAAAATCGTTGTGTCAAAAGCAATTCCACACAGAAGACAAGTTGCTGCTTCTCGACTTGGAATAATCTGATTGGTTCGAAACAATCGATAAACAACTTCACATGCGGCAGATGCTTCTTCTTCTACAAGATTCATATCTCCGTAATATGAATTTGTTTTGTGGTGATCAATATTAATTAAAAAAGGAGGACGAGGAAATCGATGAATAATATCAGTCACATAGACAGCATCGGAACAGTCACAAGAGACTGCAAGATCAAACATCTCTTTTTCAATAAGGGAAAAATCTGAAATACAGACACTCGCTCCCGGAAGAAACTGATACTTTTCCGGTAAAGATTCAGAAACAAAAATACAAACATTTTTTTTAAGGCGTTTAAAATAATCTGCCAGAGCAAGCACTGCACCAATAGAATCACCATCAATGCGTTTGTCAGGGATGAAAATGATGTTTTGAGCTTCGTTCAGACGATGAAAAATACGTTGACGAGAAAATGTTGGCATATAAAAGAGGAAAAATAATTCTAAACAGATAAAAAAATCACGTCAAGACATTATTTTTTATTCAGACTACCAGCTGAGAATAGAACCGGCTATAATAGAATCGTTATGTATTTGGCAAAAATGGAAATTCAAGGATTTAAGACCTTCGCTCAAAAAACAATGCTTTTGTTTCCAGGAGCAAAGGAAAATCATCATGCGGTCACTTGTATTGTCGGTCCTAATGGTTCAGGAAAATCAAACCTCGCAGATGCTATTCGTTGGGCATTAGGCGAGCAAAGTCTTAAACTTTTACGCGGAAGACGTTCAGAAGACGTTATTTTTTCCGGTTCTGCCGGTCGAGGCAGAGCTGGTTTTGCTGAAGTGAGCTTAACATTTCAGAATAATGATCGATCCATGCCCATTGATTTTTCAGAAGTGGTCATGACACGTCGTCTCTATCGAGATGGAGAAAGCGCATATCTTTTAAATGGAACTCCTACTCGGCTGATAGATCTTCGTCTTCTTCTTGCTCAAGCCAACGTTGGACAACAGTCCTATTCAGTCATTGGTCAAGGAATGGTTGATCATATTCTTATTTCAAGCCCGGAAGAACGCAAAGCTTTTTTTGATGATGCAACAGGAGTCAGACCTCTTCAATTGAAACGCCACGAAACCATGTTGAAGTTGAAACGAACCTATGAAAATTTGAATGAAGTAGACATGTTGTTACGAGAAATTGAACCACGTCTGAAAAGTTTAAAACGACAAGTGAGCCGTCTGGAAAAACGTGAGGAACTTGAACAAGAACTTCATGCTTTTCAACAAGAATATTACGGTGGACTTTGGTGGCAATTACAAGATGAACTTTCTTCTGTTCGTGTACGTCATCAAGTAATCGCACAGGAAATTGGAAAAGCAACAGCAGAAATGAATGTATTTGAACAAAAAGTTGTTACTATGGAAACAGCAGAACGTGCGGAACATACTCCAGATGCTGGTCTTCTTGTTTTACAAAAAGCATATCAAGAAACACAAAAAAAACGTGTTCAACTTCGAGATGAGGAATTTGATATTCAACGTCAAATGGAACTTGCCAAAGTACGAAGTCAATCAAATTGGGCACCTCTTCCTCTTTCAAAAATTATTAGTGAAGTGGAAGAACTCACAAAAAACCAAGAAATTATTCTTGAAAAACTTCGCACAGTTAAAGTCATAGATGAGCTTCAAATGGTTGAAGAAATGGTTACACTTTCCCTTAAACGTTCAACAACACTTGTTGGAAGACTTCAGCGTCCTGCTCCAGAAGATTTTAAACCAGATCCAGCAAATCTTTCTCGGTTGGAGGCGATAAAAAAAGAACGCTCTGTCTGTGAATTTGAACTGAATCGTTTGGAACATGAATTGGAAACACACACAAAACAAGAACATGCTCAACGAACAGAACTTTTTGATTTTCAACGTGGATTGCGCGAACAACAACGAAATTTGCATCTTCTTGAAAATCAACGCAATGAAATCCAAATTGACCTCGCACGATTAGAAGAACGTGAACACAACCTTCATAGAGAAATGGAAACGGAAATGAAAAAAGCGGCAGAACTTGTTAGAAATGTTCGGCGAGAAAAAACGACACAAGGACAAGTACTTTTTCCGGAGATTCAACGATTGCGTTATCAACTTGAATTGATTGGAGGCATTGATCCTGAAATCGTAAAAGAATATGAGGAAACAAATACTCGTTTTACTTTTCTTGAATCGCAAATAGCGGATTTGAAAAAAGCCATGCGTGCCACAGAAAAAATGATTGATGAGCTTGATGAAAAAATTCGTACACAATCAGATGAAGCCTTTCGTCATATCAATCGAGAATTTCAACGTTTTTTCAAAATTCTTTTTGGTGGTGGTTCTTGTGATTTGGTTAAAATGACTGCGGCAGATCTCAAAAAAGACGAAGATGAACACATTGCTTTGGATCATTCTCTTGCGGAAACCGGACAAGCCGAACGAGAACAGGAAGAAGAATCAATAGAAACATTGCGTAAAAACATGGAAAAGCGTGAGGATCGCATCATTGGAATCGATATTCAAGCCACTCCACCTGGAAAAAAACTCAAAGCCTTAAATCTTCTTTCTGGTGGAGAACGTGCCTTAACATCTATTGCATTGATTTCTGCAATCATGGCCATTAATCCAGCTCCATTCGTTGTTTTAGATGAGGTTGATGCAGCTCTCGATGAAGCCAACACAATTCGTTTTGCTGGAATTTTGGATGAATTGTGTAAATTAACCCAATTTATTGTCATTACCCATAATCGGGCAAGTATGGAAAAAGCAGATGTCTTGTATGGAGTCACCATGGGAGAAGAAGGAATCAGCCATTTGCTTTCTATTAAACTAGCAGAAATTCAACATCTTGGAACAGCTCGACATTGACGAAATAGACGTTATTCTCTACACTTCCGTCAACCGTCAACCGTGCTCAAGGTATGACTCTATCATGCGACTGTAATATCTGTAATATCAATTCTTTTATATGCTTAGTATTCGCATGACACGTGTCGGAAAAAAAGGACAACCGACATTTCGTGTCATTTTGACTGACAAACGGAAAGATCCATGGGGAAAAGCCATTGAAATTCTCGGACATCGTAATCCACGCACAAAAGAAACTGTTCTCAATGCAGAACGTATCAAACACTGGCTTGGAAAAGGAGCTCAGGCAACAGATACGGTATGGAATTTTCTTCTTGACCAAAAACTTGTTGAAGGCAAGAAACGTGGAGTCACACACTTGTCTAAAAAACGACAAGAAAAAATTGCAACAAAACAAAGTGAAACAAAAGTATAAAAAAATATCCGTCGTTTACGACGGATATTTTTTTTGTTTCTCACGCCAGGTTTCAATTTCTTTATGATTTCCAGAAAGGAGGACAGGAGGAACCTTCCAACCTCGATACTGTTCTGGTTTTGTATACTGTGGATACTCCAAACACCCATTTTGCGTATGAGATTCCATTGTTAAAGATTCTTTTTTTCCCAATACACCGGGAACAAGTCGAGCAATGGCGTCCAACATAACGAGTGCTGGTAATTCTCCTCCAGTTAAAACATACGAACCAATGGAAAGAGATTCATCTGCAATATATTCTTCCACACGCGCATCTACTCCTTCATATCGTCCGCATAAAAAAATAATTTGATCGTATTGAGCCAACCGTTTTGCATCTTGTTCTGTAAAAAAAGAACCACTGGCTGAAGTAAGAATAATGCGAGTCTTTTTTCCTTTTAATCGAATGGACTGTACTGCTTGATCAAATGGTTCAACTTTCATCACCATTCCAGGACCGCCACCATACGGGGTGTCGTCCACTGTTCGGTGTCGATCAAATGTCCATGTACGCAAATCATGCGCTCGTGTCTGAATCAACCCTTTTATTTTGGCACGACCTAAAATGGAAATATCTGTATAGGCATTGATAACCTCTGGAAAAATTGTAACCACGTCAAATAGTCTTTTTTTTGTTCTTGGCATAAAAAAATTTCTATTGTGCGGTTTTACCACAGATTCAATAAGAAGGAAATTTCCTTCTACCAAAAAATCGTAGCCATTAAGACTACGATTTTTTGTTTTTCATTTAGATCCCGAGGTCATCAACGGTCGTCTCGGCCTCTTCTGTAGAAGCTTCCGCGCTGCGCATGCGGCGGGAACCCTCTGGTTCGTAGATCTTCAGATTAACGCGAGCGTTCTTTTTCGCTCCGACAATCTTCAGAAGTGTTCGGAGGGCGCGGGCCGTCTGACCCTGACGTCCAATGACATATCCCATATCCTCTGCATTGATGAAGAGGGTAATGAGAACGCCACGTTCGTCTACTGTACGCTCTGTGCGGACGTCATCAGGATGATTGACAATCGCGCGGACAACGTACTCAACGAACTCCTGGTCGATCTCTGCCATAACAACAAGTCATCTTTATAAATAGGTGCTGTTAGTTGCCGCCTGCCGACCTGGTTCGCACGTAATTGTGCACAGACGGAAATACACTAACAAATAAAATGATACCATCTTTTTTTCCTTTTTGTCAATCTTCTTTTTTGATCTATCCTCGTCTTTATCACTTTTAAAAAATTCCATAAAAAAAATCAATGAATAAAGCAAAAAGATAAAGAATATCTCGCACGCTTGACACGTTTTTTATGGTTGGTATAGAATGCCCGCGCGTTCATATAAGTCTTCCAACAATTTGGAGCTTGTATGACAGCTGTTCGTTCACAACTAAATAAGGACTTAAATGACGAACACAATTGTCAGTTGTGCGATTGTAACGTCTATTCTTCGAACAACCAATAAACGGTACTCAAAAAAACAATAGAGAGCCTAAATTCACAGAGTTTTATTCTTTCGTAAGAAAGAATAAAATTATTTATCTGAGAGTTTGATCCTGGCTCAGGATGAACGCTGGCGGCGTGTCTAAGGCATGCAAGTCGAGCGCACCTATATGCGATTACATCAAGAATAGGTGAGCGGCAAACGGGAGCGTAACACCTTGGTAATCTACCTCGAGGTCGTGAATAGCCCTTGGAAACGAGGAGTAATACACGATGGTTAAAAGAGGTCTTAAGACTTTTTTTATAAAGCTTTGGCGCCACGAGATGAACCTAGGTCCTATCAGCTTGTTGGTGGGGTAATGGCCCACCAAGGCTATGACGGGTAGCGGGTGTGAGAGCACGACCCGCCTCACTGGGACTGAGACACTGCCCAGACACCTACGGGTGGCTGCAGTCAAGAATATTCCTCAATGCGCGAAAGCGTGAAGGAGCGACGCCGCGTGCCGGATGAAGGCCTTCGGGTTGTAAACGGCTTTTTTCAGGGACGAACAAATGACGGTACCTGGAGAATAAGAGGTTGCTAACTCTGTGCCAGCAGCAGCGGTAATACAGAGACCTCGAGCGTTATCCGGATTTATTGGGCGTAAAGCGTCCGCAGGCTGTTTGATAAGTCACATGTCAAATCTCCGGGCTCAACCTGGATACTGCGTGTGATACTGTCAGACTAGAGGCCGGGAGAGGCATACGGAATTGCCGGTGTAGCGGTAAAATGCGTTAATATCGGCAAGAACACCAAAGGCGAAAGCAGTATGCTGGAACGGTTCTGACGCTCAGGGACGAAAGCGTGGGGAGCGAATGGGATTAGATACCCCAGTAGTCCACGCCCTAAACGATGAATGCTAGATATTGGAAGTATCGACCCTTCCAGTGTCGTTGAACCAAGCTAACGCGTTAAGCATTCCGCCTGGGGAGTACGACCGCAAGGTTAAAACTCAAAGGAATAGACGGGGACCCGCACAAGCGGTGGAGCATGTGGTTTAATTCGACGGTAAGCGTGGAACCTTACCTGGGCTTGAAAGATAGCTGCAAGCCGCCTGAAAAGGTGGCCGCCTTCGAGGGTGCTATCTAGGTGCTGCATGGTCGTCGTCAGCTCGTGCCGTGAGGTGTACCCTTAAGTGGGGTAACGAGCGCAACCCTCGTCCTGTGTTATTTTTCCACAGGAGACTGCCCTCGCAAGAGGGAGGAAGGCGAGGATGACGTCAGATCAGCATGGCCCTTACGTCCAGGGCGACACACGTGCTACAATGGCCGGATACAATGGGTTGCCAAACCGCAAGGTGGAGCTAATCCTCAAAGCCGGCCCCAGTTCGGATTGAGGGCTGCAACTCGCCCTCATGAAGCCGGAATCGCTAGTAATGGCCGATCAGCCACGCGGCCGTGAATACGTTCTCGGGTCTTGTACTCACCGCCCGTCAAGTCAAGAGAGTTGGTAACACCCGAACGTCGCCGTAGGGCGGCGGAAGGTGGGATCAATGATAGGGACTAAGTCGTAACAAGGCATCCGTAGCGGAAGCTGTGGATGGATCACCTCCTTTCTAGGGACATTGAGAAGTTTATCTTCTCCATTCTCGGTCGAGATGAGCCTCTTCGGAGACTAATCATTGTTACGAAGACGACGTTGCAATCGCACAACATGACAAAATCGAAAAACTCCTCTGATTCGGGGAGTTTTTCTTTATCCAAATACTTGCCTTCTTTAAGAGAAATTGATACACTCATTGCACAAAAAATGGTTGACCTCCCTCAATTTGAACACGTGGAAGGTCTAAAATTTTACGGGCGTGTAGCTCAGGTGGTTAGAGCGCAACACTGATAATGTTGAGGTCCCTGGTTCGAGTCCAGGCACGCCCACCACGAAACCAATAAATTTTATGAATCTGACTTTCCTGGAAACATGTTTTCGTCTCATCCTTGCAACGATTTTGTGCGGGGTTATTGGATATGAACGTGAGTATCGGCACAAACCAGCAGGTATCCGAACAAACATGCTTGTGGGATTAGGGACAGCAACCATGACTATTGTTTCCATCGAAATTACCCAATTTGCCGGACCATCAAATGTGATAGATATTTCTCGGATTGCGTCAACAATTCTCACTGGGATTGGTTTTATTGGAGCAGGAACTATCATCCATTCTCATGACGGGGTCAAAGGATTGACCACTGCGGCGAGCATTTGGGTGGTTGCCGCAATTGGATTGGCTGTGGGAATGGGATTTTATCTTCTTGCGAGTATCACCACGATTCTAGCCTTGATCACATTAGCCGTGATCCGAAAATTCCCTATTTCGGAAGAAAAATCTGAAGGAAAAGAGGAAAAAATGCCTGGGTAGCTCAGTGGTAGAGCAGAGGACTGAAAATCCTCGTGTCGTCAGTTCAATTCTGACCCCAGGCACCATGAAAAATACTGTTTAAAGCAGTGTTTTTTCATTTATGTTATACTTTTCTTATCTTTCATCATTTTCCGTTCACGGAAGAAATTTTATGCGTTCTCTTTCTTTTTTTCTTTGTTTCATTTCCATTATTCTCTTTCCTCTTTCCACCCACGCACAAGAAGGATCTGACGCGTATGCAGATAGTGTTTATCAGGCGTCCAACCAGGTCTATCAACCTGAAAGTGCTCTTGGAGCTCCAGACGGTTCCTATGCCCAATTTCTTGAGCGTGACGCTTCGCTCATTCTTGATATGGGAGCAGAAGAACGTGGAATAGGAGACCTTATCTTCACCTATCAAGTATTGAACTTTGGGGCATCATATCGTGTTGAATTTCTCAATGAAGATTTTGAAAAACTTCAAACTTCCGGAGCTATTCTTTCCACCTATGATGCAACAACAACCATTTCTTATACTGCAGGACTTCCGTATCGATATGTCCGAGTGACAAGTACAGAAGAAGATGTTTGGAAATTGGATAATATTCAAGCTGTTACTTATGAAATTCCAGAAGAAATTCAAGAACAACCTCAATTACCAGACACTTCTCAAACAACAGAAGAGCCAGTAGTAACTAATCCAAGTCAAGGACTTCTTCTTAAACTTCCAGATGATGGAGATGTAACAACCCAAAATGATTCTGCTGTTTATACGATTGGATCTGATGGAAAAAGACACGGCTTTCCAACAACCACATCTTTTCAATCTTGGTGGAAAAATTTTAGTGAAATAGAACTTATTGATTCTGTTCACATGTCCGAATACGAACTTGGAAAAAATGTCGTCATCCGACCAGGAACATATCTTGTTAAAATTGTTTCAGATCCAAAAGTATATGCGGTTGAACCTGGTGGAATCCTTCGTTGGGTGACAACGGAAGAAATTGCTCGCTCACTTTATGGTGATCAATGGACAAAGCGTGTGGTAGATATCCCTGATGCATTTTTTACAGACTACGAAATAGGAGCGCCTATTGAGACAGCTGTTCACCCATCTGGAACAGTTGGAGTTCTCACATCTGGCAAAGTTATTTATTTACAAAATGGACTTTCTTACAATATTCCGGGCGATGTTTATCAATCCATGCGTTTCGAATCTAACTTTCTTGTTGCTCTTTCTCAGGAAACAATGGATTTGTATGTAGATGCTGGAAATCTCACAAATGATCCAACCGTCCAATTTCCATTTTAAAAAATAGGAAAAATCCACCTCAAAAGAGGTGGATTTTTTGGATAGAGATTTAATCATTTGAAAAATTTCTTTTTTTAAATCACCTAAGTCATTTTCACAAATTTTTTGAATAGATTCCCATTTAAGATCTATCACTTCATCGTCATGAACTTGATCGTTTGTTTTTAAAATAATTTCATTCGTTTTGCATTCATAGAAAAATAAAAAAGTATGCATGGCTTCATCTGTTGGCTCATAATAGATTCTCCAGGATTGATTCCTCCGCCTGGAAACCAGATTTTGCCATTACTTTTATTTCGACAAATGCATATTTTATTTTCATTGAGAATAAAACCATATACACTTGGTCGAAAGACAAATTTTTTCTTAGGTAATGAGACAAATTTTCCAAAATTATTTTTACAAGTAATCATAGAAAAGTTATTCCATCCATTTTTAGTATAAACAAAAATAACCGCTTTAGGCGATTATTTTTAATGGTCGGGCCGGTGGGACTTGAACCCACGGCCTCCTGGTCCCAAACCAGGCGCTCTACCTACTGAGCTACGGCCCGAAAAACAAAAAGATTGTAACAGAAAGGTGGAAAAAAACAAGATTGACCTGTCAAAAAAGATCCTCTACAGTATCCATGCTTATTTTTGTTTATGAAAAGCTTTTTTTTCTCGTTTTTAATTATTGTGGCAATTACCTTGCCAATTTTTGCTTTTGCATCAGATTCTATTCATTCTGGCACAGATGAATATTTACGTTCTATAGGTTTTACGAACGAAGAACTTTCTTCACGTGTTAAAACTGAAGATAGAGAACCATTTCTTATCGCGGAAGGAGAAAAAAACATTGCAGATCCTCTTGGAGATGTCTTAAGTCGTTGGGGTACAACATCTGATATATCTTTCTCCTGGGCAGATATTGAATCCGTACAACTCCATCAAGACGAGGAAGCACACATGTGGATTTTTTCCATCCAACTTGCTGAAACTATTCCATCAAAACCTGAAGCAAAAGTAAATTTTCTTTTGTATGTTGATCATGATAGAACAAAAGAAAATAATGATGAAAAAGGAGTGCATGAAGGTGTTGATCAAGAATATTCGATTGTTTGGAATAACAAAGATGTTTGGTATGTAGATTTTCGTTGGTTTAATCCAGACGCAAAATTTTGGGCTATTAATCAAGATACAAAAGCCACATTTGTTTTTCATGAACGTTCTTTAGTTGTAAAAATTCCATTTGAAGAAATAGGGACGGATATGTTACCACGTTGGCGTGTCGCTATAGCCGCAAGTAATAAGGAATCAACACAAATCGATGTTGCTCCAACTATTGGTTTTCCTCCACCAAAAGGAACAACATATCCGACAAGTGATTTTATTGTGTTTCCAGAAAAAACAGAAAACTCAAATTCAAAATGGCAAATTTCTCGTCAAATGATTTTGATTATCGTTCTTATAGTTATAGGGATTGATGTTAGTTTATTTGTTGTTTTTAAAAGAAAAACTAAGAAGAATGATATATAATCACGACCTCTTGCCAAAATCACTTGTTATTTCTATAATTATCCCGCCGTGAGAAATGCGGGTATCGTATAGCGGCTATTATCTCAGTTTTCCAAACTGATGATGCGGGTTCGACTCCCGCTACCCGCTCCAAAAAGTCCTGAAGGAATCCTTTGGGATTTTTTGTTTCTCTTTTATTTTCTCATGGTCGAGGCAGCCAGAGCGATTGCAAGTGCATCTGCCGCATCATCCGGTTTTGGAATACGTGCAAGACCAAGAAGTTGTTTGACCATTCGTTGAACAGCGGCTTTATTTGCTTTACCATCTCCAGTCAGAGAAGACTTCACTTGATTTGGAGTGAATTCCATCAAAGGAATTCCATTCTGTGCAGCAAGCAAGAGAATCACTCCACGCGCTTGTGCAACTTGAATACCTGTTTTCTGATTATTCGTAAAATAAAGCTGTTCCACAGCCATAAGGTCTGGCTTGGATTCAATAATTACAGCCTGTAAATCCTCTGCAAGCATAACAAGTCGAGATCCAAAATCTTTTATGGTTGGGGTCGTGATTACTCCAAAATCTAATGTTTCAATTCCAGATGGTTCAATGCTAAGAACAGCAAAACCTGTACGTCCAAATCCTGGATCGATACCAAGAATACGTTTCACATGTTTCATAGATCAAGCTTGATTGGTATAAATGGCATCTACATCTTCGTTATCTTCAAGAACATCTATAAACTGTTCCATTTGTTTTTGCACATCTGGATCTGTTATTTGAACTTCATCTTTTGCAAGATATTCTATTCCAAAATGATCTGGTCTCCACCCATGTTTTTCTGCCATATCCAAAATCTTTTTTAAATTTTTTCCATCACAAATAATCTGAATTCCCTCTTCGGAGGAGAAAAAATCTTCTGCTCCAGCCTCAATCATAATCAATTCAAAAGTTTCCTGATCAGATGAGAAAGCACTTTTCAAAAAAGACACAACTCCTTTTTTTTCAAACATCCACATCATACTTCCAGCTGCACCTACGGTTCCTCCATTTTTTGAAACAATCATTTTAATATTTGCAACGGTACGATTACGATTATCTGTCACACACAAAACAAGAAATGCAATGCCTCCCGGACCAAACCCCTCATATATCACTTCTTCCAGAGCTATTTCTCCTCCGCTACCGAGTCCGCGAGCAATCGCACGATCAATATTATCTTTTGGCACACTGATCGCCTTTGCCATATCAACCGCCATTCGAAGTTTAAAATTAAACAAAGAATCACTTCCACCTTCTTTAACAGCCATGGTGATATTTTTTGTGATCTTTGCAAAGACATTTGCTTTTTTTGCATCTGCTTTCCCTTTTTTTAATTGAATATTATGCCAATGAGAATGTCTTGCCATAAATAATATCAATCGAAAATCAAAGTCATAGTACTGGTTTTTTTGCTCTTTGTCGAATGAAAAAAGGACCGTTTGAGCGGTCCTTTTTTCTCTCTTTTTAACCATTCTCATTTTCTTGTGCAGAAGCTACTACCTCTTCTATCGGAGATTTCAACACCTCTTCATCTTCACACGCATGCATAAATCCTGTTCCTGCTGGAATAAGGTGTCCAATAATAACATTTTCTTTCAATCCGGCCAAACGATCAACTTTTCCCGTCACAGACGCATTGATGAGAACACGTGCTGTTTCCTGAAAAGAAGCAGAGGAAAGCCAAGACTCTGTTGAAAGAGACACTCTCGTAATTCCAAGAAAAATCTGTTCACAGGTCGCTTCACGTTTTCCTGTCGTACGAGCCTGATAATTTTCATCAAGATATGTTGCTTTTTCTACAACTTCGCTTGGCAACAAATCTGTATCACCCGGATCTTCAACACGTACACGACTAAACATTTGTCGAATAATGACCTCGACGTGCTTATTATTTACTTTCTGTCCTTGAGATGCATACACAAACTGAATTTCTTTGGATAGATATCGCTGCACAGCATTCTGACCCTTGTATTTAAACAAGACTTGAAGATCTAAATTTCCGTCTGTAAGCGGCTGACCAGCAATAACCTCGTCTCCATCTTTTACGCGCAAAGAATATCCTGGCGGAATAATGTATTCACGAGCTCGTTCGGCTTCAAAAATTGTTTTTACAATTCCCTTCTCTACTTTCACCACTCCAGCCTTATCTGCAAGAATCTTTGTTCCATCTGTTTTTATAGCAAGAACATCTCCTGCACGAACTTGATCACCTTCCTTCACTTTAAACTCAGAACTCTTTCCAACAGCTGTGGCTTCTTCTTCCATACTTGCATAAAGAATGCGTATGATTTTTTGTCCCGATCGCGTATCCATGATTTGTTTTCCTGTTCCCACTTGAACAACTTCGCGTCCTGTCTGTTCAATCTGAACACGACCAGAAACTTCAGACATTACCGCTTTTTGTTTTGGGTTTCGTGCTTCGAACAATTCTTCCACACGTGGCAACCCTTGCGTAATATCTTTTCCAGCCACACCTCCCGTATGGAATGTACGCATTGTCAGCTGTGTTCCAGGTTCCCCAATGGATTGGGCTGCCATAATTCCAACAGCCGTCCCGAGTTTCACAAGATGATTATAGGCAAGATCATATCCATAACATTGCTGACAAACTCCACGACGTGACTGACAGGTCAAGACAGATCGAACATGCGCTTCTTCAAGTTCTTTATCTCCAGCTTCCAATGCACGAATATGTTTTTCTGTAATCAAATCGTTGGCTTTCACAAGTACTTTGCGTGTTCCCGGCATTTTGATATCGGACAAAGCAACACGTCCAAGAATACGAATAAGCAGCGCTTCACCGATTTCATCAGATTCTTCTTTTGTTAAAACAACTCCTTCAGTGTCTCCACAATCCACTTCTCGAACAACCACGTCCTGAGCCACATCCACAAGACGACGTGTAAGATATCCAGCATTTGCGGTACGTAAAGCCGTATCTGTCAATCCTTTACGCACCCCGTGACTGGAAATGAAAAATTCGAGAACATCAAATCCCTCTTTAAAAGATCGTTTTACAGGAAGTTCAATAATTTCACCTGCTGGGTTAGCCACAAGACCTTTCATACCGACCGTCTGTGTCAGCTGACCCCAAGAACCACGAGCTCCAGATTCAATCATAGTAAACACCGGTCCTTCTTTTGGAAGAGCTGTACGTGCCATTTCTGCCACTTTATCTTTAACCTCGTTCCAAATTTTTACAACAGAATTGTGACGTTCTGCTTGAGTTAAAAGACCTTGATCAAAATAATCTTGTACTTCACGAATCCGATGATCTCCTTCTTCTAACACTTCGTGTTTTGCATCCAAACTCGGCAAATTACCCATACCCCAGGAATAACTGAGAAGAGTTGCATAATTAAAACAAAGATCTTTGATTCGATCGAGCACTTCTGCTGTACGTTCTTGTCCATTCCACTCAATAGCCAAACGAATAACAGCCGCAAATTCTTTACGCCCAAGTGCCTGGTTCATATACTTGATTTCCGCAGGCAATGTCCGATTCACTAAGATACGTCCAACGGTTGTTGTCACAAGTTCTTTACTGTCTTCTCCATCCTTCAACGGACCACGGACACGAACCCATTCACGCAATCCAACATTTCCCGTTTCGTATGCATATAAAAGATCACTTGCACTCGCAAATACACGCATGACTTTTTCATCTGGCTCTCCAAGAGATGAAGTCATAATATAAGCCGTCCATACAAGGTCACGGCTTGGTGTGGCCACAGGTGCCCCATGGGCTGGTTTTAACAAGTTACGACTTGCAAGCATGAGTTCTGCGGCTTCATGTTTCGCTTCTTCTGTTAATGGAACATGGACAGCCATCTGGTCACCATCGAAATCTGCATTATAGGCATCACACACAAGCGGGTGAACCTGCAAAGCTTTTCCTTCAATCAAAATCGGCTGAAAGGCTTGAATACCAAGACGGTGCAGTGTAGGTGCACGGTTCAGAAGAACATACGCATCCTTTGTAATTTCTTCCAAAATATCCCATGTTTCAGGACGATCACTTTCAATAAATCGGTTGGCTGAACGAATATTATGGACGTATTCACGTTGAATGAGTTTTGCAATGACAAATGGTCTAAAAAGTTCAAGAGCCATGGTCTTCGGAATACCGCATTGGTTCATTTTAAGATGCGGTCCGACCACAATCACGGAACGACCAGAATAGTCGATACGTTTTCCAAGCAAATTTTGACGAAATCGTCCTTGTTTTCCTTTCAAAAAGTCTGCAAGAGATTTTAACTGACGTTTCTTTCCTGTGGCAGCAATCACTGTTTTTGAATGACGCGCGCTGTTGTCAAACAAAGAATCAACCGCTTCTTGCAACATGCGTTTTTCATTGCGAGCAATCACTTCTGGAGCATTCAATTCCCGAAGACGACGCAAACGATTATTACGGTTAATGACGCGCCGATATAAATCGTTCAAATCAGAGGTAGCAAAACGTCCTCCATCAAGCGGAACCATTGGACGCAAATCTGGAGGAATAATAGGAATAACCTGAAGAACCATCCATTCTGGACGGATATCATTTTTAAACAAGGCTTTCAACAATTTTAATCGACGCATGACACGATCACGTTTAGCTCCAACGGCTTTTTCAAGCACTGTTTCTAATTCTTTAATGGTTGCTTCCAAATTTAATCGCGCCAAAAGGGAACGAACAGCACCTGCTCCAATATCTGCATCAAAAATATGACCATACTTCAAAGACCAGTCATGATAAGTTGCTTCTGCAATCACTTTCAATGGTTTTAATTCTTTGAGTTCACGATCAACCGTCACAAAATCTTCTTCCAATTCCTCAAGTTTTCGATCGCGAATAGAAGCAAGGTGTTCCATTTCTTCTTTCATCTTTTTCTCATCTCCTGCAAATTTTTGCGAAAGACGTTCTATATCACGCTGATACTCACCTTCGATCATTTTCTTTTTTGCTTTGTATTCCTGTTTGACCTGTTCAATCGTCTGTTCACGAGCCATTTCATTCACGTCTGTAATGATATAACTCGCAAAATAAATAACTTTTTCCAAAGCCTGTACAGACATTTCAAGCACAGTTCCAATTTTGCTCGGAAGACCGCGTAGGAACCAGATATGCGTTACAGGAGCTGCGAGCTCAATGTGACCCATGCGTTCGCGTCGAACAATAGAATGTGTGACCTCAACACCACACTTGTCACACACAATGCCTTTATATCGAATCTTTTTATATTTTCCACAATAACATTCCCAGTCTTTTGACGGTCCAAAAATCTCTTCAGCAAACAATCCATGTTTTTCTGGTTTCTGAGTTCGATAGTTAATGGTTTCTGGTTTGGAAACTTCACCATAAGACCACGAGCGAACATCCTCAGGAGAAGCAAGACGTAATCGAATCGAATCGAAATCTGTCGTTTTTAACGTGTCCATTTTCTGAAACATACGAGGAGAAATTTAATGGAAAGAAAGAAAAAATATTTATGATTCTTTCTTCTTTACATTCTTTTCTTCGACAAGGTCGACTTTCTTGCCGTTTTTCAGGAGTTCTACTCCCAAACCTAATCCTTTCAATTCTCTCAACAATACATTAAAGGATTCTGGAATATTTACCTTTCTAATCGGTTCTCCTTTAATAATAGATTCGTACGCTTTACTGCGTCCAGGCACATCATCAGATTTAATAGTCAAAATTTCCTGCAACATATGGGATGCTCCGTATGCCTCCAAAGCCCAAACTTCCATTTCTCCAAAACGCTGTCCTCCGAATTGTGCTTTTCCTCCAAGTGGCTGCTGTGTAATAAGCGAGTATGGACCAATGGAACGTTGGTGAATTTTATCTTCAACCATGTGAATGAGTTTCAAGACATACATATACCCAACAGTCACAAGATTTCTGAATGCTTCTCCAGTGCGACCATCAAAAAGTTCCAATTGTCCTGTTTCTGGGAATCCTGCTCGCACCAATTCTTCACGAATCTGATTTTCTGTGACCCCGTTCAAGACAGGTGTTGCCACATGATAACCCAATGCGTTTGCAGCCAATCCAAGATGTGTTTCAAGAATCTGTCCAAGGTTCATACGAGAAACAACACCGAGTGGAGTCAAAATCACGTCAATCAATGTTCCATCTTTCAAAAATGGCATGTCCTGCATTGGAACAACTTTTGAAATAACCCCTTTGTTTCCGTGACGTCCAGCAACCTTGTCTCCGACCTGAACTTTACGAAGATCAGCAACAGAAACTTGAATGGTTTTAATCACACCTGGAGGCAATTTGTCTCCGGCTTCACGAGAAAAGATTTTAATATCGACAACCTTGCCCCGTTCACCATGTTCAAGATAGAGAGAAGAGTCGCGTACATCACGAGCTTTTTCTCCAAAAATTGCACGAAGTAATTTTTCTTCTGCAGATAATTCTGTTTCTCCTTTTGGCGTAATTTTTCCAACAAGAATATCTCCGGATTTTACTTCGGCTCCAATGCGGACAATACCTTCCATGTCTAAATTTTTGAGTTTTTCTTCAGAGACATTCGGAATATCTGCAGTCACAACTTCTGGTCCGAGCTTTGTGTCGCGTACATCAACGGTATAGTGTTCAATATGAACAGAAGTAAATCGATCGTCATGTACAAGACGTTCATTGATGATAACCGCGTCTTCATAATTGAATCCGTTCCAAATCATGAATGCAACCAGTACGTTCTGACCAAGAGCAAGTTCGCCTTTATCAACCGCAGCCGAATCAGCAATCACATCTCCACGCTTAATTTTTTGTCCGGGCAAGACATTTGGACGCTGGTTCAAACACGTTGAAGCATTACTGCGGAGAAATTTATTGAGATAATACGTAAAGACATTCTTTTTTGCATCTGTCACTTCAATGCGAGCTCCATCTACCGCAGAAACAACTCCATCTTGTTCTGCCACAATGACATGTCCTGAATCACGAGCCGCACGAAGTTCTGCTCCCGTTCCAATGATAGGTGCTTGAGGTTTAATCGTCGGAACTGCCTGACGTTGCATATTTGTTCCCATCAATGCACGTGTGGCATCATCATGTTCCAAAAATGGAATAAGCGCTGTTCCAATAGAAACGATTTGTGTTGATGAAACATCAACATAGTCTACTTCGACTGCCGGAACGATTTGCGGTTCTCCAAATTTACGAGCACTCACAAATTCTTGAAGAATATATCCGTCTTTGTCCATAGAAACAGTTGCAGGAACTGTCACACTCTTCTCTTCAATAAATGCGTTCAAATATTCAATTTCGTCTGTGACATGAACACGGACTTTTCCTTTTGCATCTTTTATCTTTTCAACCTTACGATAGGGAGTTTCAATAAACCCATATTTATTGATAATGGCATAACTGGCTAAATGACCAACCAATCCGATGTTTGGTCCTTCTGGGGTCGCAATCGGACAGATACGACCATAATGGGTTGGATGCACATCACGAACTTCAAAACCGGCACGTTCACGTGACAACCCACCTGGACCCATCGCAGAAAGACGACGTTTGTGTTCAAGTTCTGCAAGTGGGTTCGTTTGATCCATGAATTGAGAAAGCTGTGAAGACATGAAAAACTCACGCACGGCTCCAATCACAGGTCGTGCGTTAATAAGACGCGCAGGACTGAGTGTTTCCAAATCCTGTGTTGACATGCGATCCTTAATGATTCGTTCCATACGTGCCAATCCAACGCGAAAACGACTCTGGATCAATTCACCAACCGCGCGCACGCGTCGATTTCCCAAATGATCAACATCATCCGGGTCTTCTTGGGTAATATTCAAACGAATAATCTCACGAATGATGGATACGAGATCTTCTTTATGCAAAATACGATTTTCTTCCGGACCAACGGCTTCATCGGATGCATCAAAACCAAAACGAAGATTAAACTTATATCGACCAACCTTTCCCAAATCATACCGGTCGAAATTAAAAAACATGGAGTGGATGAGTTGACGAGCATTGTCCGGAGTCGCTAAATCACCAGGCCGAATACGTTTATATACTTCGATCAATCCACTGTCTTCATCTTTGGATGAATCCTTGTTCAAAGTTGCTTCAATATATCGATTCAATGGATGTGTATCTACATCTTCAAAAAGTTTCACAATTTCTTCGTCTGTTGGATATCCAAATGCACGCAAAAGCGCTGTAATGGCAACTTTGCGTTTTCGATCAATTTTTACCCAAATGACATTTTTCGGATCTGTTTCAAATTCCAACCAAGCACCACGATTCGGAATAATCTTTGCTCCATAATATCGGCGACCACGCTGAATTTCAGCAGTAAAAAAAGCTCCTGCAGAACGGACAAGCTGACTGACAATGACACGTTCAATACCATTGATCACAAATGTTCCACGTGGAGTCATAACCGGAAGGTCTCCCAAATAAATTTCCTGTTCCTTCACGGTATTATCGCGCTTATTTTGCAAACGAGTTTTAACCCGAAGTGGAGCTTCAAACGTAATATTTTTTACCCGTGAAGTCATTTCATCAAATTTTGGCTCATCCAAATAATATTCCCCGAAAGATAATTCAAGATCACGACCAATAAAATCCTTAATGGGAGTAATTTCATCAAACAGTTCTCGTAGACCTTCTTGTAAAAACCAACGATAGGAACGCAGCTGAACTTCGGTAAGGTCAGGAAGTTCAATGGCATCTCGAGCCGCCGTAAATAAGCGACGTTCGTTTTCTTTAGGAGGAGTAAGCCGATAAATCATAGAAAAGCTGTAAAATGTCGAAGTTTGCAATTTTCAAATAAAATGGTCACGAAAACAAAAAATCTCATCCCTTGAACAGGGATGATGTTCTTTTATTGCCCATTGTGCCACAACTCCATGACGTCGAACAAATCGACCGTCAGAGTGGTTGTAGGATAGATCATCGCCACCATGTAAAACGTTATCGTTTTTAGCGCTGTTTTTTAAAAAAACAGTGACTGGTGGAGACAATACCCGGTAGACCATTCGGCCGGAAGCGGGGTATCGAAATTTTCTCCGTTGCGGAGTTGATGATATCAGATTTTGTGTATAAGTGTCAATACACAAAATAAACCGATGTCAAGACAAGACATTTTTTGCTTATCTCAAATAAATTTTAAGATAAACATGTTCCTCTTCCAAAGGCTGTAAAGCGATCAAACAATCGTGCACGAACATCAAATCGATACCAAAAGAACACAAGGAGAGAGATTGCCCCACGAGTGTGTGGGAAAGAGCGTTCAAAACATCGATTTAACGAGATAGTTGACGCTTTACAGCTTCTGAAAGAGGAAAACATTCTTCATGGTATCATAACATTCTTGAATAGAAAAAATTCTGCTAAAATAAGGGCATCTCTTATGACCCGAAAAAAAAATTTTGAAGAAAGACATCTAAACCCCGAAACAAAACGCGGCATTGGCATTATTCTCCTCTTCGCATTTTCTACTTTTCTTCTCCTTGCTTTTTTTCATATTGCAGGTACAGCAGGAAATACTCTGGATAATGTCATGAGTTTTATCCTTGGTTGGGATCGTTTTCTTTTTCCTCTTCTCCTTCTTTTGTTTGGTTTTATTATTCTTTTTCCTGATCGAAATGCGTTTGGACGATGGAATTATCTCGGTCTTTTATTCTTTTTTCTTTCTTTCAACGGACTCATTCATCTTTTTACTGTTCACACCTCGGAGGTATCGACAGAAATAATTCATAAAGCTGGAGGTATTGTAGGAAAATTTTCTGCAATGTTTCTCTTACAAAAAACCGGATTTTGGGCATCTGTCATTATTCTCACTGCCTGGCTTCTTATTGCTGTCCTTCTTCTTTTTAATACTTCATTACGAAATGTTCTTGCAGTCCATTCACATTTCACAGGTTGGTTTGGAAATTTTCTCCACCACGGTTTTTTTCAACGTCACCATTTTGAAAATCAAACCTTTTCTCCTACACAAAACGAAATAAGCGATAAAGAAAAAATAGAACAAGAGGAAGAAAATGATACCGTTCTATCCCCTTTTCAATCCTCTCTTGTAAAATCTTCCTCTGTCTCTCCTGTAAAACCTCCAACAGAAATCGAAAAAATTCTTACCACTCGTACACACAGACAAGTTGCCCTTCCATTAGACCTCCTTGAATATCGAACGAATCGTGCAAACTCAGGGGATATTGATCATCATAGAGAGATGATTAGACGAACATTTGAACAATTTCACATTCAAGTTGAAATGGCAGAGGTTTGTGTTGGTCCAACGGTCACTCAATACAGCCTTCGTCCGGCAGAAGGAGTCAAACTTTCCCGCATTGTTGCTCTCCAAAACGATATTGCCCTTGCCTTGGCTGCACATCCTATCCGTATTGAAGCCCCTATTCCGGGAAAATCTCTTGTTGGAATTGAAGTTCCAAACGAAAGTGTTGCAACGGTTTCTTTGCGCGAACTTCTTGAATCCAAATCGTTTAAAAATCAAACGAATCAACTCGGACTTGCTCTTGGAAAAGATGTCACAGGAAAAGTTTGGACAACTCCTCTTGAAAAAATGCCTCACTTGTTAGTTGCTGGAGCCACTGGATCCGGAAAAAGTGTCTGTTTAAATACAATTATTGTTACTCTTCTTTACGAAAATGGACCTGATGATCTTCGTCTTATTCTCATTGACCCAAAACGAGTTGAATTGACAGCATACGATGGCATTCCACATCTCCTCATCCCTCCAATCACCAAAGTCGACGATACAGTCAATGCTCTCAAGTGGACCGTTCGAGAAATGGAACGACGTTTGGATGTTCTTTCTAAATTCGGTGTACGTGATATCACTTCTTATAATGCAAAAACGCAAGAAAAAATGCCACGCATTGTTGTCGTTCTTGATGAACTTGCTGACCTCATGGTTGCAAGCAAACATGAGGTTGAATCAACAATCGTTCGCATTGCACAAATGGCTCGTGCCGTTGGTATTCATTTGATTATCGCCACTCAGCGTCCATCGGTTGATGTTATTACCGGAATTATCAAAGCAAACTTTCCAGCAAGAATTGCATTTGCAGTTACTTCTCAAACTGACTCAAGAACCATCCTCGATTGTTCAGGCGCAGAAAAACTTCTTGGCCGCGGAGATATGTTGTATACCTGTGCAGAATTATCAAAACCCGTTCGACTGCAAGGAGCATTTATTGCAGAAAATGAAGTTTCACACGTTGTGAACTTTCTGCGACAAAAAGGGACACCAGATTATAATTATGCGATTACAGAAAAAGAACGGGGAACAACCATATTGGATGATGATGATTCTGATCCTTTTTTGAATGAAGCTGCTCAAATTGTCATTCGAGATAGTCGTGCTTCTACTTCTCTCTTGCAACGCAGATTAAAAATTGGATATGGGAGAGCCGCACGTATTCTTGATATCCTTGAGGATAGAGGCGTGATTGGTCCACCGGACGGATCAAGACCACGAGAAGTTTTGATGAAAGAATGGCCGACAGAATCCGTGGACGACCGCTTAGGATTCAAAGAACGAGAAGAAATGTTGGAAGAAGAAGAAAATATCGAAGAGGAAAAAGACTTAAATATTGATGAAGATACATTTCTAGCTGCCCAGGAAGGCGAATATCCGCAAGAAGACGAAAATACGCATGAGAAAAAACCCAATTAACATCCTCTTGTCCGGAGAGATCTTTTTACGTACAATACCCCCGTCTACTTATGGGATTTGTTGTAAAAAATCTTAAAAATATTGAAACGTTTGGAGACCGCCTGCGAAGCTTGCGGCATGATTCAAATTACACATTGGATCAAGTGGCTGAGGAAACAAAAATACAACGTCGTTATCTCCAAGCATTTGAATCAAATCGTTTTTGTGATCTCCCCGAACCAGTCTATGCTCGTCATTTTTTAAAAACATATGTGAAACAATTAGGAGGAGATCCTTCTTACTTTTTAGCTCGTTTTGAAAAAGAACGCGGAACATGTGATCTTGTTCATTCTCTTCGTCTTCCGCGTAAAAAAATTCGAGCAAGACAATTTTTGGTTTCCTATCATGTTTGGCAAGCAGGAATTGGACTTCTCCTTTTCACAGCATTCATGGGATATATCGGATCTCATATTCGAACACTTCTTGAACCTCCTGCGATTACTATTTTTGAACCAAACGATAATCTGTCCACAGAAGAAGCTATTGTTACGGTCCGTGGAAAAACGGAACCAGGTGTTGAACTAGCCGTAAATGGAAAAAAAATTCTTCCTGAACCAGATGGATCATTTGCAACAGAAATTGCTCTAGAACGAGGGATGAATATGGTTACAGTCGAAGGAGTAACAAAACATTCTCGAAAAACAGCTGTATATAGACGCGTCGTTCTCGAACAAGAGACACCACAAAAATATAGTAGTGCGTTATCCACTTCACGACTCTAAAATGTTATCCACATCCTTGCAAGAAAAAATCAAAAAAAGAACAAACGTTTGAAAGAGAAAACAAAACAATGATCAAAAAAAGAGGAGGAGTTCGATAAAAAATCGGTCTTCTTTTTTTCTCCAATAAATTTTGTTTATTTTTTCAAACAACCGCGTTGCTTTTTTCTCCAAATTCACTAACATAGGTGCGTATGGCAAAACATGTTACCGAAGAACCAACAGGAAAAATACAGGCTGCTTTTGAAGCAATCTCCCAAATTAAACAACGATTTGGAGAAGGTTCCATTATGCGTCTAGGAGAAGCAAAAGCGATGAAAGTCGATGCGGTCACAACTGGATGTCTCTCCTTGGATCTTGCTCTTGGAGTTGGTGGTGTTCCGCGCGGACGTATCATCGAAATTTTTGGACCAGAATCTTCTGGAAAAACAACGTTAGCACAACACATTGTTGCTGAAGTTCAAAAAATAGGAGGGGTAGCCGCTTATATTGATGCAGAACATGCACTTGATCCAGACTATGCCTCAAAAATCGGAGTTAATATTAATGAGCTATTTATTTCTCAACCAGATACAGGAGAACAAGCTTTAGAAATTGTTGAAACCCTTGTCCGTTCAAATGCGGTTGATGTCATTGTAATAGACTCTGTCGCAGCTTTGACTCCAAAAGCAGAAATTGAAGGAGAAATGGGAGATCAACACATGGGACTTCAAGCACGTCTCATGAGTCAAGCTCTTCGAAAACTTGCAGCTGTTATCAGCAAATCAAAAACAATTGTCATCTTTATCAATCAAATTCGTCACAAAATTGGAGTGATGTTTGGCAATCCAGAGACGACACCTGGAGGAAATGCCTTAAAATTTTATAGTTCGATTCGAATCGAAATTCGTCGTTCTGCACAAATCAAACAAGCAGAAGATATTATTGGAAACCGTACACGAGTCAAAATTGTAAAAAATAAAGTTGCTCCTCCTTTCCGCGCTTGTGAATTTGATATTCTTTATAATGAAGGCATTTCCATCGCTGGTGACCTCTTGGATGTCGGAGTTCCTGCAAATATTATCAAAAAGAATGGAAATAGCTACACGTTTGGAGAAACAAAACTCGGAGTTGGACGAGAAAATGCTCGACAATTTCTCAAAAATAATCCAGACGTGCTTGCAACGATTCGTAAAGAAGTTCAAACAAAAGTAGAAACGGGAGAATTGGAAGAGAACGCTTAAATTTCGACAAAAAAAATACGCTGGACAACAGCGTATTTTTTTATATTCTTTTCTATTCACTCACGCGTTCTGAATATTCTCCTGTATCCGTATTCACAAGCACTTTTTCCCCTTCTTTTACAAAAATGGGGGTACGAATTTTCAATCCATTATCAAGTTCAACCTCTTTTGTCACATTTCCAGAGCTTGTATCACCTTTCACTGCAGGAGGAGCAGAGATAATTGTATATTGAATTTTTTTTGGAAGTTCAACCGTCAAAGGAGTTTCTCCATGCATGACAATCGTTGCCTCCAACCCTTCTTTAAAAAATTTTACATCATCTCCGATATCTGCCCCAGAAATCTGTACTTGTTCATAGGTTTGGTTATCCATGAATGTATATAGCTGTCCATCCGTAAACAGATATTGCATTTTTTTATATTGAACATCTTCAAATTCCAATGTTTCTGCAGATTTAAAATTTTGTTCCACGATTTTTCCTGAACGAAGATTTTTTACACGAGTACGGACAAACGAACTTCCCTTACCTGGACTCACACGCTGAAAATCCACAACAAGCCAAAGTTCTCCATTCAAACGGATAACGGTTCCTTTCTTAATTTCATTTGGAGACGGCATAGGGAGAAAACATTAAAGGAATGACCTCTTCAATCTTTCGACGTCCAGTGATCGCCATATGCAAGCGGTCAATGCCGATAGCATTCCCAAACGTCGGATGACGCACGGATGGTAGCAAATCTAGAAATTGTTCGTCAATTGGAAACACTGTTTTCCCAAGTTTTTGACGCTCGTCAGCCTCTTCTTGAAAACGCTTCCGTTGTTCTTCCGCGTCTGTTAATTCAGTAAACCCATTACATAATTCCAATCCATCTATATACAACTCAAAACGCTGACCATAATGACCATCTGGTGTGAGACAAGACAATGCTGCTTGATATACAGGATAATCATAGATAAAAACTGGGTCAGAACCAAGAAATGGCTCAACAAGCGTAAGAAATAATCGATAAAAAAGATCACTTTCTGTGTCTGTTTCATCGCGATGAATATCATGTTGATCACAAGCATGAGCCAAATCTGTAGAAATTGCATGGTCAAGATCCATACCTATTTTTTCTTGAAAAAGATCTCGCAAACACAGACGACGAAACACGGGCAAAATTTTACCAAATATTTTTGCAATAGCACGTACAAGTAATTCTGTTTCATCCATTCCATTTTTATAATTCATTCCTTGACTATACCACTCAAGCATGGAAAATTCTGGTTCATGGGTTCCACCTAATTCTTCTCCATTTCGAAACACTTTCGTGATGGTAAAAATACGTTCCAATCCAGACCCAAGTATTTTTTTCATGGAATATTCAGGACTCGTAATAAACGCACCTGGATATTTTTTTCCCTGATCGTCAATGACTATTGTCTCAAACGGCATTAAATTTGACTCCATACCAGGACTTGAGACAAGTAAAGGTGTTTCGACTTCGACATAATTCCGTTCCCGAAAAAAAGAACGAATTGCATCATTTATTTTTTGCCTTTCAAGAAGAATTGTTTTGATCGAATCCATACACATACCAAAAGAGACACGTAATTCGTGTCTCTTTTTTAATCATTTTTGAATGAATGGAAGGAGAGCCATGATTCGTGCACGTTTGATTGCAGTTGCAAGTTTGCGTTGATGTCCGGCACACACCCCACTGCGTTTGCGTGGAACAATTTTTGCAAATGAAGAAGTGAATCGACGCAAGAGTCGCATGTCTTTGTAATCAATTCCCTGTTCTTTGTTCACACAAAAGAAACAGTGACGTTGTTTTGGTTGAGTTTTGTTATTCATAAAATAAAACGAGGAGTGAAGAACTTTCTCTCATGTAAGAAAGTTTAAAATGGAATATCTTCTACTTTTATTTCGGGTTCTTGACTGATTCCCGGATCATCTGCAAGCGGAGGAATATTTGGAGATGAAACAGAATTGCCTCCAAACGGAGAACCGGAACCTGTTCCGGGACGATCTAAAAGAATAATATTATCCGCGACAATTTCTGTTCGATAACGTTTAACTCCATCCTGTCCTTCCCAGTCGCGTGTTTGCAGACGACCTTCGACATACACCTTTTTTCCTTTGGTCATGTATTGGCTACAAATTTCTGCTAATTTTCCCCACGCAACCACATTATGAAATTCAACCTGTTCTTGACGCTGACCTGACCCATCAGTCCAAGAACGATTTGTTGCAATACTAAACGTACACACGGATTGACCGGAAGGAATTTGTCGTGTCTCCGGATCACGTGTCACATTTCCAAGAATGGTGGCACGGTTCAAACTGTACATAAAAAAATGAAAAATGAAGATTAGACATTTTCTGTTATGTCTCCTGCATCCAAAATTTCATCCAATTTTTTATTCAGTTCTTCCATGGAAATAGGAGTTTCTTCTTTTGGAATGATTGCTTCTTCATTTGAAACTACAGATTCAACTATAGGTGCGGCAGCACGTGGAGCAGAAGAACGGGAAGATCGGGAAACAATATCTTCTTCAGAAAGAGGAGCAATATATGCTTCAATATGGTATTCTTTCTTTTCAGAACCTGGCTCAGCTTGAAGAATGGTATATCGCAAAATTTCCTCAGTCAGATGGAATTGTGCATCTAATTTTGGAATAACAGATGGTTCTGTAGTGAAATAGATAAGAACGTATGTTCCATGCCTCGTTTGACCGATTGGATACGCCATGCGAATCTTTCCGAGGATTTCCTCTCGCACAATCGTTCCGCTCGCTTGTCCTTGAATAAGCGCATCGATCTTTTTTTGGATCTCTTCCACTTCGGTGTCTGTATATCGAGAAGGAAGGATATAAAGAAGTTCGTACATCATAAAATAGCCGCCCCTTTTGAAAAAGGGGGATTCCATCTAGAGAATGAAAAAATCCTAAAGAATTCTAACATTTCCTAAATAGATCGTGGACGACTTAATAATAATGAGGATATCCTACGGAACTGGATGGAAAAAAGCAAGTAAACTATATTCAAATTATTATGTTTCATTCTGAATTTCCTTCTTTTTCTCCAGACAAAACAGGAAATAAAAAACAAATTCGTCAAGAACGTGCAAAAAATCGACAACAACAAAAAGAAGAATCAAAACAAGAAAAAGAATACGAGGAACGTATTTTGGCAGATCTGCGTAAACGATATCCAGAAGCATTCGAAGCTGGAATAAATGAACGTGAACAACATTGGGCAGATGTTGCTCGAAGAGAACGTTTTCTTTCAAGTAAGACATTTCGAGAAGCTGTCCAAAAATATAAGATAGATGTTTCAATATTTGAAATAGATTCTGATGGTTTTATTCATTTTCCTGTAAAGAAACATTTTACAGGAGAAAGACTTCCAAAAGGGTATGGATATAAAGGAGGGGCAGCAAGAGCTCTTCTTCTCAAAAATTTAGGAATTGATCCAACCTACACACCACGAGACATGGATATTATCCGTCTCGATCCAAATGAACCTGCACCGGGGGTAGATATAAAAATCGCAAAAAAATTCATGCCAGAAGATTTTTCACACAAAAATGGAGTCGAAGTGATACAAAAAAAGGATTATTTTAAAACTCGAGATCTCACCATAAACGAAGTACTTGCAACAAATGAAGAAATCATTGCAACACCAGAATGTATTCTCGATAGTATCCGTCGAATTATTCGTCTGACTCCTTTTGAAAGGAAATCTTATGGTCCAAAAATGCTAGCAAAAATGTTAAGATTCTATGCGGAAGCTATTTATCGTTGGGATTCAGCAACTATAGAAGATATGAATGAATGGGAATTTGAAAAAAATTTTATTTCTCCATTCTGGTTAGCTCTCCAAATGGATCGTGCATTTGAAGTAGGAATACCTATTGCAGAACAATATACAAAAGAATTACA
Organism: Candidatus Uhrbacteria bacterium GW2011_GWC2_41_11; assembly: GCA_000996355.1. Taxonomy (GTDB): domain Bacteria; phylum Patescibacteriota; class Patescibacteriia; order UBA9934; family GWF2-40-263; genus UBA10014. The sequence goes on from LCAH01000003.1 coordinate 46,404, forward strand.
AAAACGCGGACAAATACCAACTTTTTTAAACAATGCAAAAAAAGCAGCCGATTATCTAGGAGACCTTTTAAAACACAAAAATTTTTACTATAGACACGCTCCATCTGAACAGTTTGATATGGAAGAAGAATGGATACAAAAAAAATTTGAACACTTACCAAAACAAAGTGGTTTTGGAAAACGTCGTTAATTACTATTTTCATGACTTTCTTTATTCTCGGTTCACACCCAACTCTTTCTCTTGCCGAAATCGGTGCGGTTTTTGGTTTTTCCCCTCATTTCTCAAATGCTTCAAAAGAAGTATTAGTCCTTTCAGATAGAGAAAATATTTCTTTGGACATCTGGCAAGATCGATTAGCTGGAGTCACAAAAATAGGAGAAATTATTGGAGAAGTACCACATGGAAACACAACCGAAATTGCAGAACTTATTTTTCAAACCATTCAAAAACGATACGAAACACTTTCCTCTGAAGAAATCACAAAAAATAAATGTTCTTTCGGGTTAAGTATTTACGATAATGGAAATCCAGGACTCACAAAAACACTAAAAAAAGAATTGTTGCGTATAGGTCTTGAAACAAAAAAACGATTAAAAACACTGGAAAGACCAGTCCGTTTTGTTTCATCTAAAGAACCAGCCCTTTCAAGTGTTGCTATTACAACGAATGGACTTCTTGAATCAGGAGGAGAATTTGTTCTCCTTGCTTCAAAACAAGGATTATTGATTGGCCGTACAGCTGCGGTTCAAAATTTTGCCGCATGGTCTGGACGAGATTATGGTCGTCCAGCCAGAGATGCAAAATCTGGTATGCTTCCACCAAAATTAGCACGCATGATGATCAATCTCTCTCAAGCAAATCCAGAATCAAGTACAATTTTAGATCCATTTTGCGGATCAGGAACCATTCTTATGGAAGCTGCTTTAATGGGATTTCAAAGTATTTGTGGAAATGATGTTTCTGTAAAAGCTGTTGAAGACACGCAAACAAATATGGATTGGCTCCAACAACAAGTTGATTTTCCTCTACCACCTATTCATCTTTCTACAGGATCCGCTGAACGATTTGCCGCTTCTGTTCAAACCTCTTTTGATGCGATTGTGACAGAACCATATCTTGGTCCTCCGTTTAGCGGACGAGAAACAATCACACAAGTTCAACGTTTAGTTGATGAATTAACCTTTTTGTATCAGACATCTTTTCAGTCTCTGTGTGAACGCTTAAAACCAGGAGGACGTCTTGTGGTTGCCTTTCCTTATTTCCGTCTTGCACAAGAAGATATCTCTGTTCCTATTCCTCGCATCTTTGCTTCCCTTCCTGTAAAACTTTGTTCTCCTATTCCTCTTTCTGTCCCTGGTATTTTAAAACAAATGACTCCAGACGGAGGGCTTTTGTATGCTCGACCTGATCAACATGTTGCCAGAGCCATTTTTGTTTTTGAAAAAACGTAATTTCGACCCTTATGGGTTTACCCATTGATCGTGCTATCACAGAATTTCTGGAATACCTCGAAGTTGAACGTGGTCGATCGCCACGTACAATCCGAAATTATGATTTTTATTTGCGACGATTCGCAACCTGGGCTAAACATCCTGACCCATCTGATATTACTGATGCACTCGTTCGTCGTTTCAGATTATGGCTTAATCGTTCTCTTCCCGGACGAAGAGATGAGACATTAAAAAAGAATACCCAAAATTATCATCTCATTGCCTTGCGTGCATTTTTAAAATTTCTTGCAAGACGAGATATAAAAACACTGGCTCCAGAAAAAATTGAACTTGCTAAACAAAGCACTCGAACAGTTGAATTTTTGGAAGCAGATGAACTTGATCGACTACTGAAAGCACCATTTGTAAAAAAAGATTCGTTAATTCGTCGTCGTGATAAAGCGATTCTCGAATTATTTTTTTCTACAGGATTGCGTGTTTCTGAATTGGCAAATTTACACATTGATCAAATTAATGCCGCACGTGACGAATTCACCGTTCGTGGAAAAGGAGACAAGCCGCGTATTGTTTTTCTCACTCCCGAAGCAAAATCCTGGATGAAACAATATCTTGATTTGCGTCTAGATACACAACCTTATTTATTTGTTTCTCATGATCGAGCTCGCGAAGGACGTGAAACCGTTGGCCCACTTACTCCACGTTCCATTGAACGAATGATTCAGCAATATGCAAAAGCGGTTGGTATTACAAAACGCATTACTCCACACACGATGCGCCACACCTTTGCAACAGATCTTTTACTCTCTGGCGCAGACATTCGTTCTGTTCAAGCTCTTTTAGGACATGTTTCTATTACAACGACACAGGTTTATACACACATCACGAACAAACAATTGAAAGAAATTCATCATCAATTTCATGGAAAAACTCGCAAAGGAAAAACAAAAAATTCCTAACGTGTTAAAAGATATGCGATGGCCAATCCGCAAGCAAGAAACGGAATAGCTGGAATACCTGACTTGCGTTTTGTGGCAAAAAAAAGATTTACAAAACCTCCAAAAATGGCACCAAATAAACACCACAAAGCACGCAGAATTCCAAACTGAACAGAAACAGCTGTAAGAAAAAGCAGGGGAAGAAAAATATCACCGGACCCCATCGCTGACGCAATGGATTCAGGTTCAGGAGTATCGCGCCAACGAAATATTTTTTTTGGAACGTATAAAAGAAGCGGCGCACCGATATTCATAAATCCGCGCGCAACTTTAGGAATTACATTTGTAAACAAAACACCAAAAATGTCGTAAACTGCAAAAATTCCAAGAAGGGTCAGAAAAAAATCTGCCTGATAAAAAACAGCAAATGACATCGCAGCCGCGAACACACCAGAAAGAACTAAAAGATTGTTTGTGATAAACGATCGATAGGCACGTTCCACATAAACAAGAAGAACACACACCAAAAATGCAACAAGTGGTTCAATAAAGACAGATAACGTTCCATACACCATGAATCCAAGCAGAATCGAAACAGCAGGAGCAACCAGACGTTTTCGACGAACCAAATACATAAGACCTAATGCAAAGAGAACGGAAAAAAGAAGCACAGGAGCATTTTCCAAAAAAGTTGGACGATTTCCAAATGATTGAGTAATAGTTTTTTGTGCATGCGGAAGCGGAAGATAAAAAAAGATAATCCCTGCAAGCCAAGTAAAAATCGAAAAACATTCCAATATAAAAAAACCGCGCAATCGTTCCAATGAGTCTTGAACCTTTTGATCCATATGCGTACAGTGTAACCCAGCGCGCCTTGGTAGCTCAATGGATAGAGCAAGGGTCTTCTAAGCCCAAGATGAAGGTCCGATTCCTTCCCAAGGCACCAAAAATCCGCCGATATATTTCGGCGGATTTTTGTTTGAACAAAAAAAAGACAGCGAAGAACTGTCAAAAAAGATCAATTTAATTTTGTTTCATCCAAATCAGAAATGGTGAGATTTTCTAAACTCAAACCCTGAAAAGGATCCAGAAGTCTCCGAAATATCTCATGAGCAATAAGTTCGTTTGTCCATGTACTCAATGATGCCTTTGTACGACATCCTGGTACAGTAATAGACACGTTTCCATCCTTTTTGAATGAAAGAGACACAACTCCGTGTAATTCCTCATACCTATGTGCAACTGGACTCACATTCACAAAAACATGTCCTTCAGCCACAAAAAATCGACTTCGCTCATCCATTTGATCGAATACTTGTTTTACATACCGATCAAACGGATAGGCTTGTAATCGATAATGAACAGCACTCATATCCAAGAGTCCAACGAATGCCCAAGACTGAAATAACTTCTGAACAGCAAAATTGTTTCTAAATATTTCTCTTGGTTGAACGTCATTTCCCTCCTCATCATGCAAACGAAAAACAACTTCGCTCACACGCATGGATGAGTCGTGCGCTGAACACTCAAGAAAAATCGTCTGTGGAGAATTCGAGATCGATAATATCTGTATATATCGATTGATCCTTTGTGTAATTTCCTCGTGATGTGGTGAGGTAAATGACTGTATTTCCAAAAGACCCTTATTTATCACCCCACGAATTCCAATCGTGAATGTGAACATCTTTCACCTTCCTTTCTGTTTAAAAGGCTCTTGAACTTAACAGAGGAATGGAATGAGGTCAAATAAGAGACAATCTATGTGCGCAAAATAGTAGATAAAATCATCCCAAGTGTTGCCCAATCAATTTCATTTTGATGAGGAGAAAGAAGATCAGAAATTTTCCAGAGTTCAATATAGGTTCGTTCTGAGTCGTTTATGACCCCGTGTACCTTTTGTTCGCGTGCCTGTTCCTGTAAACAGAAAAATTCATCATCTGATAACTTAACGGAAAATAGATGAGCCTTATGTGCAGATAATGTTCCAGACGTTTGTCTGCTTTCGTGACAACAGACACGGCTTGGATCAAGAGATAATCCAATTTCTTCCTTTACTTCCTCCAATGCTAAAGACAAAAAATCTTGAGGAATAAAAGAAGATCCTCCTGGAATTTCATGAATACATCCATCAGACGTACTTGCAGGACTTCGAAATTCTCGGATAAAAACAACATCCGTATCTAAAAATGATTCAGTCTGATGATACAAAACAACAACGGAAATATCCGGACGTGCAATGACTACTTCATTTGTTTTATGTCTATCCTCACTTGCAATGTAAATATCAACATGAAGAACCCAAAAAAATAAAGTATGTCGTTCATCTCCAGCAAAAAATGCCCATTCCTGTTTTGCTCCATCCAGTCGATTTCCTACTTTTTTCTGTGTTTGATACCACTGTTGAAAAGAAGGAGCCTGCCAAATATGAAAAGGGATGTTGCATTCTCCCCCGGATCGAAGAGTCCCTTCACCGATTTTAGCGACTGCGGTTGCAATCGTTTCAGACAATGTATGATTTTGTGGAATAAATAACCGATCTGCATAAAAACTCAGATATCGATTATGGTCAGATTCCGGAGGAAATCCCAAAACGACTTTTCCAGATCTTTCCCAACGACCGAATTCAATATTGGTTGTGAGACCAGGAAGCGTTTTCATGTTACGCGGGATCCAAAACAGAATGATGTCGGAACGATTGAGGGCTTCATCTTCCCAGCGAACCTGATCCTCAAAAGAAGGCCATTTTTCATCACGTGGTTCTGGAACAAAAACAACTCCTTCATATCCTTGCTCTTCCAAAATACGAAGTGCTTCCAAACGCCAAGAAACAACATCCGATGTTCTTGATGTTGGACCTGCTAAAAAAAGAGATTGTTTGAATGCGGTTGGAAGAGGATCAGTCGAATAAACAGGAATCATAAAATATTTCAAAACCTTAGCTCAAATGTATCTTAATATACTTTCTCCATTTTTTACACTTTCTATCTTTATAAATACTCATAATTGTCACATACTATTGACAAAATATTTTAATTGTGATATTCTTAACCGTTCGTTCTTTGGTCGTTATTTCAAAAAAATGGGTCCAAATGACCCACACAGGAGGTTTTCATGTTTCACGCGACTGCCCCACGCCACGAAACCACCAATTTTGTCGCTCTCGTCAGCGACCTCGAAGGGTTTCTTTTCAACGGAATCCTCGGTAGGTCACTAACCAAACGACAATATCCCGCGATCGACAGCGAGTTGATCGCGGCGCGACGAGCCTTCCGCAACGATCCGACCGGTCTCGAGGCGTTCAACAATGCCCGATTCTCGGCCGGCGAGGATGAACTCGAAATCTACCAGGTTTCGAGCGATATCGTTCTTGCCTGGTACGCCGAGTATCAGGCCGAGCAGGCTCACAAAGCCGCGGAGCTGGCCGAGATCGAGGCAGCCAAGCAGCTTGCTGCTGAAACCGCTCGAATCGAGGCCGAAAAGCTCGAGGCTGAGCAGAAGGCTGCTGAAGCCAAGGTTGAGCAGGAACGGCAGGCGAAGATGCGTCGCAACGCCCTGCTCCAGGCCGGAGCCGTCTGTACGTGTGGCAACTGTCACACGCAGATGGTTGTCCGATATGGACGTTTGCCGTCCGTCGGATTCATGCGGCAAGAGCTCGGTCGCGAGCCGACTGTGGCGGATCTGACGAAGTTCGTCCGGTTCGCAGGTCACGCTGGTTCGCGAGGATATCCGTTCGAAGATATCCTCGACGAGGTTCTCTCAAGTGAGAATCAGGCGACCCCGGCTGCTCCGAAATCGACGGTGCAGGCAAAGCAGCCGGCGGCCGCCCAGTCGATGTTCCGCAAATCAACCACCACCCCCCCGGCCAAGGCTGAAAAACCGCGGTCGGTCAGTGGATTCGGAAGCCTGGGGAGTCTCTTCCCCACGGTTGCCAAAATTTTCTAAAACCTAAGTCGTCCGTGCAGTTTCTTGCATCGGACGACTTTTGTTTTAATAAGAATTTTTTCATTTTGCCCATTTTGGGCTTACCATGCACCATCTGGTGCATGGCTTACGGGGACCCCAGTTTTTCTCGCTGTACTTGATTGAGTACAGCTCGATAAAACTCTATTATATATAAAAACTTGGTGCTGATTACACCAAGCTTACAATTTTCTGAAGTTCCTCTGCGGTTCGAATGAGGCGAAACATTCTTGCCCGAGGCACACCCGTTATCCTCTCAAGTCTCTTTAACTCAAGATTTTCTATTTGTCGAACACGTTCTTTTGAAAGATCAAAACGATCTCCCAAACTTTTTAGTGTTTCTTTTTCATACCCAGGTAACCCGAGCCGATGTCGAACAATAACCGCTGAACGTTCATGAAATTTGGAAATGCATTGATCAATTCTTCCGAGTTCCAGAAGAATTTCTTCCAGACGTTGTTTTACCTCCATCCAAACGTCCTGCGGACAAACTTGCGGATCAGGAATCATATCGTAGAGCCACGAGGTGTCCGAGGTATCTTCTGCATGAGGAGAAGAGTCTAAAGAAACAACATGTTCATTCAACATAATCAATATTCGCTCCACATCCGCACGTTCAGGAGACTTTTTCTTTTTGACTGGTTTGTCTGTTGATTTCCATCCAGTCTTTTTCCAACGTTCTTCAGCCTTATGTTGCTGTTCCTCTAAAACAACATGAAGAATTTCCTCTGAACTTGGATTTCTTCCCAAGTGTTGAAATAACCGTTGCTGAATGACCTGAACCTCGAAAAAGACACGCTGTATTCCAGATGGACATCGGATGAGACCTCCATTCCATGCTTCTTTGGATTGAGCCCGAATAATCATGGCGCGAATCCACCAATCAGCGTATGTCCCAAAATGTACCTCACGACGGAAATCAAATCTTGTTGCAGCAACGAGCAAACCAATGTTTCCCTCTTGAATACGATCCATAAATGGAAGACGATGACCAAATCGTCCGGCAATATAAATCACAAGAGGAAGATTATGAACAGCCACTTTCCATCGTAGACGAATATTTTCCTCAGGCGATGATTCCTCCGCTTCGACAAAACAAGCCTGCTCTTCTTGAAAAGATAGACGTCGATAGTGACTCATAGATCTTTTATATCGAATAAAAAGATCCGAGGTTTCGAAATTTTTGAGGTCTTCCTTATCAATTTCTTCCGAAAACATGACAATTGTTTGATCCATGTCTGACCTCCAAAAAAAGGAGAATATTTCTTTGTAAAAAGAAACGAAAATTCTGAAAAAATCAGAATAAGGATATCTAGCCAAAAAATGAAGAAAAAATCAACCCAAACAAAAAATCCCTCCATTTAATAAAGAGAGATTCTTTGTGGGGCGATCACCGGGAATCGAACCCGGATCAGGAGAGCCACAATCTCCTGTGTTAACCATTACACCATGACCGCCGTGTTGTTTGTGTCAAATACTGTCAACTTGGCAAAGAATACGTGAAATAAAACCTTCTGTCAATTCGTTTAAAAGAAAGAAGTTTGTTATCTTTACGTCTTTTATTCCTTCTTGTACCCTAATGGCACATTGTGAGAGGATCTACATATGAAATCTTTTTTCGTCTTTTTCTTTCTTGGTCTCGCCCTGATTGGAACAGGTTGTTTTCAGCCGTCTCGCCCATCCTTAATCACCTCTCCAGAATTAAAACAAGAACAACAAACAGTTAAAATAACTGGGATTATAAAATCTGTAAATACGCAGGAAAATACACTAGTCCTCGAATTTGCGAATGGAACAAAAGAATCCATTCATCTTGAAGAATCAACTGGCATTATTATTGATGGAAGAGAAGAACAAACCCTATCAAAAGTACAACCGGAAATGCTGGCAGAAATTTTTGGAACACGAAATGCAGCAACGCTTGAAACAATAGCCCGAACGATTCGAATCGCCGTTTCAAACAATCTTGTTGTTTTGTCTCCGAATACAGGAGCAACTGTTACATCTCCACTCCTTATTGAGGGATTTGCACGTATTTTTGAAAATGTTTATGAGTGGCGTATAAAAGATGCTTCTGGAGCAATAAAACTCAACGGTTTTGACATGACTTCAGCAAAAAATCCTGGGACATTTGGATCATTTCATTTAGAAATTTTCCTCCCGGCCATGGAACAACAGGAATTTACTCTTGAATTATTTACTTCATCTCCAAAAGATGGAACAGAAGAAAATCTTGTTTCTATTCCTTTACACCTCTTGTCCATATCAACAACAACCTTTCAATCTTTCTTTCCAAACGTGCGTCTAAATACAGAAAAAAACTGCAATACCGTATACCCTGTTTCACGAACAGTTGCAGAAACTGCTGCCGTTGGCCGCACATCGCTTTATACCCTTCTCAAAGGTCCGACAGAACAAGAACAAACAATTGGATATGAAAATATCTTCTCACCTGAAAATTCCATTTATTCTCTTATTATTAGTGGAGGTGTAGCAACGGTAGATATTCCTTCATCTCTCATTCAACCATTGAATACTTGTGAACAAAAAACACTCCATTCGCAAATAAGAGAAACGCTTCTTCAATTTCCTTCCATTTCCGATGTCCAAATTATTCTGGATCACCATCCGGACTCTATCTTCTCCGTTTCATAAAAAAGTTAAAAAATAGCCAAAAATAAGGCTATTTTTTATTTAAATGATTGACAAAAACCGCCATGACGCGTAGCATCCTTGGGTCATGTTGAAAAAAACAACCTAAGAAAGGAAAATGTGAATGACTCGCACATCGTTCTTTGAAGCGATTGTGGATGGTCCTGAACATGCCACAGCTTTTGTCAAAGGTGTATTAGAACACCCCTTACGTCTTGTGAGTGCGGCTGTAGAGAAAACACCTGAAGCACGTGTTCATCTTGTATTTGATACTCATCGCATCGGATCCCATATGGAACTTGTGCGAGCTTATTCCTCGCAAATCAAAATGACAGAAAACCCAAGCGCACCAGAAGGGTTTACTCCATGTACGTGGATTGGTCGAGACAGATGGACAGGGATAACATTTGTTGCAACAGATATCTCAGCAAAAGAGAATCCGAATTTTCCTGTATTTGCCAACATGATGGAATCAATCATGTTTGGAAAAAATGCGGGTCAATACAGGGAAAATATCCTGTTTTGGTCCAGACCTGAACGGTGTATTCTCTTTGGTCGTCTCAAAGAGGATACAACCTGGATGCGTGTCCCTGTTTCAGGAAAACATCGGGTTCAATTTGGTCTCCAAAATGGCATTCTTGTCTCTGGTGAATATCGAGGACAATATCTTATGGGAATTGGAACACACCACATTCTCCAATTTCTTAAAGGGAATCGTTACCTCCCATGGAGTCGCATCAGCGAGGTTCCAGGAGGCCTGGCATTTCTCGGACGCGGTCCGGATGAAGCGCTTCTCTTGAATTTCTATCAGATGTATGGGTTTGGTTATGCTCTTATTCTTCCTTATTGGAATGAAAATGGACATCCAACCATTGTTTTCAGACAAATGATTCGAGCTGAAATACCAAAAGATGCATGGGTTTATAACCATGTTCTTGTTGGGATGACGGCTGGGGTAAAAAACAGACACCCAATGACACTCGCTCTTTTGGAAAGAGATGATCCATTTCCTGACGGGCTTCGATTTATTCCTCAAAATGAATGGCCAGAACCCATTCAAAGATTTCTTATTCAGGAAAGTGAAAAACCACTTTCTATACAGGTGAATATTCAACCACCTGCATTCACCTCTCGAATGCCAAACATCGCTTTGGCGTAATACCACACTATACCGCGCAACCTTGCGCGGTTTTTTCTATTGAAAAATGCGTAAAAAAAACGTAATGTACCTTTACATGAATATGCAAAAATCTCTCTTTCTTATTCTCGACGGCAATGCGCTTCTTCATCGAGCTTGGCATGCCCTTCCTCCTTTGACTACACGTGATGGACGAGTCGTTCATGCGGCATATGGTTTTGCCATGATGACGGAAAAACTTCTCGAAATATTTCATCCAACTCACATGGCCGTGGCATGGGATTTGCCTGGAAAAACATTTCGACATAAAAAATTTGCCGCCTACAAAGCCACTCGAGAGAAAAAAGCCCCAGAACTCTACGAACAAATTCCTCTTGTGCAAAAGATGATGGATGCATATGGAATAAAAAGTGTATCTGCGGAAGGATACGAGGCAGATGATTTAATTGGAACACTTAGTCAAAAAGCAAACATATCTGTTGTGATTGCAACAGGAGATTTAGATGCTCTTCAACTTGTGAATGAAAAGATACAAGTTCTTATTTTTCAAAAAGGAATCTCCGAAACAAAAATCTACGATGAAAAATCGGTAAAAGACCGATTTCATCTCACTCCTTCACAAATGATTGATTACAAAGCATTACGCGGAGATCCGTCTGATAATATTCCTGGAGTTCGAGGTATCGGAGAAAAAACAGCTGTAGAACTTTTACAAACTCACGGAACATTAGATAAAATTTTTGAAGCACTTCATACAAATAGTATCCCAGAAAAAATAGCAAAAAAACTTCGGGGTCAAGAAAAAACTGCTGAAGAAGCACATGAACTTGTCACAATTGTCCGAGATGTTCCAGGAAATTTTGATACGTCTACGTATCAGCGTCGTGATCCAAATTTTTCTTCTTTGCGGGAATTATTTCATTCCCTTGAATTTAAAACTTTGTTAAAAAAATACGAAGCACCTTTAAAAAAGACAGCAAAAAAATCAGCTGTTGTTCGCGATGTTATTCATATCCGTGAACAAATCGAAATGTTCCGTGGAGCGGAGATGATCGCATTTGCTTATCAAGAAAAAATTCCAGATCTTTTTGGAAATGTGCTGGAATCAATTGCGTTATCAAATGGAACAACACATCTTGTCATTCCAGAGCCAACACAAGAACATCTCAATGAAATTTTTGACTTTCTTAAAACGATTCATGTCGTTGTTGCTTACGACGTAAAACATTTTTTTCACTTACGAAAAGAAGAAACAGAATTGTTGTGTCATTGGCATGATCTTCTCATTGCTTCTTCTCTTTTGGAAATCGGTGATCGAGAACATACATTGGAAAGTTTGGCTGATTTTTATGCACTTGAACCAATACATGTGTCTACCTTGAAAGAACATGATTCTCAAGTGATCGGACTTGCGGCCGCAACCATGATGACCCTTCACAAAAAAACAGAAAAAGATTTACAAGATCATGGACTCTGGAACATGTTTGAAAAAATAGAAATGCCTCTTGTTCCTATTTTGTTTTGCATGGAAAAAAATGGCATCAGGCTAGACAAACCATTTTTACAAACTCTTTCTAAGGAGATGCGAGGCAATATTGATGCGCTTACTCGTCGTATTTACGCGGAATCAAAAGAAGAATTTAATATCAATTCTCCGTCTCAACTTGCACACATTCTATTTGAAACACTCCATCTTCCAACACGTGGAATTAAAAAAACAAAAACTGGACTTTCTACGGCTGCTCCAGAACTTGAAAAACTCATCGATGTCCATCCAATTATTTCTCTCATTGTTGAATATCGTGAATTGGCAAAATTAAAATCAACGTATGTGGATGTTCTTCCAACTCTTGTTCAGCAAGATGGTCGTGTTCACACAACATTTCATCAGACTATTGCATCCACAGGACGTCTTTCCTCTTCTGATCCAAATCTTCAAAATATTCCAACCAAAACAGAATTAGGACATCGTATTCGACGAGCCTTTATTGCAGAAAAAGGTAAGCAGCTTCTTGGAGCGGATTATTCCCAATTGGAATTACGTTTGATTTCTGTTCTTGCTAAAGATGAACCATTTCTTGCCGCATTTCGTGCTGGGGAAGATATTCATGCTCGCACAGCAGCAGATCTTTGGAATATCCCAGAAGGAAATGTAACACCTGAACAACGACGAGCGGCAAAAACTATAAACTTTGGTGTGTTATATGGAATGGGTCCTCGAGCCCTTGCTCGTGCCACAGATTTCACTCAAGAAGAAGCACAGCAATTTATTGATCGTTTTTTTGAAGTTCATCATGCGATTCGAGATTTTCTTGATCAAACGATTATTCAGGCAAAAAAACAAGGATATGTAGAAACGATGTTCAAACGCCGGCGTTCTATTTTAGACATTCATTCTCATATCCCCATGCTTGCCGCTGCAGCAGAACGCATGGCTATTAATATGCCTGTCCAAGGTACAGAAGCGGATATTATAAAAATGGCCATGATTCAAATAGATGGATGGATTCGAACCCTTCAAGCAGCTCAAGCTGGACGTTCATATATTCGTCTTCTCCTTCAAGTTCATGATGAACTTGTGTTTGAGGTAGATGAAGCATTTGTTTCAGAAACTGCACGAGCTGTAAAACATTTTATGGAGACCGTTGTTCAACTCGAAATTCCTTTAACAGTGAATATCGAAACTGGGCGCAACTGGGGAGAAATGAAACCTTGGGAGGAGTCTTTATTTGTATGATGATTCTTGTTTATGGAGATGACACATTTCGTGTACAAGAAAAAGTGCAAGAACTTATTTCTGCTTTTGTTAAAAAATTTGATCCAGGAAAATTAAATCTTTCTCTTTTTCCGTCTGGAGGAAGCGATAAGGTAGATATGGATGATGCCGCACGCACCATTGCTTGCGCACCTTTTTTAAGTGAACGTCGCATGGTGGTCATTCGTGATGGATTTCGTTCTTTGAAAAAAAATCAAGAAGGAACATGGGAAGAACGTCTTTTAAAAACAGGAGATTCGACGATTGTTATTTTTTGGGAATCTACTTCCATAAAAGACGTTGAAAAACATCCACTTTATAAAATTATCTCTGAAAAATCTGGTGTATATACGTATGTGTTTCCTCTTTTACAACACAAAGAACTTATTTCATGGATTTCAAAATGTGTTCAAAAATATGGCAGTACGATTGAAGTCAAAGCCCAGGAACTTCTTGCTTTAAAAACAGGTTCTGATTTGTGGCAACTGAATGGAGAAATTCAAAAATTGGTTGGATATGCAGATGGAAAAAATATTTCTAGATTCATGGTCGAGACATTGGTCCATGCTCAATTTTCGGATCAAATATTTGCATTTCTGGATGCTGTCTCTCAACAACGTATTATTGACGCCATGCAACTCCTTGAAGAAGAGCGCCTTTCTGGTGCAAGTGACGGATACTTGTTTAACATGCTTACAAGGCAGGTACGTATTCTTCTTGAGCTCAAAGCATGTTTGGAAGAACATCCAACTTTATCAAAAGACAAAGCCGCATCCCTTCTCAATCTTCATCCGTTTGTTGTTTCAAAAACAATCAGCCAGGTCAAAGCATTTCCACTCGAACATTTAAAAAAAACACATGATTATTTTTACGAACTCGATAGAGGGATGAAAACAGGACGCTATTCGGAGAGAATGGGTATGGATCTTGCTATTGTCGCTCTTCTCCAACCATAAACATTCATATTAAAAAAGTCTAGGTTTAAACCTAGACTTTTTTGTTTTGGATATTCAACTTAAGAACGGTTCGGGATTTAATACGTGAAGCAGTATTTTTTTTGAGAATCCCTTTTGAAACAGCTTTATCTAATTTTTTTGCCATGGTTCGGGAGACAACAGAAGCATCTTCTGTTTTTCCTGCTGCTAAAGTTTTACGGAACTTCACACGGAGGGAATGAATCTCCGCTTTTACGAGATCATTGCGCACAACCCGTTTCAGGCTCTGACGCAATGCTTTTTTTGCATTTTCTTTAATAGGCATAAATAAATCGCGGTTACCCGCGCGATCAACAATGACGACAATCTACCTGTACAAACAAAATCCGTCAAGTGATTATTCTAACAATTTTACTTGGTCTAATTTATTTGAAAATCGACCATATTCAATTGTTGCTCCTTCCAAAGCATTTTTGGCATTTGTCAGGTGTCGATTCACAAGTTGTAAAGATTCGGAAAATTTGATGTTTTCCTGCTGAATTCCCTTTAAAAGTTCCCAGATCTTCTGCGCTTGCTCCTGAATTTTTGTGCGTTCCAGACCCATCAAAATGACGCGCAAAAAGTGAAAAAAACTGTTTGGAGAAACAAAAAGGATATTGCGACTTTTTGCATAATCCATCAGCTCGTCATTATTCGCGACAATTTCGTAATAAACATTTTCAGATGGCACATACATGACCGCAAAATCAACAGTTCCTTCATGAGGAAGAATGTATTTTTTTGAAACATCATCAATATGTTTTTTTACATGTCTTACAAATTCGCGAGAACAACGTAATCGGTCATCATCCGTTGTCGTCTGACACATGGCTTTAAAACTTTCCATGGGAAATTTAGAATCAATGGGGATCATGGAATCACTTGTTTTAATGACAGCATCAACAACTTGACCATCCTTAAACTTAAACTGTTTTGCATACTGATTCGAAGCAAACACCTGATCCATAGCATCATACAAAATCTGTTCTCCAAGATTGCCACGCAATTTTGGAGATGACAAAAGAGCCTGAAAATCTTTCAGTCCACGACCGATTTCGGACATGGAACCAAGTTCCCTATTTACCTGACCAATCACCTGTGCCGCTCGATCAAGACGTGTATTCAGTCCTTCTGTTGTTCGATCCATTCGTTCCTGAACACCCCGCACATTATCGTTTAATAATTGAAGAAGTTTATCAGATTGATTCTGCGCTTGAAGATTTTTCAAATCGTTTACTTGTCGTTGAAACATGTTTGTAACCAAAACAAATCCAGTGATAATAGCTGCAAGAAGAACAAGAAAAAAAAGAAGAGTAAAAGGTTCCATAATTGACGCCGTTGGTCTTTTCCAGATATTTTAAGAAAGCGTTGGAAAGACGTGCTTATTGTAGCATGAAAAAAGAGCCCTTGTAGCTCAATGGATAGAGCAAGTCCGTCCTAAGGACGAGATGGGGGTTCGATTCCCTCCAAGGGCACCACGAAAAAGAAACTTTCAATTATAGGATTTGAAAAAACTTATGAAAATTCATTATATTGGTCTTTCATGTTTTTTGATTGAAAACAAAAATGGATTTCGAATACTTATTGATCCATTCAACGATTCATCAGAATGGATACTTGGTCCAAATTTTCCAAAAGAATTTCAAGGAAAACCTTTCGGGGCAAATATTGTTTTGATGTCTGAACCGGATTCTGACCATGCTTATGCGCCTGGCGGTTGGCTTCAAAATGCACCTGAAACAAAAACGAATAGCAATCCATTTCCAAATTTTGATTTACGAGGGACTATCGTTTACGAGTACAATGGAGATGTAAATATAGCTTGGCATTATACGATTGATGGATTGCGGATAGCACATTTTGGAGATCATTCTCATCATTTAACTGATGAACAATTAAATGAACTCGGCACACCAGATATTATCTTCATTTCTCCACCAAAAACAGAAAGTAAAACAGCTCTTGATGTAATAAGAAAAAATATAGAACAGCTTCAGCCAAAAATTGTTATTTGGGCACACCATCTTGTTCCAAAAAACTTGCCAAAAGAAGATAAGCCAGAAATTCTAAGAAAGTTTTTCTCGCAATATTTTAAAAACAACGCAAGCACAAATAAAGGATACAAGGATGAAAAAAGTTTTTTAGAACTTTGTTTTATTTTGGAAAATGCACTTGTATTAAACAAAGAATATTCCGGTATGACATTGGATAAATCATTTCTTGAAATTGATGATAATTTTTTGAAACAAATAAAGAATGAACCTACGAGTATATTGTTTCGTTCTATGCTTGCCAGTTCGTTATTTGAATAGATCATAAAATTACCGCCAAAAACTGAAATTATCATTGATATAACTCCCTTTTAAAAAAACCATTCATCAGTTATACTTTTTTTGCCCAAAATGGGCCTGTAGCTCAGTTGGTAGAGCGCTGCATTCGCATTGCAGAGGTCAGGAGTTCGAATCTCCTCAGGTCCACCAACCTTCGCGCCAGCGAAGAATACACTTCGTAGCCTTGGCGAAGAAGGGGTGGTTGAGTCATATCCCTACTGTTCAAAACAGTTGACACTACGGATGGCACAGTCTTAATTTTCAGACATATTCTACGGCAAAAGTAAAAATGACGCATAAAGCGTCTTCTTTTATATGTATTGGATTCTTGTCGCTCTTCTGTCTCCTATTCTACATGGTGGGGCAAATGTTTTAGACAATCACTTTTCAAACCATATTTTTAAACAAGTTTGGTCTCTCATTTTCTATAGTTCTCTTTGTAATACTTTGTTTCTCCCTCTTGTTTTACTTATTGATATACCAAAATTTCCTCCCCCAGTACTTCTTCCATTCTTTTTTCTTATTGGTTTTATTGAAATTCTTTATTGTTATCCTTATTACAAAGCTTTACAAAATGATGATACTTCTGTGGTATCTGCTTTGTTTGCTCTTGGAAAAATTTTTGTTCCTATTTTTGCATTCTTTTTTATTGGGGAAACATTAGGAATAATTCAATATATTGGATTTGGTATTATTGTTCTTGCAAGTGTTGCTTTAACTTTAAATCATCATGAACGATTTCGATTTAATCGTTCTTTTATTTACATGCTTATTTGTTCAATTCTTCTTGCTTTGGAAGGAGTTTTATATAAATATCTTTTTAATCAAGTTGATTGGAGTACAGGTTTTGTCTGGCCAATTATTTTTTCCTTTCTTTTTGCTCTCTGTCTTTGGTTTTTTCCATTCTTTCGAAAAGATATGAGAAACCAATTCACTCGATTTCGACACTCTTTCCATCTTTTCTTTTTTGAAGAATTTCTTACCTTTAGTGGATCAGCTGCTTCAACGTATGCTATTGCTCTTGTTCCACTTACAATGCAAAAAAGTATTGATCCCATTCAACCATTTTTTGTTCTTTTTTACGCAATGCTTCTCAAGAAACATTTTCCAAATTTTTTTAAAGAAAAAACTGATCATCAAAGTGTTTTTAAAAAAATGATTCTATTTGGCATTATGATTTTGGGAATTATATTGGTTGTGCGTTAAGTTCGTTTCTAATCTTTTTGCTTCTGCCCATGCAAGTTCGTAGATTTTTTTCATAGCATCTGCAATTTCCGCACTCTCAATAATGATCCCTAATTTTTCACGCCATAAAGCAATCATGACTTTGTTGTCATAAATATTGATTTCAGGAGAAAAATAAAATGTTTCTGCAGGAATAAGGGCTGTTTCTCGAGCTTCTTTTTTATTTTGTTTCATTTGTTCCATGGCCAAAGGTGTTTTTGGAATAATGGCACGAATATGAATGCCTTTTTTTGCACGTCGTACATAATAATTTGAAAAATAATCTGGAAGAACTGCGTGCATATCATCGACTGTGGCATAGGTACGAATTTCTTCGTGAGAAGTGAGAATATCTTCATAAACTTGTTCAAGCCCCTGCTTCCCTTCATAAAAACGAACTCGAGGACGATCAGAAATGTTGTGGATAGATTTTAATTGCGGAAGCATTATCTTGGCTTGTGTAAGCTGTTCTTCTGTTTTCTCTTTCTTCAATTCTAGAAACGCAATAATACGATCAGGAGATTCGGCTACATATTCTTGTTTTGGTTTTTTTCCAGAAATACTTACAAAACCGTAACTTATAAGTGTGTTTAAAATATCATATCCAGTTGTCCGATTTATTTCTGCTTGTTGAGCAATTTCGGAAACTGTTCCTTTTCCAAGAGAAAGAAGACCTAAATAAACATTTGCTTCTTTTTCAGATAAATCCATGAAAAGAAGCTGTTTTTTGAGAAAAAGAAGTGTGTCATTCATAAAAAATGAAATTCAAACAACAAAAAACTTTGAGATTATAAACATATCAAAAAAGAATGATAGTGTCAATTTTTTTCCACAATAAATTTAAATAGTTTATTTTTATTTAAATTGAGCTAAAAATAGTTATATCGTTTGACGATAACTATCGTCAAAAAATTTTATCTTTGATTTTTTAATTATTTCTCTCTGTAGAGATAAATCCTCTCAGAATTTTTTTAAAAAAATCAACAAAAAAACGAAAATACAATGTTATAATAAAAATATTCTTATGAACTCACAAAAAGACAAAAAAGAAAGATTTTCCCTTTCTGAAAAAATCTCTCTTATTATCATAAGTTTTCTCCTTATTTTTGTCTCTTTAGGATCTTTTTTATCCGCGTGGGATTGGCAGACATCACAAAAAAGACTCATTCAAATAAATAGAATTATTGAAAATATAAAATTAGATCACTATTCGAAAAGAAGCGGATATGGAGAACAAATCATGTTTTCTTTAAATGGAAACCATTTATCCTTCTTTCTTACAGATCAGGATATTTTCTTTAATGAATTTCCGCACAGCAAGCTGACGCGGTATCGAAAGGATTAGAAATCAAAGAGCTTAAGTTGATTCGTTTGAAATCCTTGTTTTCTAACATATTCACGAATCACGTCCTTGTTTTCACTTTCTCCAACCGTAGCTCCAAAGAAACCTTCTGTCCAAAATGCACCGCCCAAAAGTTCTTTTTTGAGATCCGGATGTTTTTTAAACATTTCTCGAGCAATGATTGACTTCATGGTTTGAATAATAATAGAAGGAGAGAACTTTGGTGCTGCAGACATGAAAAAATGAACGTGATTCGTATCGATACCTATTTGTTCGAATTCATACTCATAACGCTCTTCGATTTCTCTACAGATGAAACGGAGGGTATTCTCACGGTCAAAAAATCCAAAGAGTGCTTTCCGATACTTTACTGGACAAACAAAGTGATAGTGAATTTGATACGCATTGTGCTCAGATTTTTTAACCGTTCGCATACCCTCCTAGTTTAGAGGACAAGGTACCGCGCAGCAAGCTGCTCGGAAAAAGGCAAGTTGTAATTTTTTATGCCTTTATTTTTTAAACCTTATTTGGACATTTGCATGGATCATTTGCAAATATCTTTAAACGCATTTTTTGTTTCATGTGAAACAAAATGAAAATTTGGATACAGAACAAGGAGAAATTGAAAATTTTTATGAGCTGTGTTCGCAGGTACAGCAAACAAAAAATGCAGATTTCGACAAAATTATGCGCCGAATGAGAAAGTCCTAAAAGAATTGAATTTAAAAAAAATAAGTTCGATAAATAACAATTTATTCTTTGAGTCCATTCGAAAGGTATCAAAAACAATTGATCATTATTATCATAAAAATAAGCTCGGATCATATATTAAAAATCATATTTGTCTACATTAGACTAGACAAATAAATAAAAAGTGGATAAATATGTGAGAAATGATAGATAAACTGTGGAAAAAATTTTTATCCACAGTTTAAATTAAAAAAATGGCTAAAATTAGCAAAATTTTTTATTGACTAAATATAGTGTTCATGTTAAAATAGCTATATAAAAAGGAAAATTATGCGTCTGTATCATGGTTGGATCATTTTTGCGATTCTTCTGGCTTTCAATGTTTCTCCCACACATGCTGAGATGTCCTCATCTAATTTCCAGATCAAATGGGACACCATAAGCCAAGGAGGGTCTGAGAATGCTTCTTCTGCCAGCTATCGATTATATGACACAGTAGGAAATATTGGAGCAGGATCAAGTTCTGGTAGTACTTTTAACCTGCAGGCAGGGTATCGAGCTGGTGTGTTTGATCAGACAATCCTTTTTAATGTTCTTTCTCAAGTGACAAGTTCGGAACGTGCGGCAATGAATCTTGTAGGAAACATTATTACGACAGATCCTTCAGGATTGATTGTTGGAAATTTAGTCGCTCTTATTCAGGACAAAGGTCAAACTCAAGTAGCGGCTGTTGGTCAAATCACTTCTATAGGTGTTGGAACTGTGACGATCGACGAATTTGCAGATGGAGGAACTCTTCCAACAATAGATGGCACCAATGATGTTGTTTATCTTCTCGAAGGAGAAACCTTGGACTTTCAAGAACTGACAGATACGGAAGTAAAAACAGCTATCATAGGAATGGAAGTTTCTACAGACGTTGTTGGTGGATATACCGTTCAAGTATTTGATGACGGTAATCTCCGCATAGGGACAGAAGAAATATCGGATGTTTTGGACGGTTCTGTCACTGTCGGACAGACAGAATATGGAGGACGATCGTCAGATACAACGATTTCAGATTCAACATTCGACACACAAGACACCGGGTTTACCACAGACTTTCAAACTGTTGTCGAAAAAAATGAAGCCTCCTTTTCAGATCGTCACTTTATGACTCTCAAGGCCTCGATTTCTTCTGCTGTCGAAAACGGTACATATAGTCATGCTCTTTCCTTTATTATTTCGGGGAATTTTTAAACGAGATTTATGAAGTGGGGTCTTTGGGGAATAGGAATAGGTCTGATTTGGCAATTTTTCCTTTTTGTTTCGACTGGTTCTGCCTTTGCCATATCTCCTGCCATCATTGAGTTAAAAAGTTCTCGCGGGGAAATTATTCAAGACCATGTCACTGTTGTAAATTCGGAAAATCGTTCGCAATCCTTTTATTTTTCAAGCATTGCATTCTCATCTGATGGAGAAACAGGAACTCCGAGGTTTGCATCCAGTGATGAAAAAAAAGAAGGATTGCCTGCATGGATCGCTTTTCCATATCCATCTATCACGATTCCGGCGAATACAAAACTTGATGTTCCTTTTATCATTAACATTCCGACTGATATCCAGGCTGGATCACATACAGCCGCCATTGTGGTCTCGGATGCACCTTCTGAAGTCGTTGCAACCAATCAGGCGACAATTCAGGTTAAAACAGCAGCACTCATTTTTCTAACAATCTCAGGAAAAACTATCGAATCAGCCGCTCTCCTCGATTTCAACATATCTTCCGTTGATTCTTCACACCTAACAGGAACTTGGAAAGCACGGATTCAAAATCAAGGAAATGTTTATATCCTCCCTGGAGGAACACTGAACTTCTACGACATATTTGGACGCAAATTGGTTTCTACGAATATAAACTCGGATAAAGGTCGTATTCTTCCTGGAACAACGCGCACATTTTCTGGAACATTTGAGATCGTATCAAAATCCACATTTTTGAAAACGGTCATGAATCAATTAAAGACATTCGCCATTGGACCTATCACGGCACGATTCGAAATATCCTATGGAGAAACATCACAGCTATTGGAAACAAAAACGCTTTTCTGGGTCTGGCCATGGGAACTCATTTTCATTCTTGTCGTCTTCCTTGGAATAGATTTTCTTGTATCGACTTACTTCCTCAAACACTTACGTCGAAAACAACAAATATAAAATCAAATATCTGTGTGGCCATTCCGCGAAATTTCATCTGGAACGTCGTATCAATCACGGTCATAGCAACCGCGCTTGTTGCGGCTGTTTCAGGTAAAGCAGCCACGGTTACGTCCGCTAATGACAGACCAACAAGTCTGGAAACAGGTGCGGACGCAAACCACACAATGTTCTTTACAACTTCAACCGGAGCGGTCGAGGGTTCAACAATTACACTCTCCTTTAACTCCAACTTTGATACGTCAACCATCAGCGAAGACGACATTGATTTTTTTGATGATGGTTTAGATCTCACCACAGCACCAACATGTGCGGGCGCTGAACAGGCGTCTGCAGTGATTGCTGCTGACATTGTGACTCTGACAATTTGCCCGGGTGATGGCGGTGCCATCGCTCCCGGAAGCGAAATAACCATTGAGATCGGAACACAGACAACAGCAAATGGTATTGGGACAAATCAAATAACAAATCCTTCTGATCTAGGTACAGTCTATGTTTCGATTGGAGGAACATTTGGAGACTCTGGTTCCATTGCTCTCCCTATTCTTGCAACTGGTGCTGTTTCTGTTTCCGCTGATGTGGATCAGGAAATAGGAGGCGGGGGAGGAGGACCAATCGGAGGAGCGAGTTGTGGGGATCGAACATCTCCAATAATCGAAAACATTATTGTTTCTGATCTTCGAACTTCCTCGGCTAAAATAACGTGGGAAACGGATGAATCTGCAGATGCAAAACTCGACTACGGATACACAACGAGTTATGAGTTAGGAATACAAACACAGACAAGTCTTATTTCCTTCCATACGATTGATCTTTCCGGACTTCTGGAAGGAACAACCTATCATTTCCGTATACGATCTGCAGATCTGTGCGGAAACGAGGTTTCTTCTTCCGATCTGATTTTCACAACACTGGATGAAACAGCACCGACCATCTCGAATATCGAAATCGTAGATCTTTTAGAAACATCCGCGCGCATTATATGGAAAACAAATGAGAAGGCGACAAGTACTGTATCGTACGGAAAAACGGAATTATACGGCTTCATACAATCGGATTCCACACTTACCACGGATCATTCCATTCTTTTGACTGGTCTTTCCGCTGAAACAAGCTACCATTTTTCCGTTCAATCCATGGATGCATCAGGAAATACCTCTTTCTCTGCGGATCAAACGTTTACAACCACAGTTAATCCACCGCCTGAAAATGTTTCAAATCTTTCCATTATTCCTGCGGATGGAAAAAATACCCTCACTTGGGATAATCCTCCGAACGAAAATTTAGAAGGAATTCTTATTCTTGCCTGTCTGAATACCTTTCCAAACAGTCCAGTGGACGCGGACTGTACAAAAGTATTCGACGGTTTGAATGAGGAATTCATTCACAAAGGACTCGCAAATGGGACAACCTATTATTACGGAATCTTCGCCCACAATCATGCAAGACAATATGCTTCCGGAGCTCTTGTTCTTGGGACACCAATAGCATCAATCATTCCTGTAGAAGTTCCTCCGGAAGAACCAGGAGAAGAAATTCCGATTGAGACACCGACAGAAACTGACGGAACAACACTTTTGTGTGGAGATGCAATCTGTTCTATTGGAGAAACTTCCTTACTCTGTCCAAACGACTGCATATTAGAAGAAGAATCGTTACTGGAGGAAGAGCAATCAACAACTCCTCTGTGCGGAAATGGAATCTGCGAAGAAACAGAAAATATTCTCTTGTGCGAAACAGATTGTCCTACAACAAAAATACCGCCTGAAGAAAAAGGAGAAGGAACGATATCTTACGAAGGCGTATCGTTCCTTGTCGCAGACGGCGTTATTCAGCTTCAACCGGATTCGGACCAGATGGTTGATCTGTTGGCGGAAACGACACTCCGAATTCATGTTTTTCTTCCTTCATCCATCCGATCTTCCATAAAGCAAGTGTTTCTTCTTTTAGGATCTCAATCCTATCTATTTGCTGAGCGCCGTGACAACATGTTTGAAACGACTGTTCGAATTCCGACAGGACCAGAACACATTCCGCTTGTTGTCCTTGCCATGCTTGAAGGACAACAACAAACATTGACCTTTACGGCCCATATTCTTGCACCTGGTTTTGTCTATGAAACTCTTGAGCAGGAAAAAAGATCTATCAATGATGTAACACTTGTTCTAGAAGAAAAAAAAGAAGAAGTATTCCTTCCGTGGGATGCTTCTCCCTTCCATCAATTTAATCCGATTTCCACGAAAATGGACGGAGTCTTTTCTTGGTATGTTCCTAATGGAATTTATCGAATCCGCATCGAAAAAAACGGATTTGAACCCATGGAAATCGAAACAAATATAACCAATCACATCATCCATCCCGAAATTCACCTTACTCGCATTCCACTTGTCGAACTGCCTGAAATTGTGCAGACAATTGCGTCATTACCTCCCGTTCAAGTTATCAAACAAGCTGTCTCTGCTATCAATAGTTTTTTGGAAACAGCACGAGCTATTCCAGAAGTTCAAATGAGTGCTGAAGCAGCTATCCCGGCTGTAACAACAACTGCTATTGTCAGCGGAATTATTCTTACAACAGCGTTTGATCTCATTCCATTCCTTCAGTATTTTTTCACTAGTCCAGCTCTTTTTCTCTGGCGGAGAAAACGTCGAGGGTTCGGAATTGTGTATCACGCTGTAACAAAAATTCCGGTCGATCTTGCCATTGTGCGGCTTTATCGAGTTTCAGATGGTCGACTTGTAAGAAGCCGCGTCACAGACAAAGGAGGACGATATTTTTTCCTCGTACAACCAGGTGAATATCGTATAACAGTTACAAAACAAGGAATGACATTTCCATCGTCTTACTTAGCGGAGGCAAAAGACGATGTGATGTATCTAGATGTGTATCATGGCGAATTAATCAAGGTCACGGAAAAAGATGCCACCATTACTCCAAACATCCCTCTTGATTCTCTTCAAGACGAAACTATTCAAATTCCAACACATGTACATCGCATGCGCCAATTACGTCGACTTCAACAAGTCACTGCTCTTCTTGGAGTTTTCGTAGCCGCATATGTTGTTCTCATCCGTCCGACGATCTTTCACATCGGCATGGTAGGAATTCAAATGGTTTTTTATCTTCTTGCCAATCGTTTGGCCAAACCACGCAAACCAAAAAATTGGGGTATTGTTTATGACAAGAAAACAAAGCACCCGCTTTCCAATGTTGTCGTCCGTATTTTCGAACCAAAATACAACAAACTGCTTGAAACAGACATTACAGACAATAAAGGAAGATACAGTTTTCTCTTGGGACCAAACGAATATTACTCCACATTTGAAAAGATGGGCTTTCAACCTTTTGAATTCCGACCAATTGATTACCGTAGTCACCCTGAGGCTGTTGAATTTTCAACAAACGTAACCCTTTCCAGGATTATTTCTTCTCTCCGGACGTCTCCAGAAACATCAGAGAAGTCCGCTGCGTCGAAATCAAACCAGAAGGTATGAGTTTCTATTCTGGACAAAAAAAAATACTGTTTTCTCCCATCATGATAATTTTCATCATGATAATTTTCAGTTTTATCAGTATCATGGGATCTCCTATTCAAACTCTTGCTCTTTCTCCACCCAACATTGTTTCATATCAAGGACGTCTTCTTAATAACAATAGCGTTCCTGTAACTGTTGCAACAACAGACATAGAATTTCGTTTTTTTGATATGGAAGCGGGAGGAACATGTCTTTGGTCCAATTCATCCTCAACCTGTGATGGAAATACTCCTGGATCCACTATTGCACGGACAGTGACACTCACTGACGGTCTTTTCACAGAAAATCTTGGAGATACATCAATTGGTACACCTTATGCAGCAATTTCTGATTCTCTTTTTGCAGACAATAATGAAGTTTATCTGGAAATTGAAGTAGAAGGGGAGACTCTTTCTCCACGCAAACAGATGATGGCTACACCTTTTGCACTGAATTCTCAAAGTTTGGATGGATTGGATTCTGCTGTTTTTCTCCGTTCCGACGGAAATGATACAGCAACAGGAGCATATGATTTTACCAGTACAACCTTCACTGGATCTTCTCCTATTAGTTTTGAAGGATCAGCAGATGATGGATTTGAAACAACCTTTGTCATGACAAATCCAACCACTGACCAAACCATTACATTTCAAAATGGATCAGGTACTGTGGCATTTCTTTCTGATATTGCTAGTGGTGCTAGTCTTTGGGAAGCAGGGGTTAATGGAACGTTAGAAAATGATGTTGCAGTTATTATTGGTGCAGATGCAGCTTTTAGTCATGGAAGTGGAGGAATTGGAGATCTGCGTGTTGCAGATGAACTTGAGGTCATTGGAAATAGTTTTTTTGATGGAACTTTGGATGCAAATGGTCAAATAGATTTTGGTGACGGAGGCGACACTGTTGCTATCAACTCCTCTGATTGGGATATCTCAACAACAGGAGATATGACAGGAATTGGAGCCATTACCATGGATAGTGATATTGCTGTAAACGGTGATGATATTACCTCTGATGGAAATTTGTCACTTTCTGCTACTGGATATACACGTATTGGTGATACAGGAATTCCAGGAAGTGCAACAACAGATGATTCTCTTTATGTGGAAGGACCTTTGGAAGTTGATAACACCGTGTATTTTGATGCGGGATTGAATGTAATTGGAACAGCCAGCTTTAATGGTTCTGTTGACATAAATTCAGACCTTTCTATTGCTGACACCAACATCTCCTTTGACGGAGCCACAACCACTTTCACAACCACAGGAGCATTCACCCTCACTCCAGGTGGAGCGGTGATCCTTGGAGACGGTGGAGACACCATGTCTATCAATACGTCTGATTGGGATATTGGAACCACAGGAGACATGAGTGGTATTGGAACATTCGGATCAGATGGTATTGCTACCTTTGCTGCGAACGTCAATGCCAACGGCAATCCTTACGACTTCTCAAACAGCAAACTTTGACGGAACAGCTGATTTTGATTCCTCTATTGATGCAACAGGTGGTGTTTTCCAAGGAACGAATGCATTAGTATTTGAAGGATTAACCGCAAATGATTTTGAAACAACTTTTGCAATAACAGATCCAACAGTCGACCAGTTGATTACCTTTCAAAATGGATCTGGAACGGTTGCATTTTTAACAGACATTGTTGGAGGAAGCAGTCTTTTTACCGATGGAGGAACAGTCACTTAT
>LCAH01000004.1:0-1966 GCA_000996355.1 Candidatus Uhrbacteria bacterium GW2011_GWC2_41_11
ATGCAACAGTTCTCGGTGGAGATATCACCGGAGCCAATGGCAATGCCATTGATATCGGAGAAGCGGTTGATGGAACAATGGTCTTTAGTCGAGATGATGCCGGAGTAGTTACCTTGAGCGCGGCAGATAACGATGCTAATACCACTCTTGCCCTCGTGGGTGGTGGCACTGCCAACGTGTCCGTTAATATTGATGCGGATTCCGAATTCGATATTTCGGCAAGTGCAGCTCCAACAGCAGATGTTACAACAATAACAAATAGTGGATTTAGTTCAGCCACAGATGGAGTTGATGCTCTTCAAATCACCTATGGTGTTGATGACGCAACAGGGAATGTCATGAATATTACCCCAACCTTTAGTCATGGGGATGATGTAGATAGTGCAGAAACATGGACGGTGATTGATGTTGATGCCTTTACTGCGACAAATAGTATTGCTTCAACAAATCAAACAGCTATATTGCATGGATTGAATTTCGGTGATCTTACAGAAGCCGGAACAGATCTCATCACTTCAACTGGTATTGAAATTGGTGGTGGATGGGATATCGGTGTGGCCTTTTCTCCTGGAGAAACGATCACGGGAGACGGAACCGATTTGACTATTGCCACAGGAGATCGTCTTCTTATCACAACACCAAACAATGGTACTGATGATGTGAATATTACTGGTAGTGTAACAGTTACAAATGATCTTGCTGTTACAGATGATTTCTCGGTAGAAGGAATTGTAGACATTGGTTCTGTTGATACCTTTACAGCAGATGATGCTTCTCCTGATGTTTCCGGAGGGGTGTACTTCTCAAACGGTGATAACACAGGAGAAGAAATCATTGAGTCTTTTGATGGGGGTGTTGCAGGACAGATCATCTATGTCAAAGTCGTAACAGATGCCCAAGGAGAAATAACCTTTGACTGTGACGATAGCGGTGGTGGAGCAAATAATCTTACGTGTGGAACAACGGATATTGTTTTGGATAACAATGATCACACAAGTTGGATTTTCGATGGAACAAGATGGAGTCTCTTAGGCTTTGTCGATACAAGTGTCAGCAACGTCGCAGGAGCTGACCTTGCGGAATACTTCCCAAGTGATGAAGACTTGAATGCGGGTGATATCGTGAGTGTGGATCCGACAAAGAGTCAATATGTTATCCGAAGCACAGGTGCATATGATTCCACTTTGATCGGAATTGTTTCCACAAATCCTGGTATCACATTAGGTAATCCGAAAGAAGTAAACCAAATTGCCCTTGTTGGTCGTGTCCCTGTGAATGTAACGAATGAAAATGGATCGATTCAACCTGGAGATTACATCACAAGTTCTTCGACGCCCGGCTATGGTATGAAAGCAACAGAGGCAGGAGCGGTCGTTGGTATTGCTCTTGAATCTTTCGATGGTGCAACAGGACAAATAATTGTAAAATTAGTTGACGGTTGGTATCAACCACCAGTCGCAGAAGCATCAAATATCCAAGGTGACTCTGTTTCTGCAGTAGAAGTTGGAGCAGAGGAACTCGTTGTATCTGATGCAGCTTTTGAAGGTTCTATAACAGTGAAAGAACATCTCTATGGAAGTCGTGATATGGCCGGACGTGCCAAGATCGTTTCCGGAGATGATAGAGTTCATGTGGCCTTCGAAAATGAATACGAAGCTCAACCAATCGTAACCGCAACTTTGCGTAGCGGCGTGAAGATTGACGGATACTGGTGGGTTGAAGAAGAAAGCACAACTGGATTTGACATCCGTTTGGATGGGTCTCTTTCACAAGATGTTGAATTCAACTGGATTGCAGTTGGTGTAGAAGGCGGAGTTGTTTCTGTAAGTGATGGTTCTGAAAAAGATATTGAAATCTATGTAAAAGATTCTTCCATAGAAGAACCGGTTGTTGAGGAAGTTCCAGTTGTCGAAGAAACGGTTTCCGAACCTGTTGTGGAAGAAGATGTCACGCCTTCTGAAGCTCC
>LCAH01000004.1:1982-79354 GCA_000996355.1 Candidatus Uhrbacteria bacterium GW2011_GWC2_41_11
CGAAGAAACGGTTTCCGAACCTGTTGTGGAAGAAGATGTCACGCCTTCTGAAGCTCCGGTTGAGGAATCTGTCCCAGAAGTTTCTTCCATAGAAGAACCAACGGTCTAATAGAATAGATACAGAAAAAGGCAGGGGATAAACTCCCTGCCTTTTGCGTTCTTTTTTCGTAGAGATATTCATGGTGCCCTGGGGATGAAATTCCATTGTCTGGTTTTAAAAATTTCGATACAATAGTTCTGTTTATTGAATGTGGTTTTTCCTCTTTCTTCTATGGCTATCGAATCTAAAATGCGACGTCCATCTTTTCCTTCATTTGATCGAGGAGATGGCTCTTCAAAAAGACGTATTTGGATGATTATTCTTTTTATTTTCATTCTTATTGTTATTGGAATAGGAGCCTGGATTTTTCTCTTAGAAAAAGGAATAGAAGAAAAAAATATTTTTACAGGTGATACCTCTTCTGAATCACAATATCAAGCTGTTTTTTTGGACAATGGTCAGGTCTATTTCGGTCATATTGTATATAAGAATGAAGACTTCTATCGACTCTCCAATGTCTATTATCTCCAGTTTCGTCAAAATCCTCAGTCAGGAGATTCAAATTCTGTATCAGATAGTGATTTTTCTCTCATAAAACTTGGAAATGAAATTCATGCACCAAAAGATTATATGGATATCAATAAAGAACATATTTTATTTATGGAAGATCTGAAGGATGATTCAAAAATTACCCAAGCCATTGCAGCCTACCTGCAAAAAAAAGATCGTGAATAAATTTTAACTCTCATTTTTTCATTTTTCCTCTTACGTATGGATTTTTCTCCTCTGTCGCATATAGCCGGCGCTTCTCCGTTGAAACGGAAAAAGAACGGTTGGAATCTCGATCATCTTTTTCAAGAAAAAGTTCGCTGGTCTTTTCTTGTTCTGGTGTTTTTATTACCTGTTTTTTTTCTTCCATGGACTGTAGATGCATTTGAAGTAAATAAGCAGACTCTCCTTATTATTGTGACGTTTGTGGCTCTGTTGGCATGGCTTGGATCCATGGTTCTTGAAAAACGTTTTTCTTTTCGTAGCGGTTGGGTGAATCTTTTTCCTGCATTGTTTCTCGGATCTGTTTTTGTTTCGTCTCTCTTATCTCATTCTGGGTATCAGACATGGATTGGTCAGGCATCTCAGGAATACACAAGTTTCCTTACAACAGCAGTTCTTGTATTTGTCTTTTATATTCTTTTAAATACTGCAGCGGATATTTCCACGCAACGGCGTCTTTTCTTTTCTCTATTACTTTCCGGTAGTGTCAGCTTGCTCCTTGCTTTTAGTGCGATATCTCCATTTTCTTTTCTCCAATTATCTCGTGGGTTTAATACGGTAGGAACGATTAACACATTTGTGGCTTTCCTTTCCGTTCTCTCTTCACTTGGCATTGGATTATGGCTCATATCACGAAAAGATCGTACGGATCTTCTCTTTGTTGGAACAGTAGGTGTAATCGAGCGTATTTGTATTGTTTTCGTTTCCATTTCCACCCTTTTCTTTCTGATGGTCGTGGATTTCTGGGCATTGTGGGTAGTCATGATTCTCGGAATGCTACTCTTATTAGCCTTTGCCTTTCTTCAGTCTGATGTTTTTGGCAAATCAAATCGTTTTGTTCTTCCATTTTCCATTCTTCTTATCAGTGTTCTATTCTTATTTCTCCCATCTCCATTGAAATTAAAACTTCCGCTTGTTGTGAGTCCAAGTTATGCCACAAGTAGCGGAATTGTTCGTGAGGTATGGTCTGAACATCCGATTCGGCTTACGTTCGGTTCAGGTCCGGGAACATTTGTGGACGATTATACAAAATATAAACCACAAGGAGTGAATCAAACCATGTTTTGGAATGTTCGATTTGATCGCGCAAAATCCCATGTTATGACCATGGCTGCGACATTTGGAGTTGTTGGAACTCTTGCATGGATTCTAGTCGTTCTTTTTGTGGGTATCAAAGCATTGAGCCAACTATTGAAAGAACGAGGACAGACTGAGGAATGGAAAGCAACATATGTCCTTTTTGTGGCATGGGTTCCGCTTGTTCTTTCTCTTGTCTTATATTCCTCCAACATGACTCTTCAGTTCTTGTTTTGGACTTTAAGCGGTCTTCTTGCCGCGCGCGGAGTTGTTCGATTGCGTGAAGCAGATTTCAGCAAATCACCAAAATGGGGGTTAGCATGTTCGTTTGGATTTGTCCTTGTGCTTGTGGCTGTTGTTGCAACGTTGTTTGTGACAGGTCAACGGTATGTTTCAGAAGTGGCTTTTGCACAAGCCGTTCGTTTGGATCGCCAGCAAGCACCAACAGAACAAATTCTCGAAAAATTACGCCAATCCGTCGCTTCAAATGGCTGGTCTGATATCTATTATCGAAATTTGAACAGCGCCCTCTTTTTATACACACGCAATGTTCTTCAACAGAGTCGTGGAGCAGATGGTCAGATCCTTCCTGAAAAAGCTTCCCAAATTCAACAATTAATCAATACCTCATTGAATGCATCTAAACGTGCGGTCGCTTTGGCTCCTTATAATGTTCTCAACTGGGCAGTCTTAGCTGGCACGTATCGAGATGTCATTGGTCTTGTAAAAGGAGCAGAGGATCTTTCGGCAGCTGCATATGAGAAAGCTCTTGAATTAGAACCAATGAATCCTGCTTTGCAGACAAATCTTGGGCGTTTACATTTGATGGTTGCGGATTATGCTCGCGCATTCAAAACATCTGAAAATAAAGAAGTTGCGGCAAATGCCGTGAAATCTGAACAAACAGAATTGGCTGCTGCCGAAGAAATTTTCAACAAAGCCATTGATCTCAAAGCAGATTATGCGCCCGCTCATTATTATTTGGCTGGTGTTTTTGAGCGGCAAGGACGTTTGGAAGATGCAACAAATCGTTTAGTGGCTTTGCGAAATTATAATCCAATGGACGTTGGTTTAGGATTTCAACTTTCCATGCTCTATATCCGTTTGGAAAAATATGATCTTGCACAAACAGAATTAGAGCGAATTATAAAGATTGCTCCTACATATTCCAATGCTCGCTGGTTCCTTGCTTCCGTGTATGAAATTGATGGAAATTTGAAATCAGCTTTGGAACAAGTGCAGAAAGTGGCTGAATTGAATCCAGATAATATCCTTGTAAAAGCACGTGTAGAAAAATTGAAATCGGGACAATTAACAACGAAGATTCCAAATCCAGTTGAAGAAGGGGATATAACTATCACAGATGTTCAAGGTGAACAGGTAGTGTCTGAAGGTGATCAGATAGGAACCCCAGAAGTTCCATCTGAAGAAGATACGATTGTTGATCACGAATAAAAAACAAAAATAATACCGGTCTTACAAAGACCGGTATTATTTTTTTACAGAATCAATGAGCAGCGGAATAATCTCATTTTCTACCTGAAGGAGTGTTTTGTCTTTGAAACAAAGTCGCGCCTCTGTTTCTGTTCCTGTTGGTTGGAGTACAGAAATAAGTTGTTTTGCATTCCATGGATGTTCAACTCGGACAACGGCACAGATGGTTCGATCCGCGCGTTCGTAGAGAAGGACAGCAACCTGTACTTGGGGCGAACTGCAGATTAATTCATCAATCACATCATGGAGGTCGTGTTCTTCTGCTCCTGCATGGAGAAAATCTTGCTGAGAAAGAAGAGACCAAACAACATTTGCAGATGGATCACTTTTGAGGCGTGCAAGCGTGCGTCCCCACAGTCGAAGAGTCGATACGGATCGTGTGCGATATAGATGTCGGACAATTTCGTCACGGCGTGCTCCGTGTGCCATGAGACGACTGGCTGTTTGGAGGGTTTTAGGTGTGACTTGTTGTGTTTTAAAACTTTTTGTTTTTGCAATCATACCAGTGAGGAAGGCTGTTGCAACTTCTTCGTCAAAGAGTTCAGGATCCATCTCTTGAATGAGATCATGACAAATTTCTCCGCATGCGGATGCAGTTATATCCACCATATTGATGTGACCGAAGTGTTCGTTGGTTGGAGAATGATCAATATTGACGATCGGGGTACGAAAGAAGAAATCCGGATACATTTCATACAGATGAGCACAGGATTCCAGTTCTGAAGCACCGATACAAATAAGAAGATCGTAATGATATTCTGATGTAGAGATGCGAACATCATTTTGATTCCAAAATCCTTGGGTTGGTGTGAGAGAAAAAAGGCATCGACCGTCTTTTTCTTCACGTTCCACATTTTGAATGGTTGTTTTTGAAATATCGATATCAATGATCAATTTTCGCAAATGAGGAAGTTCTGTATGAATACGATCAATGTTTTTGAGGAAACTTATTGAAGCCGGTGCCGGACCGTCAACAGCAACAATATCTGACACAGGACCAATTTTATCTGTGAGATGAGCAAGTCCAAGAGCGGTCGCATATCCATCAATCCCGGCTCCTCGGGGAACAACAATCAAAGGGCGCTGGCTGCGTCGAATCGTTTCAAGAATTTGTTTTGTCTGTGTGAGGGCCATGCAGGGATAAACAAGAGAATGGGGTATCATAAGGAAGAAGACAAAGGAGGTCAAGGGAATTGCCTATTTTTTCCTTTTTGTTTACACTTTTTTTATCTATGTCTAATCCAGAAATTGCCAAAATATACGAACCTGGGCAGGTGGAAGAGGTGACTTATACCGCTTGGGAACAGAGCGGTTTTTTTGCTCCGGAATATCTGCCTCATGTTGATGAATCAAAAGAACCATTTTCCATCGTTCTTCCTCCACCAAATGTAACTGGCACTCTTCATATGGGTCATGCAGCTATGCTTGCGATAGAAGATGCCATGGTTCGTTTTGCCCGTTTACAAGGAAGGCGAACGGTGTGGATTCCCGGGACGGATCATGCGGCTATTGCAACTCAGTCCAAGGTAGAAGGAATGTTGTTTAAAGAAGAAGGGAAGACACGCCATGATCTTGGACGTGAAGCATTTTTGCAACGCGTACATCAATTTGCGCAACAAAGCCATGATACGATTGTGAATCAATCTAAAAAAATGGGAGCTTCCCTTGATTGGAATCGAGAAGCTTATACTTTAGACAAGGTTCGTAATCGGGCAGTGAATCTTGTTTTTAAACAAATGTATGAGGATGGATTGATTTATCGAGGACATCGCATTGTAAACTGGGATCCAGTTGGTCAAACAGTTATTTCTGATGATGAGATTGTTTATAAGGAAGAAAAAACAAAATTTTATTATTTTTCGTACGGTCCATTTGAAATTGGAACCGCTCGTCCAGAAACAAAATTTGGAGATAAATATATTATTGTCCACCCAGACGATGAACGTTATGCAAATTATGCACATGGACAGAAATTTTTGCTTGAATGGATTAATGGTCCAATAGAAGCAACCCTTATAAAAGATGAAGCAGCAAACAAGGATTTTGGGACAGGAGCCATGACGATTACTCCATGGCATTCTGTGGTTGATTTTGATTTGGCAGAAAAATATTCTTTAGATAAAGAACAAATTATTGGTTTAGATGGTCGGTTGCTTTCTATTGCAGGAGAATTTGCTGGAATGCCGATTTTGGAAGCTCGAGAAAAAATTGTTCAAAAAATTAAAGAGAAAGGATTGCTTGTTCGTGTTGAAGAAGGATATATACATAATCTTGCAACAGCAGAACGTTCAGGTGCAGTTGTCGAACCTCAAATTTTGCATCAATGGTTTATTGGAGTGAATCGTCCATTTACATTTCACGCATCTGAACATGCGCCTATTCAGGGTCTAAAAGATGGTCAGCAAGTTACTTTGAAAGAACTCATGCAGCATGTGGTTCGTTCCGAGCAAATAAAAATTCTTCCAGAGCGTTTTGAAAAAACATATTTTCATTGGATTGATCATCTGCGCGATTGGAATATTAGTCGTCAGATTTGGTTTGGACATCAGATTCCTGTTCGTTATTGTGATAATGAAAAATGTGCTTATCATGAGAAACCTATTTTGTTTAAGGAAGATCCTATTCATTGGGATGTGTCAGAGTGTCCTGGGTGTCAGGGAAAAAAATTTCATCAAGATCCAGATACATTTGATACATGGTTTAGTTCAGGGTTGTGGACTTTTTCTACCTTATTAGACAAAAATCATCCACAAAATAATTTGCATGCTTGGGCAAATGCAAGTGAAGATTTTCAGCGTTTTCATCCAACGTCTGTCCTTGAAACCGGATATGATATTATTTTTTTCTGGGTTGCGCGCATGATTTTGTTGACAACCTATGTTTTGGGTGAAATTCCTTTTAAAACAGCATACTTCCATGGTCTTGTCCGTGATGAACATGGTCGCAAAATGAGCAAATCTCTTGGAAATATTATCAATCCGCTCGACATGATCCAAAAGTATGGAGCAGATGCCACACGTCTTTCTCTTATTATTGGGGGTACTCCAGGAAATGACGTAAAGATATCTGAAGAAAAAATTGCAGGGTATCGAAATTTTACAAACAAACTTTGGAATATTTCGAGATTTGTTTGCATGACGGTTGATGAGGTTAAATCTGTTTCAGAGGCAGAGATTGGATCGAATCGAACTCTTGCAGATGCGTGGATTCTTTTCCGATATGCGGAAACAGTTCGTCGCGTGACAACGTTGTTTGAACAAAATGAATTTTCAGCAGCTGGAGAACTTCTCCGTGAATTTACCTGGGCGGATTTTGCCGACTGGTATGTGGAAATTGCAAAGATTGAACGACAACAGTCTGGTGCCGTGACTGATAAAGTGTTATTGCACGTTTTGGAAGGGTTGTTGACCCTTTGGCATCCATTCATGCCTTTTGTGACAGAAGAGATCTGGAAGGCGTTTGGACAGTCTGAGATGCTCATTGTACATACATGGCCAAGGAATACAGCTGTAAAAGAAGAAGATGTTGTGCTTCAAGAGTATTTTAGTTTTATTCGTGAATTTATTGTGGCTGTCCGTAACCTTCGTGCAGAACATACTTTACCACCTGGAGAGTTTATTTCGCTTTTTGTCGCAAGTCCGGATAAAGAAGATTTGATTCGAAGCCAAGTGGCTTTATTGGAACGTTTGGCTCGAGTAAAAGAAGTTTTGTTTGTTCGCTCAGAAGAAGCACCAAAAAATGCAGTAACGACTGTTCTTGGATCAACTTGTATTTTTATTCCAATATCTGTTGAAGCATCTGAGCGTGAACGTGTTCATTTAGAGAATGAATTACAAGAAGCGGAAATATATCTTGTTCGACTTGATGGGCAACTTGCAAATGAAGCATTTGTTTCACGAGCTCCTGAAACGGTTGTTGTATCGATTCGAGATAAACGTGCAGATACAGAAAAAACCATTCGATCCTTACGCGAACAATTAGGAAAGGTATAACCATGTTTTTATGGACGACAAAAACAAAGATCAACAACTTGATGAGGTTTTAACTCGTGCGGTTGAACATGTGTATCCCTCATTGGACGAAGTGCGAGAACGATTAAAAAAAGGATCTGTCACCTTGTATCTTGGTATTGATCCAACAGGTCCGACATTACATCTTGGGCATGCAATCAATTTGCGCAAAATGCGTGTTCTTCAGAATCTTGGTCACAAGCTTATTCTTTTGATTGGAGATTTTACAGGCATGATCGGAGATCCAACAGATAAATCTGCTGCTCGAAAACATTTGACTCGAGAAGAGGTGCTCACAAACGCTGCCCGATATAAGGAGCAGGCTTCAAAAATTATTCGTTTTGATGGTTCAAATCCTGCGGAGATTCGATATAACAGTGATTGGTTGGGAACAATGTCTTTTGGTGATGTGGTTGAACTCGCATCTCATTTTACGGTGCAACAAATGATGGAACGCGACATGTTTGAAAAACGGTTAGAAGAAAATCGTCCAATTCATCTTCATGAATTTTTGTATCCACTTATGCAGGGATATGACAGTGTGGCTATGGATGTGGATGGAGAAATTGGTGGTAATGATCAAACATTTAACATGCTTGCAGGTCGTACTCTCATGCGCGAAATGAAGGGAAAAGAGAAGTTTGTTTTAACCATGAAACTTTTGACTGATCCTACAGGCAAGAAAATGGGAAAGAGCGAAGGAAACATGATTACCCTTGATGACAGTCCAGATGAAATGTTTGGAAAAGTCATGAGCTGGCCAGATGGAATGATTTTGTCTGGGTTTGAGTTATTGACGGATATTTCAAAAACAGAAATAACTTCCATAGAAGAAACAATGAAAGGTGGAGCAAATCCTCGAGATTTTAAAGCTCAACTTGGACAGAATGTGGTAGATTTTTTCCATGGACACGAAGCTGCTCAGACTGTTCTTGAACATTTTGAGGCTATTTTTCAACGCAAGGAAATTCCAGATGAAATGTCTGAATATGTGTTGATTCATGAGAAGATTTCTGTTTTGGATTTACTTGTCAAAATAGAATTCGCTTCTTCAAAATCCGAAGCACGACGTTTGATTGAGGGTGGAGGAGTAAAAATAAATGGAGAAGAGATTAAGACAATTGATGTTGTGATAGAGCCAGGAATAGATGGATTGATTTTTCAAAAAGGAAAACGACATTTTGTCAAAATAATTCGTGGGTGATATGTCTGCATGGATGGAAGCAAAAAAAGAAGTTCTGAAAGCATTGAAGACCGCATTGGGAAAACAATATGCGCCGTCTGTTGATGAACTCGAAACACCTCCTGAACCACGTTTTGGGGATTTCGCATTCCCTTGTTTTGCGTTAGCAAAAGGATGGAAAAAATCACCGGTTGAGATTGCAGTGGAATTGGTCGGACATATTGAGATCAAAGGACTTATTCGAAAGGTGGAACCGCGCGGTCCGTATATCAATTTTTTTCTTGATACAGCTCGGTTTGGAAAAATAGTGGTTGAACAAATTGAACAAGAAAAAACTGCTTATGGACATTCCGTTTCTGGTGCAGATAAGTCTGTGCTTGTGGAATATGCACAACCAAATACACACAAGGAAATTCATGTGGGTCATTTACGAAATTTTTTTGTCGGGTATACAACCACAAAACTTCTTGAAACCGTTGGATATCGAGTGATTCCTGTAACATACACAAATGATTTGGGTATGCATGTGGCCAAGTGTTTGTGGGCTATGAAGAAATTTCATGTCAAAGAAGTAGATCCATCCAAAGAGGAGAGAAGTGCTTTTTTGGGAAAAGTGTATACAGAGGCAACACAAGCATCTGAAACAGATCCAAATGCAAAGGAAGAAATTTCTGCCGTGTTTCAAGCTTTGGAATCAGGAAAACGCGGACCATTTCTTTCCCTTTGGAAAAAAACACGAAAATGGTCCATAGAAGAAATTAAAGGAGTGTTTAAAGAACTTGGTCTTATTTTTCAAGCTTGGTATTACGAATCAGATTTTATTGAATCTTCCCATCTCTTGATTGAAGATTTGAAACACCGTCAAGTTGCCCGATTAAGTGAGGGAGCGACCATTGTTGATCTTTCTGAAGAAAAATTGGGGGTAAATTTACTTGTTCGTTCTGATGGGACCCTTCTTTATAATGCAAAAGATCTTCCCCTTGCGATGCGCAAGGAAGAGGAATTCCATCCGCAGCGAAGTTTGTATGTGGTCGATGTTCGACAATCCTTGGCTATGCAGCAATTATTTGCTACGTTGAAACGTATGGGGTTTCAAAAGGAACTCACGCATCTTTCCTATGATTTTGTGACCTTAAAGGAAGGGGCAATGTCTTCACGAAAAGGAAAT
This sequence comes from Candidatus Uhrbacteria bacterium GW2011_GWC2_41_11, assembly GCA_000996355.1. Taxonomy (GTDB): domain Bacteria; phylum Patescibacteriota; class Patescibacteriia; order UBA9934; family GWF2-40-263; genus UBA10014. Next base: position 11,726 of record LCAH01000004.1, read on the forward strand.
ATTGTTCGTTATCAGGATTTTCGAGATTCAATGGTAGAATGGGCGCATACTGAAACCCAGAAACGTCATACAGATTGGAAACAGACAAAAATGGAAAAAGTGGCTCGAGCGGTTGCTTTTTCTGCGATGCGATTTGGAATGTTGCGGCAGGATTTGTCTAAACCCATTGTTTTTGACATGGAAGAGGCTCTTTCTTTTGATGGGTTTAGCGGGCCATATCTTTTGTATACATACGCCCGTATCCAATCCATTTTGCGAAAAGTTGAACGTCGTTCTTTGGAAAAGCGAAATATGTCTTCCTGGAAAACCGAGCAAGAACATCAGCTTTTTGTCACACTTGCATCTTATCCGCATGTGGTTTTTCAAACGGCACAGGATTTTCATTTGGATCGATTGGCTCAGTATTTGTTTGAATTATGTAAACAGTTTTCCGTTTTTTATCATGAAGTCCCTGTTTTACAAGCAGAAACAGCTGAACAAATGGCAGATCGCGCAACTCTTGTTGCGGTTACAGGTCAGACCATAAAAAATGGATTGAGTATTTTAGGGATTCAAACGATCGAAGAGATGTAAAAAGAGAAAGTTCTACAAATAAAAGAGACCTCAAAAAAGATTTATGTTTCAACGGACAGACACAACAACACCAACGCGTTCAAATCATGGGGGAGAAACGATTATCGCACAGGGGGTTAAGGTCGAAGGAGATTTTACCAGTGATGGAAATGTCGTTATTGAAGGCGAAGTAACAGGAAATGTTCAAACAAGCCAGCACTTGCATGTAGGGACATCTGCAAAAATTCGTGCAGATGTGGTTGCTCAGGATGCGGTTATCGCGGGAGAAGTTCGTGGAAATTTGTCCGTGACCGGCAAACTTGATCTTTTGGAAACATCCAGAGTGTATGGAGATATTTCTGTTCATATTTTATCTGTTGCTGCCGGAGCCCAGGTGAATGGGAAACTCACCATGAGCGAAACAGATTCATCTGAACAAGGAAATCGACGCGAAGAAAAGGTTCGTGTAGAAGAAAAGAGTTAAAATATCTTCTGTATGTTCCTTTCCGCTTATTATCGAGTTCTGCCTTATGTATTTGTACGTGTATGATGCGTACACGCAAGATCAACGATATGAACGGGAGCTTGCCAAAGTAGAACGGCGCCTGACGGATTTAGGCATGGCTGGAAAAACCATTCGGCTTGGATTGTTTAAACAAGCAGATGATTTGATTCGTGAAGAAGCTAAGCGTGGACCAACAACAGTCGTTGCAGTTGGAAATGATCGAACAATCTATCAAATTTTACCCACATCCTTGAATAAACAAGTGACATTTGGTTTTATTCCTCTTGGAGTTCAGGATCAGCTTGCGAACATATTTGGTCTTCCCGAAGGAATGGCTGCGTGTGATGTTTTATCTGCACGTATTGTTGTTTCGTTGGATGTTGGGGTGATAAATGGAAAACGATTTCTTTCAAAAGTATGTATTCCAAGTGGAAAAGCCGAGATTACTTGTGAGGGGAAATATCGTCTTTCCGCTCCGGGAGGAAAAATTGAGGTTTGTAATTTGGCAATAGATACTTTTTTTCAAATTTCGAATCCCATAGACGGACGCTTGGAGACCATTACATCTGTTGTTCCAAATAAACGAACGTGGTTTGGTCGTTCCACACCTATATGCGGATCCATTCCTCTCCATTTTCTTACAGTTGAAAGCGCAGAAACTATAACCATTCTTGTTGATAGCTCAACTTTAGAAGGAACAAAGTTTCATATTGGCATTGAACCAGGAGTTCTTCGATTTGTAACAGGAAAAACAAGAATGTTTTAAATGCTTGCGTCTTTTCTTTGTTTTCTTTATGATAGGAACGCTTTGGATGAGGAGAAAGAAACAGAACAAAAAATTTTTGAGAATTTTATCATTTTAGACCAGTTTGGATGCACGGGGGTGCAAGTCTTTCCGAGCTGTACTAACCCAAGTACAGCGAAGAAGACTGTGGTCCCCGTAAACTCCAAAATAGGCAAAATGAAAAATTTTAATACATGCGGACGTGGCGGAATTGGTATACGCGCTAGCTTGAGGGGCTAGTGCTCGCAAGGGCTTGAGGGTTCGAGTCCCTCCGTCCGCACCAAAAATAGATCTAAATGGGTCTATTTTTGTTTAATATGTTTGACAAAACATATTAAATTTGCTAGTATATTTATGCAGATGTGTTGAGTTTCAACCGAAAAAAGGGAGTTGCAATGAATAAGTTCGTTGTATCTGTTTTAATGATATCTGTTTTGATTTTTTCTTGTAATCGTGAAGAAAATTATAATTATGAGGCTGATACTCTCGCTTGGTGTGACAGTATCTACCATCGCAATGTCAGTTGTCCCAAGAACGGGCAGGTGACAGTCCCGCCGGAAGTACTGGCACAGGAAGAAGTGGAACATTTGGCTTGGTGTGACAGTATCTACCATCGCAATATCAGTTGCCCGAAGCACGGGCAGGTAGAAATTCCGCTTGCCGTTCTCGCGGAACAAGAGGCTGACCATCTGGCTTGGTGCAATCAGATTAAGCATCAAAATGTCGGATGTCCCGGCTATAAAGACTGAACAGATCTGCTGTTCCACACTATATCTTCGAATATAGTGTGTTTTTTTCTAAAAATTATTTCCTCTTGCCAGAAAGACAAGAAAAACTTACGATAGGAGTCGTTCAAATAAATGACGGGCGTTTAGCTCAGTTGGTTAGAGCGTCTCGTTTACACCGAGAAGGTCGGGGGTTCGAGCCCCTCAACGCCCACCACAAAAAACATCGACGAAAGTCGATGTTTTTTGTGTCCTCCATAGTTTAAATGAACGACGGAGGGCTGTATTATTTTTTTTATTAAAAATATTTTTGTGTCATACTAAAGACGTATGTCTCCTTTTTTTCGTGTTCCTCTTGGATTTCTCATTGTTGTGGTTGGTATTCACATGGTTTGGAAAACGGATTTTTATTATGATCTGACCGGTCCCATTGATTTTGCCGAAGATAAATTAGGATTTGGTGGAACACGTAGTTTTCTTAAACTTATTGGGATAGGTGTGTGTTTTATTGGGATGGCTGTGGTATCAAATTTGATTTCAGATATTCTTCAAGTCATTGCTCATATTTTTGTTCGGACGTAGTTTTTTGTTTGAATTCGTTGAATACCGACCTTGTCTTTTTGCTTTCTATTTGATAGGATGGAGTCAATTTTTAACTTTTTCTATGTCTGTTTTACGTTCTTGGGTTAGTATACAGCCGGCTCCGCTTACATCAGGATTACTGTTTGGAATGATATTCTTTTTTGTCGTTCTTTTTTTCGGAGGCATCATGGTTCGGGTTCTTGGATCTCGTAAAAATGTGAATCATTACAACAAAGATATAAAATTTCGTCTCAGCCGTATTTGCATGACCATGGGATTTTTTGGACTTATATTTGTCTTTTTTTCTTACGAACAAGTTCGATTTCTCGGCGCGCGTTTTTGGTATGTCCTCTGGCTTGTTGGAACGTTTGTTTGGGTTGGATTCTTTTCCCATTATCTTCTTCGTGTGATTCCTATGAAACGTGTTGAAGAAGTTGATCGTCAAGAAAAACAAAAATATCTTCCTGGAAGAAAAAAACACAAGAAACATTGATTCGAAACGAGTTTATGGAGGAAAGACGTCGATTTGGTAATGAAGGGGAAGAAATGGCTGCTGTATATCTTGAACAATTGGGATATGACATTCTTGCTCGCCAATATCGGACAATGGTTGGGGAAATTGATCTTATTGCGCGCGATGGTTCTGAAATCGTTTTTGTTGAAGTGAAAACAAGACACGGAACACGATTCGGGTTTCCAGAAGAATCTGTGACTCCCGCAAAATTGCGAAAGATACAGATGGGAGCTGAATTTTTTTTGGAACAAAAAGGTTGGTATCATTCTCCCATTCGTGTGGATATTCTCGCTATTCTTTTATTATCAGGTCATTGTACAGACATTCAACATTTCAAAGGGATTGACGTTTCATCTCTGATTTGAAATACTAAAGATATTACAGAACCTGTCGGAAACGACGGGTTTCGTTGTTTATCGGACTTCCTTATTTTGTATATTTTTTAACTTCACACTCTCACCTCTTTTTATGCCTTCACCTATCGAACAGGCCATGCGACAAATTTGCGAGGAAAAAGGTCTTTCTATTGAATCTGTTCTTCAAACCATTGAAGCAGCCCTTGCTGCAGCATATCGTAAGGATTTTGGAGAAAAAAATCAGAACATCGAAGTGGAATTTAATCCGGTAAATGCGGAAATTCGTGTTTTTGATGTAAAGACAGTCGTGGAAGATGTAGACCTTGAAGAGTTAGAACGTCGTCAAGAAGCCAGACGAGCACGTGCAGAACAGGCAGCACAGGCGTTTACAGAAGCTCGCGAACGTGGAGAACAGATTTCTGCTATGGTTATGGAAGAGGATGAAGAAGAAGAACTGAAATTCAATCCAAAGACGGACATGATGATTTCAGAAGCTTCTAAAGTAAAAGCAGATGTTGGGCTTGGGGAAATTATTCGAACAGAACTTCCACAACCTGGGGCATTTGGACGCATGGCAGCTATGACGGCAAAACAAGTGATTACGCAAAAATTGCGCGAAGCAGAACGTGAAATTGTCTTTAGTGAGTTTAAAGAAAAAGAAGGTGAAGTATTAAACGGAGTTGTTCAACGTCGCGAAGGCCGAATGGTTCTTGTTGATCTTGGACGCATTACTGGTATTTTGCGTCCAGAGGATCAAATAGCAAACGAACATTATGTTCCTGGTGAAAAGGTAAAAGTGTTCGTCCGTCAGGTGAGTCTTTCCACTCGTGGACCGGAAATTATCTTGTCTCGTACGGCTGAGGAACTGGTAAAAAGAATTTTTGAACTGGAAATTCCTGAAATTTCGGATGGGTCTGTTCAGATCAAAGCGATTGCCAGAGAAGCAGGTTCTCGTTCCAAAGTAGCGGTATCCACAACAGATGAAAATTTGGATCCGATTGGTGCATGTATTGGCCAGCGTGGAACACGTATTCAAACCATTATTGGAGCATTGGGCGGAGAAAAAATTGATATTATTGAATGGAGTGAAGATCCAGAAAAATTCATTGCTCACGCATTAGCGCCTGCAAAAGCGCAACATGTGGAACTTCGTCCAGACCAGCGGCTGGCTGTTGTACAGGTGGATTCGGATCAGCTTTCATTGGCGATTGGAAAAGGCGGACAAAATGTTCGACTTGCTGTCCGGCTCACTGGATGGAAAATCAATGTAAATGGACAAGAGGTTTCTGAAGAAATCGAAACAGATTCTCTTCTTGAGGAAGTTCCTCAAGAAGAGAAAAAAGAGGAAGAAGCCACCTAACCATTAGCCTCCGGAATTTTTATGTTTTACGCTGTTTTGTATCAGCCGTTATTCAACCTCCTTATTTGGCTGTACAACATTATTCCGGGAATGGATCTTGGATTTGCTATTATTGCCATTTCTCTTGTTACAAAATTGGTTTTGTGGCCATTTTCGCATGTCGCTCTTAAATCTCAAAAATCCTTGCAGGAAATCCAGCCGAAACTTGAGGCTCTGAAGGAACAATTTAAAGATGATAAGGAAGGACTCACAAAAGCCATGATGCAGTTGTATCAAACGGAAAAAGTAAATCCGTTATCTTCCTGCCTTCCTTTGCTTATTCAATTGCCTATTCTCTTTGCTCTTTACGCGGTTTTACGCGACGGGTTACGTGTAGACAGTTTGGTTCATTTGTATCCATTTATTCATAATCCAGGTTCCATCAATCCATTCTTTTTAAACTGGATTGATTTAGGTCAACCACATCTTGTGATGGCAATTGTGGCAGGAATATTGCAATTCGTTCAAACAAAAATGCTCATGACTCAACGTCCGCCACGAGCGATTCGTAAAAAGGAGGGAGCCAAAGATGAAGATATGCTCACAGCGATGAACCAGTCCATGACATATATGATGCCAATTATGACGGTGGTGATAGGAGCATCATTGCCAGGTGGGTTGACGTTATATTGGATTGTCATGAATATTTTTTCCATTGTTCAGCAATTTTTCGTTTTGAAATCGCACAAAAAATCTGAGATATCTTCTCCTGTGATTTCACAGTAAAAAAGTATGGATACTTTGGCAGCAACCTCTCCCACATCTGAGGAAGCGGCTTTCTATCGTACGATTGCGTGGTTTTGGTTTTTAGATTACCCGCTTACTTTTTTTGAGGTTTGGAAATGGGTGATGAAACCGCCACATTCATTTTTTCCTGAAGAGGTTCAAAATTTTTTAGAGCAACATTCATGGTTAAGAGATCGACTTGTTGTTGAGGGAGGATTTATAACCCTTCGACGTCCTGGTTATTCCCTTGCGGAGCTTGTTATACTTCGTCAACATCGTTTTGTTGATGCAACGAGAAAATTCCGAAAGCTCAATCATTTTTTGTCTTTTTTTCGTTTGCTTCCTTGGATTCGGATGGTGGCTGCATGCAATTCTTTAGCTTGGTATCAAACGGAACAAACAAGTGATATTGATCTTTTTATTATTGTTCGTACAGGAACGCTTTGGCTCACGCGTCTTTTTCTTGTGACTCCATTTGCTCTTCTTGGTCTTCGGCCGAAGCTCTCCACAACAGAAGATAAAATGATTCAACAGGATCCATTTTGTTTTAGTTTTTTTCTTGACGAAAAATATCTGTCTCTCGAAAAAATTCAACTTCCTGGGGAAGATCCCTATCTTGCTTCATGGGTATTATCCCTTGTTCCTGTGTATGATCCAGATGGACTGTATGATGTATTTTTGAATCAAAATAGTTGGAGTCATGAATTTTTTCCGCATGCAACTGCATCTATTCACGAAGGTAAGAAAATACAGCGCTCTTTTTTTTCTTTTTTGTTTCGGGTTTCTTTTTTTGAACCTTGGGCAAAGAAGATACAAATGAAACGTTTACCTGCAGTCATTCGTGAACAAATGAATAAAGATTCTTGTGTGGTTGTTTCAGATCAGATGTTAAAATTTCATAGTAATGATCGACGGGCATTTTATCGGGATCAATGGAAAAAACTTTTAAAAGAGGAAGGAATTTCATGATGACTCTTTCTCGTCAAAATTTGGCGAATGGTTTTACGTATCTCGCCCTTTTTTTGCTGCCATGGCAAACGCGGTGGATTTTTGCGCGTCTCAATTTGGGTGGTGAACCATGGGAGTATGGAGTGCTCAGTTTATACGCGGTGGAGATACTTATTTTCTGTGCCGTTCTTTTACGTGGAAGATTTCACTGGCCATTGAAAATGCATTCACTTATTTTTCCAGGAGGTATTTTTTTTGGCCTTTCGTTTATTTTCTCTTTTTTTTCTCTTGTTCCTATTCTTTCTTTTGTCACGCTTTTTCATACATTTTTTGCCTTTCTTCTGTTTCTTCTTTTGTTGGATGAACGTCTCTCTTTTTTTACAAGTCTTACATATTTTTTTTGTGGGTTACTTGTTCCTGTCTGTCTCGGATGGTTTCAAGTTTTGACTGGGACAAGTCCTGCCTCTACTTTTTTTGGACTTGCCGAACATATGGCCACAACACTCGGTGTTTCTGTTATTGAAACGAGTGCTGGACGGTTGATGCGTGCATACGGTTCTTTTTCTCATCCAAATATTTTTGGTGGTTTTTTAGCTGTGGCGGTTTTTTTTGCTAGTATCTTTCCTATTGTTTTTCAGAAGAAAAAAACGATTTGGTTTGTTCTTGCTGCTTTTCTGTCAAGCACAACACTGATCGTAACGTTTTCTCGATCTGCTTGGGTGGCGATTGTAGTCAGTTTGATTTTATTTTTTCTTTTTGTGTGGTTTGAAAGAAAAGAATCGAAAAGATTTCATCGATCTTTTGGTGTGATGAGTTTTGTGTTGATTGGAGGATGCATTGCTCTTTTTGGGTTTCGTGATGCGGTTATGACACGTTTTAATTCCACTGTCCGCCTGGAAGTGAAGTCTGTTTCAGATCGAGTCTTTGAATACGGAGATTTTCAAACCCTTTATTCGTCGTTGCATCCAATGCAATGGTTTTATGGAATAGGTTCTGGAACATATACGGTTGCTCTTGAACAACTGAATCCCGGATATTCCGTTTGGAACTACCAACCTATTCATAACACCGTTTTTCTTTTTTTGATTGAAAATGGATGGATCCTTTTTCTCATTGCAACCGTTTGGCTCGGAATGTATCTCAACTATTTTTTTAAATATCGTGTGCAAGGAGGAATTATTGGAATCATTTTTTGCGTTTTATATGGAACAATTGCCTTATTTGATCATTATCTTTGGAGTTCCTGGAGCGGGATGGTGTTGATTGCCGTATCTGTGGGTTTTAGTTTGCGTTTTGTGCAAGAAAAAGAAAAAGAGAATAGCGGTTGACAAGGGGAAATTTGATGTCTAAGATACGAACGTTAGCACTCAAGGAGGATGACTGCTAGCGTCTTTTTTCTTAAAAATTGTTTATTTATTATTTTTTTCATGTCCTATGAAAATCCAGCCTATCGGAGAACATGTTATCGTCAAAACCTTGCCGTTTCAGGATGTGACAAAGTCCGGCATTGTCCTTCCTGATACCGTTGACAAGGATCGTCCTGAACAAGGAGAAGTTGTTGCTGTTGGTCCAGGAAAAGTTTTGGAAAATGGCCAGCGCGGACCCATGGATGTTGCCATCGGTCAAAAAGTTGTTTTTAAAAAATATGCTCCAGATGAAATCAAGATAGAAGGAGAGAAATATCTTGTGATTCGCATGGATGACATTATGGCTGTGATTGAATAAAAAGTCTTTGACTTTTTTCTTATTTATTTTTCTATGGCAAAACAGATTTATTTTAATGAAGACGCACGTCAGGCTTTAAAACGAGGGGTAGACAAACTTGCAAATGCAGTGAAGGTAACCCTCGGACCTCGCGGATGCAATGTGATTCTTGATCGTGGATTTGGTTCTCCAACGGTGACAAAAGATGGAGTGACGGTTGCAAAAGAAATTGAACTCGAAGACAAGTTTGAAAATCTTGGAGCAGAACTTGTCAAAGAAGTGGCTTCAAAAACAAATGATGTTGCAGGAGATGGAACAACCACAGCCACGGTTTTAGCTCAGGCATTTATCAATGAAGGGTTGCGTAATGTAACAGCTGGAACCAATCCACAGATTATTCGCCGCGGAATGGAAAAAGGAATCGAAGCATTGGTCCAAGAAATCAAAACAAAAATTGCCAAACCTATTCAGGGCGCGGACATTGAACAAGTGGCTTCTATTTCTGCAAATGATAAGGAAATTGGACGAAAGATTGCAGAAGCCATGACAAGAGTGGGAGAAAACGGTGTGATTACTGTGGAAGAATCCCAATCTTTTGGTGTAGAGGTGGAAGTGGTGGAAGGAATGCAATTTGAAAAAGGATATTGCTCTCCTTACATGATTACAAATGCTGAACGCATGGAAGCGGAATATCATGATGTTCCTATTTTGATTACAGACAAGAAAATTAGTTCGGTTCAGGATTTACTTCCTCTTCTTGAAAAAGTCGCGCAAACCGGACCAAAAGAATTGGTTGTAATTGCCGAAGACGTAGATGGAGAGGCCCTTGCCACATTAGTTGTGAATAAATTGCGCGGTACATTCCATACACTCGCAATTAAAGCACCTGCATTTGGAGATCGTCGCAAAGCTATGCTTGAAGATATTGCTGTACTTACAGGTGGGCGTGTGATCACGGAAGATATTGGATTAAAATTGGAAAACGTAGAATTATCTGATCTTGGTCGGGCACGCAAAGTCGTTTCTGATAAAGAACACACAACGATTGTGGAAGGTCATGGATCAAAACAGACGATTGCCGACCGTGTGAGTGCACTGAAAAAACAGCTTGAGCAAACCGAATCTGATTTTGAAAAAGAAAAAATTCAGGAGCGTATTGCTAAATTATCTGGTGGAGTTGCTGTTATTAAGGTTGGAGCAGCCACAGAAACCGAAATGAAAGAAAGGAAACATCGTATTGAAGATGCAGTGGCTGCAACCAAAGCTGCGGTAGAAGAAGGAATTGTTCCTGGAGGCGGTGTGGCATTTTTGCGTGCGCTTCCGGCACTCGGTTCGGTTTCTGTTGAAGGTGATGAACGCATGGGATTGAATATTTTGCGTCGCGGACTTGAAGAACCATTGCGTCAGATTGCCATGAATGCAGGAAAGGATGGTTCTGTGGTTGTGGAACGTGTAAAAAATGAACAGGGAAGTTTCGGATACAATGCAGAAACAGATACCTATGAAGATTTGGCAAAAGCCGGAATCGTGGATCCAGCGAAAGTGACACGAACTGCGCTCCAAAATGCTGCTTCTATCGCCATTATGATTCTTACAACCGAAGCTGCTGTGACAGAACTTCCAAAAAAGGAAGAACCAGCTGCAGGACATGGTCATGCACCTGAAATGTACTAAAAGATTTTTTTTCAAAAGAGGGTGGATTTCCACCCTCTTTTGATATACTGTACCTATCTATGAAAGAACTTATTTCCGAAATAAAAGTCCTCCGGGAGCGGATCCGCGCCACCTGGGGGTTACTTTGACCTTGATACGGTTGCGATTCAGGCAAAAGTATTGGAAACAGAAATGGGAGCTCTTGATTTTTGGCAGAATGCAGACCATGCAAAACGTATTTCAAAACAAGCAGCTGATTTGCGTTCTGAATTGAATATCTGGCAAACCCTTATTCGAGAGGTTGAGGATTTACTTGCTCTTGCTGAACTTGCTGAATCTGAAGGAGACGAGCAACTCCATGACGATATTGCACATAAGATTGAGACACACAAAACGTATTTTGCTCAACTGGAATTTGCGACGCTTTTTTCCGGAGGACATGACAAAACAAACGCGATTGTCTCCATTCATGCCGGAGCCGGAGGAACAGAAGCCCAGGATTGGGCTGAAATGCTTTTGCGTATGCTTCTGCGTTTTGCAGAACGAAAAAATTGGGAAACGAATGTGCTTTGGGAATCACGCGGAGAAGAAGCAGGAATCAAAAGTGTCACCTTTCGCGTGGCTGGTCGTTATGCGTTTGGATATTTAAAATCCGAAGCTGGAGTACATCGGCTTGTGCGACAGTCTCCGTTTAATGCAGATCAGTTACGTCAGACCTCTTTTGCTTTGATTGAAGTGATCCCTGAACTGGAAGAAGCGGAAGATATTGCTGTTGATCCAAAAGATTTGCGTATTGATACGTTTATGGCTGGAGGTCATGGAGGACAGAGCGTAAATACAACGTATTCTGCTGTACGTATTGTCCATATTCCAACTGGTATAACTGTTTCTTGTCAAAATGAACGCAGTCAGTTACAAAATAAAGAAACCGCTTTAAAAGTATTGAAATCGCGTTTGTTTCAAATGGCGGAAGCAAAACGGGAAGCGGAAAAAAAGAATTTACGTGGGGAATTCAAGAGTGCGGAATGGGGAAATCAGATTCGCAGTTATGTGCTTCATCCGTATCAGATGGTAAAAGATCATCGAACCGAATATGAAACAAGTGATACACAAGGAGTGTTGGATGGAAAATTAGAACCGTTTATGGAAGCATTTCTTCGCCAGCAGTTAGGTGATTCCGATCGTTTTGCAAATGCAAATAAGGAATCAGATTAAACGTCTTTATGCCCAAAGCTTTTCGTCGTGCCTTGGTAACGGGTGGAGCTGGATTTATTGGCTCTCATCTTGTGGACAAACTCATTCGATGTCGCATGCAGGTATGTGTGGTTGATGATTTATCTTCTGGGGAACGTTCATTTGTAAATCCAAAAGCAGAATTTTTTCAGATGTCCATCAATGATCCAGAATTCTTTTTTTTGGTTCAACGCATAAAACCGGATGTTATTTTTCATTTGGCAGCGCAAATCAATGTTCGATATTCGGTAAAAAATCCGCGACATGATGCCGAGGTGAATATTTTGGGAACCCTTGCTGTCCTTCAGGCAGCAAAAGAAAGCAATGTAAAAAAGATTGTGTTTTCTTCTTCAGGAGGAGCCATGTTTGGAAAAGGAAAGCCTCCTTATACGGAAATGGTTTCCCCAAATCCATTTTCTCCATATGGAATATCGAAACGCGCTGCGGAATTGTATTTTTTGCAAACACAAGCCTTGTACAATCTTCCATGTGTGATTTTGCGTTATGCGAATGTATATGGACCGCGACAAGGAGCAAAAGGGGAGGCTGGGGTCATCTCGGTGTTTGCTCGTCGGATGCTTGCGGGTGGATCTGTCACCATGAATGGTTCCGGAAAACAAACAAGAGATTTTGTGTATGTCGATGATGTGGTTGCGGCAAATATTTTGGCAATGAAGTTTCCTCAGAGTGATCTTTTCCATATTGGAACAGGAAAAGAAACAAGCATTCTCACCCTCTATCGTGCCATGGAAAAATGTATGAATATTTCGCTTGCGTTGAATCATATCCCTCCTGTTTCAGGTGAAGTCATGCATTCTTCTTTGGATGCTCATCGAGCAAGGCGTGTTTTAAAATGGCAACCAACGGTGAAACTGGAAGAAGGACTTCAACGAACAATTGCGTGGTTTAAAATGCAAGAAAAGAAATAGATTGTATGAACATTCGGGCAAAAAAATCATTTGGTCAGCATTTTTTGACTGATCAACACGTTGTCCGAAAAATTGTGGAAGCTGCTGAGATTGTTCCTAGACAATGGATTTTGGAAATTGGTCCTGGAACAGGTGTTTTAACACGAGCCCTTGTGGATGCTGGGGCAAACGTTGCGGCAGTGGAAGCAGATCATGATTTGATCCACCCGCTCCGTGAACAATTTGAAAATAAAATTATCCTTTTTGAAGGAGATATTCTTGGGAGTGCCGGTAAAGCAGCAGAAAAATTTTTGCAGGATCAAAAAATGCCATTTCAGGTTGTGGCAAATATTCCTTACAACATCACTTCTCCTATTCTTGAACATTTTTTTCGCGAAACTCCATATCCGTTTCGTTTAGTTCTTATGGTGCAAAAGGAGGTTGCGGATCGCATGCTTGCCACACCTCCAGACATGAGTCTCTTGTCTGTGGTGATACAACTTTACGCAACAGGAAAAAAAGTCGTAAAAGTTTCGAGTGGAGCGTTTCGTCCTTCGCCGAAAGTGGATTCAATGGTGGTTCGTTTAGATAGGCGATCTACTTGGATCAAAGGAATAAATCCGGAAAACGTTATTGCGGTTGCGAAAGCGGGTTTTCACGCTCGCCGCAAACAATTGCATCGAAATATTGCAGAAGCAGGGTTCTGTTCCTCTGAAGAAATGAAACAAATTCTTTTTAGACTAGGAAAAGATTCACGCAGCCGAGCAGAAAATTTAACCGTTGAAGATTGGGCAGAACTCACTTCTCTTCTTGTGAATAGAAAAAAGTAGAAACCCAAACAAAGAAGGTGGTATACTATTTTCAAACTATGGATGATGTTGAACAGGAAGAACTGTCCAAGGCGCGGCAGAATCGTCGCACATTAACCTCTGAACAGCGGGTTGTCTTTGTGTTATTGATTTTTATTGGAATTCTTGGAACTATTTTTGGATTTCGTGCCATTCCTGCACATTTACGCCGACCGTTTGATGAACAATTGGCAAGCTATAAAGGTCCGGAGTTTTTAACAGAATCTGAACAAGAATCTCGGGAAGCCGAACGTCAAAAAACGTCGGATACAGATAAAGACGGTCTCAAGGATTATGATGAATTGTATGTTTTTAAGACGAGCCCTTATCTCACAGATTCAGATTCGGATGGTTTTGATGATAAGACAGAGGTATATTCCGGAAATGATCCAAATTGTCCAACAGGAAAAAATTGTGGAACGACATTAGTGGAATCATCAGAAGGAACAGGTTCAACATCTGCAGATGTTCCGGCTCTTCTAGCAAATATTTTAAGTGTAGATCCAACACGTTTTGAAAATACTTCGTTTCAATCTTTAGAAGACGTGCAAGGATTTTTTTCAAGCTTGAGTGCAGCAGAAGTTCGATCTTTACTTATTTCTCAAGGAATTCCAGCTCAAACAGTTGAACAATTAAGCGATGAACAATTACAAGAACTTTTACAAGCCTCGGTAGATGAAGCAAGTACTTCAGGTCAATTCGATTCGCTTATTCAATCATCTGGAGAAGGGGAGGTAGCTCCTTCTTCCGAATCTTCAAATCAAAACATTTCCACTGAATAACTTGTTATGCGTTTGTGGCATCCAGGCACACGGAAGATCATAAGTGGTTTTTTCCTTACCGGAGGATTTCTTTTTTCATTCACACTCTTTTTTTGGTTGTTAAAACGTCCAGTATTAGCTGATGATAGTGGAAGTGAAGGGGGTGCACCTGCAGCTGTTACAGTATCAGAAACATCTTCTGCCGCAGCAGAAGGAGTTTCTAATCCAGCTGTTGATCCAGCTGCTCCTGCAAAAGCTGCGACAAAAGTAATTGAGAAGACACGTAAACAGATGATTGTTCCCATGCTGAAAGCGGCTTTTATTACTATTATCATCAATGTCACTCAATTTGTTTTGGATCGATTGGCCTATGATGCAGCCGTGTGGGTCGCAAGTGGTGGTAAAGGAGAAACCCCTCTCTTTCACGCAGACGGGGCACAAAATGCATGGGAAAAATTCGGTTTAGACGTTGCCGGGGAGGCGTTTGGTTCTTTTTCCCAGTCTTTGAACGGATATTTGGATGGAAATTTCAATTTGTGTGCGCCAACCACTCCACAGATTCGTCTTGGTCTCCAGCTTGGTGTGAAGGGAGTGTATCAACCACCGAAACCGAAATGTGATTGGGAATCCATTCAAAATAATTGGTCTGGATTTGTACAAGGAGTCGTTGATAAATCCGAAAATTTTGATCCAAATGCTTATGTGTTGAATACGGTTGCAAAAGGTTTACAGCCTGGTCAGAATGCGCTCTCTTACTCTATTGCGACAAATATAAAGATTCACGGCAAGGTTCTCGAAAAGAAGCAGAATTTATTTGCGGAATATCTCAAAAGTGGAGGATTTAAAAATGTGACTGATGTTGTGACCGGAGCTGTAAAAACGCCATCGTCTTTGGTACAAAATCAGCTTCAGACTCAATTAACAGAAACTCAACAAAAAGGACGGGAATTTTCTTTTACCGCAGCGATCAGTAATGCAGAGTTATGGCAGACAGTTGGACTCCATACTTTATCTGTTTTTTTTAATACGCTTCTTTCTCAAGGACTCCAGAAACTTTATAATGGACTTCTTCCATCACAAGACATTGAATTTGATCCATTTAATGAACAGAGTGCAAACATCCGCGGTCGTGAAGCAGCTGCAGAAGAATTTGCAGGTCTTATTTCAACCATTCCTTCTGTTATTGATCAATACAATGTTTTAACTGAATTTGTCGTATGTCCCACGGCTCCGGCGGTACGTCAAATCAATAATTGTGTTTTAGATGCTTCGTTTGCGGAAGCAATTGTGCGTTCAGACACATCTGAATCCTTGACGGTTGCTCAAGCAATGGAAAATGGTTTGTTGCATGGAAGCTGGCCACTTTATCGTTCAGATGATTTGACACATAATCAGGATTTATTCTGCCATACGTATGGATATTGTTATGGAAATTTAGTGAAATTGCGCAAGGCACGTATTCTTCCTGTTGGATGGGAATTGGCTGCTGAATCTCCCCAAAATAAAAGTTCGAATCCTGTAACGCTTGAACAAGTTGTTGCCGGATTTGAAGAATGTGACAGTGATGGAAAATTGAGTGCAGATCACCCATGGTGTCATTTGATTGATCCAAATTGGGTTTTGAAATATCCGAAAACACAATGCTTGGCTTCGGTTGTTGGGGAACAGCTTGTGAGTACGCTTTCGATAGGTCGTTCCGGAACTTGTGTGGATACGCCAAGTTGTGTGAGTGAAAATGAGGATGGCATTTGTTCCGGGTATGGATATTGTGTGCGTGAAAAAAATACTTGGCGTTTTGATGGAGATGAATGTCCGGAACAGTTCGCATCCTGTCTTGCTTTTACTAATGCGGAAACAAGTGAAACAGGAGCCTGGCTTTTGAGTACTCTGGATTTTGGGGTTTGTTCTCAAGGAAATGCAGGATGCTTGTGGTATCGAACACAAAAACATTTGAATGATGGGGGAACACCGGATGATAAAAGCGACGATACGTACGAATGGTTACCCGAAGACGACATTTTTGTGACTTCTGATCGAGAAAATGATGTTTTGACTTTCGATGTTGCAGGAAATCGGACAAATCGCACGACCTATTCCTATGATACGGATGAAAATGGAATAGATGATCTTTCCTATGAAACGTATACATTTGAGGATCGAATGTATTTGAACAATCAAATTCAGGAATGTTCGGAATCCGAGGCGGGTTGTACAGAACTTTATCCAATTAGAGAAGGACTTTCCTTGAATATTTTACGAAATCCAAGTTTTGAGGATGATGAAGATAAGAATCATTTGGCTGATTCTTGGGAAATTTTCGGGACCAAAGATGTTCATTATTCGTATGATGAAGAAGGATCAAATGCTTTTCATGGAACAGATGCGTATAAGTTTGATGGAGGAACAGCAAGCCAATTGGCCATCCCTCTTCAACAGAATCAGTTTTATACGCTTTCCTTTTATGCAAAAGGAGTGACGAGTGCGGCTTCGGCAACCGCTGCATTAAAATTTGTTGCTTCAGATAACACAGCGATTGATTTTACCGGATATACAACCAATTGTACTGTTGCTGGAGATACTGTGAGTTTACAAGCAAGTGAAATTGATACAGAGGATTTTGAGAGTTTTGACTGCGCATTTACCACCCCTATTTTGAACGATTCACGTTTAGGTATTGTGGCAACGCTGACGTTTAAAAATATGGCGGATGTTTATGTGGACGCCATACAGTTAGAAATAGGAGAAAATGCTTCAAATTTTCATGACAGATATAGTGAAAATAATCCGGATGTTGTTTACAATCGCGTGGCCCCGAGTTGGCTTGGATGTACGGGAAATGCAACAGATCCAAAAGAATGTGAAGATTATGCGACGTTCTGTTCTGCAACAGAGATTGGATGTTCTTTGTATACTCCAAAAGATGGAGATCCGAATGTTCCGGCTGTTTTGACGCAAACCGATCAATGTCCGGATGAATGTGTCGGATATGCTGCCTTTAAACAGGAAGCAACTTCCTATGATGCAGAAGAATTTCCTGTGTATTTAATTTCAGATACAGCTGTTGCGTGCAGTGAACAGGAAGTTGGGTGTGATGAGTTTACCAATTTAGAAACAGAAGAAACACAAGCCTATTCAACTTTGCGTGCATGTGTGACTCCGGACATGATTTCTTCTGAGAACAATGCTGTTTTTTTCACTTGGCAGGGGTCGGATCTTACCGGATATCAACTCGTTTCGTATCAACTCCTTCGTTCTGATTTAACGGGAGGTGATATTAGTTATACGCAAGATACAGATGAAGATGGCACGTTTGATACAAAAGATTCTGGGTATACAGAAACGATTTTCAATGACACAACTCCAGAAGTTGCCCCTTGTACAAATTGGGATGTGACTTCTGAATCCAAACTTTCCTGTGTGGATGATGTGATTGTGTTGGCAGCTGATGATGGATGTAATGAACATGCAGATATTTTTACAGAACCGGATTGCCGCGAATTTTATGATGAACTTGGAAATATTCATTATCGTCGGTATTCAGAAACTATTTCTGTCCGGGAAGAATGTACAGCTTTCCGTAAAACAGATGCGAATCAGACCGATTGTGATGCGTCTGGTGGATATTGGACAGCAGGCGGGGAATGCCGGTACTTTGCTTGGCCTGCAGAAAGTACGTCTTGTTCTGAAACAGCCGTCGGGTGTCGTTCGTATACAGGAGGAGCTGGTCGAAATTCTACAACGGTGTATGAAGATTTATTCGAGAATGGACAATTGGTTGCATATGAAACAGCGAGTGGAACAACAATTTCGCTTAGTAACGAATCTGTTGCCACTGATGGACACTCAATGCGGGTTGTTATGGGCTCTTCGAGTTCGCTTTCAACCTTCCAGATTTATTTGAACACATCAGATAAAACGATGACATACAATAAAGATGATTCAGGTACTTGTGGAGATACGAATGGGGACGGAGTCTCTGACAAATCTGATCGAAACATATCGAACAACGGATGTGCAATAGATGCAGATGGTGATGGAACTTTTGATTGTACCATTGCTGATGGTGATAATTCTTGTGGAGCATTGGATGATCAACTTGTCCAGGGAAAGAGTTATATTCTTTCTTTCTGGGCAAAAGGAACTGGCAGTATCAAAACAGATTTTGTGACACAAAGTGGAACAGGAACGGTGTATGATCTTGTTGATCCAAATGATGGAGAAGGAGATTCAGATTCACTTAGTCTTGATGGAAGTTGGCAATTGTATGAACTCGGTCCGCTTGATACCACAGACATGACGGATTTTGATGATACGGCCATTCTTCGCTGGAGTGCGGGAGTTGGGACAACTTTTTATCTCGATAATATTGTCCTGAAAGCTGTTGAAGAAAATGTCACCCTGATTAAAGATTCCTGGGTCACACCTTCCATATGCGACAAAACTCCTGCCGGAGCAGATACTCCTCAGTATTATTTAGGTTGCGAGGCCTATACGGACCAGAATGGAGATACTGTTTCTGTGTATCAATTCAACAATCTTTGTTCAGAGTCTGCGGTCGGATGCGCATCTTTTTATCAAACACAAAATTCCACTTCGCCGTATACACAAGTTTTTAATGGAACCTGTTATATATCTGTTGATAAAGATGGAGATGGAATCTTTTCGTTCCAGGCTTTAAATTTGGAAGAAGATATTGTGTCTCAAGCCACTGACTGCGAATTGGAAGGAGAAACGGTTTGTACAATCCTTTCTGGAAGCAATCAGTGTCAGTTTACTCTTGACCGCGAATTACCAATTCCTTATCCAATGAATATTGTCCTTGGTCCTGAAACAGTTGTTGTTCCAGCAGATAAAGTTGTTTACCTGATTGAAGATGACGAAACAACATGCACAGAATCCAATGCGGGTTGTACGGAGGTTGGTATTCCAACGTTTAGTCAAGATCATACAGCTGTGGAGAGTCTCGTCTCTACCTATATTTTGAATCTTCCTGATACGTATGCAGATATTCTGTGTTCAAATGAGGCACTTTTTTGTGCAGAATGGGCATCCACAGAAAATGGAAATTATTATTTCAAAAATCCAGGTGATCAAGCTTGTGAATATAAGACAGGTGTTTCTTTGAACGGAGTGAGTTATAGCGGATGGTTCCGAACCGGAACAACCCAGTTTTGTTATGGAACAGGCTCATGTTCAGGTAACTCATCTCTTTCCTGTACGAATGATGCAGATTGTATAAAGACAGATGCAGGAACGTGTAATGTAACCACTGGTTCCTACATTCAAGGCGGAGACTATTCAGGTATTTGGTTTAATGGAGATACGAGATATGAAGGATGGACAGGCGAATGTGAAAGTCAATATGATTTGTGTACGGAGTTTGTCGATCCTGTTGATACAAGTGAAGGAGAACGTGATAGCGGAACCTCGTATTTTTTCTTGGATAATTCCAGTTTGAATGAAGAAACACTTGCTGCTTCAGAACGTTGCAAAGGTCAGGTAAGTCTCACTTCCGGTTGTGCCTTGTTTGATGATCTTGTAGATCAGGAACTCACGTACTCTGCCTCCCCAAGCTATCTTGTTTCTGAACATGCAGATCTTTTCTTTGGAGAAAGTCCGCGTTCGCTTCAAAATCCGATTTCTTGCCCAGAGAACGGAACATTTACTCTCACAACTGGAATAAAAGTCGATGTCTGTGCCAATCGGTGTGCCTATGAAGTGAATACAGACGAAGAGCTTGAAAATGTGGCTGCCATCGAAGGTCCAAGTGATCAGATAACAACAATTTTTTTCGGTCAGGCATGTTTGACAAATCTTGATTGTCCCATGGCTGAGGATTCGCTTGGAAACGAAGTGGAAGGTTCCTGTTTTAATTTGAAAACAGATCAGAATGGCGATGGAGTGATTGACACAACGTTTGATGCAGATGCAAATGGAAGTCTTGATGCGAGTTATGATGCGAATGGAGATGGGGTGGTTGATTATCTTTTTGTCAATGATACAAATCGCATGTTAAAAGTTTCACGTGATCGTGCATGTGCTGAATGGCTTGCGTGTGAAAGTTCTCAGCGAACGTGGGATGAAAATACAGCTTCTTGGCGTTCTATTTGTGAGCAGGTAAATCTTTGTAATGAATTTAGTGCGATTGGTGAATCCGGATTCTGTTCCCATTGGGTCGAGGAAGATCCAATCGTGTTTGACGCGAGTAAATATTCTGCCCGAGACGTTTCTTGGTACGGACTCGACTATTCTGGATATGCAATTCCAAATCAGCTTCCACTTGAATTTTATACGCAGGCAAACGTGAATCCAGATCGGTACTGTGCGACCGATGCAACAGGTCTTCATCCTCAGATGACTTCTGTTGGAGCATTTGTGGCATGTGCAACAGATGCAGATTGTACGAATAGTTCTTTTAAAACATGTACTGAGAGTACACCGGATTTTCGATTGGCCTATGTGGCTGGTTCATGCGACGAAGAGGATGGACAATCATGTATGGTGGGATTTTGTCAAAATTCCGGTGAATCGTGCAACGGAAACGAAGAATGCAATAATGGAGAAAATTGTATTATTGGATATTGCGAAACAACGGATGTAGATGCTTCCTGCGGTAAGGATACAGACTGTATTTCTGGTTTTGAATGCAAAAATAGCATTTGTGTGGATACAAAAACCGGATCAGGAGATGGACGAGAAACGTGTACAACAATTGCTGATTGTACAGTCAGTGGGACAGAAGGTACGGTGACTGAATGTGTAACAGGGGCATTGGCAAAAGTGGGGGCGTGTTATAACAGCTCTTGTTTGATTGGAGTTGATGGACAACCATTTGTAAAAGATGATGCAGAATCGCAATCTTGTCGCGGGTATCCGGAATCAAGTTCTCCGTTTCCAACAAAAGTAGTAAAAGAGTGGATGGATCCTGACAAATTGGTTGATGGTGCCAGCGATGCGGATCTTCTTTCTTTGGAACAAGTGGATCATAAAGAAGAATTAGATGCAGTTCCATATAATTATGTGAACGGTTTTTCCGGATCTTCAACCTGTGCACCAACGATGTCTGGAGCGGATGGAGCTGTTGTTTCTGATGATTGTACTTGTTCGTATCTAAAGGCAAATTATGGTAATGGTTTTTTCCAGCGTTACTATCCGACCGGAACCGCATCGGAAGAAATGTTATCCGGTATTTGTTCAGGCGGAGATAAACCAGGTGCATCCTGCGTTTCAAATGAAGACTGTGGTGCCGCGGAAAGCGGAGCTATGTGTTATCACATAACCCGTCAGGATCGCATGATCGGCTGGCCAGGATTCTGTGTAGAACGAGACAGTTCCATTCAATTGTATGGAAGTACGAGCGAAGCGGATCGTGCGTGTCTTACCTGGTTACCTGTGGATCAGCTTGAGGGATCAACAGATATTTATGCGAAATATACAGGAGCCGGTTATCCGTTGCAGGAAACGTTTTATTGTACAGAGATTGGATATTATGTTGATCTGTATCCGACCGGTGCGCGGTTTGATGATGAAGGAAGTGTGACTTCGATTGATTACGCGTGCGCGCAAACAAACAATGCTACAGGCTGTGATTTTGGTGAATATGGAGATGATTCCGATGAAAATATTGGATGTCAAGAAAATGTCTTTTGTCCAAAAGGATACGTGGCTATGCTTGGATATTGCGATAATGGAGGCGGAACAACAGAAAATACAAATGCGGGAACCATGTGTAAAAGCGATGGCGAGGATGAAAAACAAATAGACGGAGCACAAGATTCTCAGGATGATTGTCCATTTTTCTGCATTCCGACAGGAAGCAGACATATGGAAGGAAGTGATCTTGGAAAGAGTTGTGATACGGATTTGAAAACAACCAACTATCATACAAGATCCTATAACAACACAAAAATGTACGAAGCAGGTGATTTGGGATATGTGCCAAATTTTGATGGAGAAAGCGATTTCAAGAAATTTGAGGATTGTGTTGTTCGCGGTATACCGTTAGGAGATGATTCTGTCTATGAAACAGACTACGTGGATGGATTGTTTGATGGTTTTAGCTCAGGTGGATACGGATACAAACACACAGATGCAGAAGGAAGCGGAGAGGGGGATGAAGAAATTTATGCTTTTGGCATTGCTCACCGTGCGGTTGGTGCTACGATCGGAGGGTGTACGAGTTATTCCATTTCGCATGGAGGTGGAAGAGGGTCTCCTCCTCCTACATTTTATAAGGGAGGAGAATCATGTAACACCGATACAGACTGTCCGGGATATAATAATGGTTCAATGTGTGAAACAAGTCCTGAGACGGATAGCGGTTCCATGCAGGAATATCTTGGGTGTTACCAAGTGACGCAAGTTTCTACAACTTCTCAGACAGATGGAAACAAAGCCTGGACGAATCGTACTTGGGATGGAAATCCTAATATGTTTGAAACATTCACTTCAGGTGATTTTTCGGATGGATCAAAAGGGTATGGATATGGATCATTGGATGAACCTGTGGAAGCCGGTCGTGCGCTGTTTGGAG
Source organism: Candidatus Uhrbacteria bacterium GW2011_GWC2_41_11 (assembly GCA_000996355.1). Classification (GTDB taxonomy): domain Bacteria; phylum Patescibacteriota; class Patescibacteriia; order UBA9934; family GWF2-40-263; genus UBA10014. The sequence continues at coordinate 34,457 of LCAH01000004.1, forward strand.
AATATTATCAACAGGATGGAGATTATTGGCGTTTAGAAAATTTTGGGGATGATTCTTGGCCTCTTCCCGTTGGTGTTTGTGATTCATCATCACTTACTTCTGGAGCTGTTGGTCTTGCCGCCTCTTCCCCTGATGATATGGCTGTCTGTGCGAATAAATATTTCTATCCAAACAAAGCGCAATATATTTATGATGGAACATTGACCAAATCCATTTTACCGGATGATCAGGCACCGTATGCACTTGCGGCCCCATATGAAGATTTGGATCGTAACCCGGATGAGGAAGACGCGATTCTCGGTTCTATTTCCGCGGACAATTTTGATGATTTTGGTGTGAGTTCGAATGACAATCCTGTGAGTATCACGCAATTGCTTACCCAACTGTACGCCAAGATATACGGTTTATGGCGATATGATTGGGATGCGAGTGGTGGTGGATATAAAAAAGAGGAACTGGATGCGAAAATTTCGAGTTTTGCATCCTATAGTGATGGAGAATATGATATTTCAAATGTGGGAGATACACATGGATCAGGTGCAAACCTGGGTGAACCCACTGTTCCACAAATTGCCTCGGTTCAAGAATGTTTTGGAAGTGAATGTGTGGAAGGGGATACCGGATCATTTTCTGTGAATGAAATAGATAATGGAACTGTAGAAGGAAGCGGAGGAAACAAGCATACTTCACTTAAGTTTTTTGCCTGGGCAAATTCGAACCAGATGCCGATTCGTAATGTGATTGTGGACTGGGGTGATGGCAAGCGTGAAGGATCTTACGAGGGCTTTGCCTGGCCGCTTGATAGCCAATCCGGAAGTATTGCCAAAGATAACTTTTTCAAAAATCATCGCGGGCTTGAAAAAGAAAATGAATCCAAGTGTGAAGCAGTAGATGAATGGGGACTGATAAGCGCCACATGCGAAACCACTTACTTCAGTTTTGAGCATGATTATCAATGTTCAGAAAATAAAGTGAAGGAAATGCAAAATGGAAATATTCTTTGTGAATATGCTTCGGATGGCAGTGGACGACTTGTGAATTCACCATGTACAGGTGGAGATGTAGCTAATGCTGCAGACAAGTGTGTATTTCAGCCACGTATATTTGTAAAAGATAATTGGGGCTGGTGTACCGGATTCTGCAATTCGAATCCGGATGATGCAACGGATGGATGCTATGGAAGTGAGTGCAACTTTACGTATTGTCCGAGTTATAAGAAATCTGAAAAATGTTCGGATATCGATGGAAATATAACAAATCCTTGGGTAAATTTTGGTGGGTTGATTCTTTTGGATTGGAAAGGTGATTAAATTATCTGGGGCTCTGCCCCAACATCCTGACCTATTTTCTTGTGCTTGCCCAAAGAAAATGGGTGAAAAGAAAGGATATTCCGAAGCTTTAGCAAAGGTGGATCGGATAGACCTCGCTCGGGCTTCGGGGAAGGATTGGATTGGTGTTTGAATTGTGAATGGTAATATAGAAAATTTTGATAAAAAAATTCAGGCAGTGATGTCTGAATTTTTTGAACAAAAAAAGCGACGGGAGTTTCCGTCGCACTGATTTATTCGTCGAGGCTGAGAATCATATCTGAGACCATCGTATCATCGACATCGAATCGATAGTAGTAGATAGTCTTGAGATCATCCTCGATTTCTCCTTTGATATAACCACCATCATCAAGAACACCATAGAAGGTGTTTAATGAAATGATGGCATCAACACTGAATCCATCAAGGACAAGTTCGTCGAAACCATCGTTATCAATGTCGTAGATGATCGTTGTGATTTTCCATTCCCAGTCATCTTCGTCAAGATAGATTTCATCTGGTGCCAGTCCGAACTGGTCAGACGCCCAGGATGCCTTGTAGATCGCCCCATTCTCGGAAACCTTTGCCTCGAGCTCGACAGCTCGATAGTTTGTCTTTTGTCCGAGCACCTCATATGTTCCGGACTCAGAGACGGTAACCAAGCACTCGATCCCGGCCTTGCAGGACGAGACGAGTTCATCGTTTACCACGAACCCTTCGACCTGAATCGGAGCCGTGATGTTGATCTTCGCCGAGAAGGCGGTCGAAGTCGAATCATCATCGTCTCCCGACTGGGTCGGGGTGGGGGTGAGGTTGCCCACCTGATCGTCATCGTCATTCGCATTGCCACCATCGAAGAGCCCGCACCCTCCCAAAAAGAGGGCGAGGGTCAGAAGGAACCACTTTCCTGTGGTCTTCATAGGTAAACCCTCCAAATGCCCGCTGGTGCGGGTGCTATCTCCGGGTGACTCGAACGAGTCTTTTCGCAAAAGAGCGCGACGGTCTCCCTCTCCGTTGACCGCGTTTCAGTTTAGAGAAACGCTTTGAAACACGAATATGTTTCAACACCTTCCCCCAAAGTCAATTCTAGTAAGCCACAAAAGGATTGTTTTTGTCAAGCAAAATGGACGGAATTTATAAAATTTGTTTATTTATCCACATTTTTGACTTTCTTTTTTCTGACATTTTGTCACAATACTTTCTGCGGATGACAAACTGTTCTTTGGGTTGTTCTTTCTTCTTCACAGACGAATCTTCTAGAAAAACTTGATCCTGTTTTGAAAAATGGGGGATTAAGTTCTCGTTACAGGAGACGTGTGTGCATTGTGTTGGAAATCGGTGCAGTCCGATATTGCACAATGTTTTCCATAGAAGGAGGAATAAACCATGCAAGAAAACATGTTGTCATATCGTGAAGGCGGATATCTGTGCGGGTTTGGAGGATGTAAAGCGCCATGTCGACCAATTCCTATTTGGATGCCTGGGAGGATGTTTCCAAGTATGAATATGAAAAAAGAAGTACGGATAACGTTTGTTGTAGAGAATTTGATCTTTCGAACCACGCAACTGCAACGGATGTCTGCATAACGGTCCGTCGTGCGGGAATCATCCTGCACGTTTTTTCCGAAAAAAAGCGATCTGTTTTTATACAGACCGCTTCTCATCATCGTTTCGAATGTCTCGACGATCTCTGTAGATCGTCTTTTTTTATCCAATTTTTTCTTTTCCAATCCACGGTCGAAGAACTTCAGGAATGAGAACAGATCCATCTGCTTGCTGATAGTTTTCAAGAATAGCAATAAGAATGCGACCGATTGCAAATGCGGTTCCATTTAATGCATGGGCTAATTCGTTTTTTCCATCCACAGTTTTATAACGAATGCGCAAGCGACGTGTTTGATAATCCGTTGTATTCGACGTTGAATGAGTTTCGCGATATTGATTTTGAGAAGGAATCCAAGTTTCGATGTCATAGGTGCGAGCAGAAGGACGTCCAATATCTCCCGAACAAAGACGAAGCACACGATAGGGAAGTTGAAGACCTTTCATGAGACGTTCCTCAAGTGAAAGAAGAAGTTCATGTTCTTCATCTGAATGTTCCGGCGTGGTAAAGCTAAACATTTCCACTTTATCAAATTGATGCATACGCAAGATACCGCGCACATCCTTTCCATGGCTTCCGGCTTCACGTCGATAACAAGGAGAAAAACCAACATAGCGTAAAGGCAAGGATTCAAGGGGAAGAATTTCATCCATGTGCATAGGCCCAATGGATTGTTCTGATGTTCCAATAAGCACAGCATCGTCGTGTTTTAAATGATAGATCTCTTCCTCACCTCCATGCTCTAAATATCCCATGCCTGCCATGGATTTGATGCTAATAATATGAGGGGGAAGGACAGGAGTGAATTTTTCTGGAATAACAACGGACAGAATGTATTGAATGAGAGCAAATTCCATGAGTACTAAATCTCCTTTGAGATACACAAATCGACTTCCAGATACTTTTCCTGCACGTTCAATGTCGATGATCCCAAGACGTTCACCAATCGCCACATGATCTTGAATCGGAAAATCAAAAACACGCGGTTCATTTACCAAACGCAAAATTTCGTTGTCATCCGAATCCTTTCCTATTTTGACATCTTCTCGAAGAAGATTTGGATATTTTTTTAATTCACGTTCCAAATCTGTTTCCATTTGGAGAAGTGTTTCTTCTGCTGCTCTGGCTTCTTCTTTAAGGGCGCGTCCTTCAGCGATGAGCGCATCTCTTATTTCTGCAGATGCTTGTCGGACAGTTTCTGCACTTTCGTGAATGCGACGGCGCACATCATCTACGCGTTGAACAGCTTTTGTTCGTTCTTCTGCCAGTGTTTGAACAATATGAATATCAATGTCTGCACTGCGACGTCGATTATTTTCTTCGATAACGTCCGGATGCTGAAGAAGGTATTTAAGATCAATCATAAAATAGAGCCATGTGAGAAAAAGTGAATAATTCAACCTTTCTAATATGGAGGAAATTTACAAGAACGTCCAGATTTTCCAGAAGTGAAAATGTTATTCACAGAGTTTCGTTTGATTTTTTTGACATGTTTTTAGGTTATTTTTCTTCTATTTTTGTGATATTTTATTTGTTCGTGTCAAGAGAACATATCAAATTTTTTGGCTAATTTAAGCCAAAAAATGATTGACAAACTGCTTATTTTCTGATGAAATACCATCAGATGGATGAAAGAAATTTTGGCCATCATCCAGTTTAAAAGAACTGGATATCTTACACCATCCCTTCTGGTTCGTTCGTTTTTAAAAACTTGTTAAATATAGATTCTTGTTTTTGAAAACGCCGATTTGGCATTTTGGTTCAATGGATAAATAAGAAAAGAACTTGAGTGATAAGGGATGTTTATTACGCCTGTTTCGGCGGCTGACGGCTGGGGAGACGTCGGCCGCCAAAGACGGCGAATTCGTAAACCATCGGGGCCGGCGCGGAAGTACTGACGCGTCCGGTTCCGGCGGTTGACCATGGTGGTTTCCGCCTTTTTGCCTGTGCAGCGAGGTGTGAAATGAAACGTTCTTTTGTTGCTTTTTGTTTCTTCATGATTCTGGAATGTTTGACTGTTTGTCATCCCATGTTCCAGACACAGGAAGAAGAAAATCTCTCCCATTCATTAAACATTTCTTCTGATCAGGGCGGCGGTGACGAATCTGTTTTGCATCTGCCTTTTGCAAAAGACGATACGATTTTGTGTACGCAAGGAGCCTATGGTTCGTACAGCCATAATTATACGTCGACCAAGAAAGATTTAGACTTTGACACAAGCAATAGTGTTGATGAAGAAATCTACGCACCTGCAACCGGAATGGCTTATGTGCACACAGAAAGTGCAACGAGTGGTTTTGGGTACCATGTGAATATCGACTTGGGAGATGGAACATATGTTGTTCTCGGACACTTTAAGGAAATTTTTATTGGGAATGAATCAGAAGTTGCGGCAGGTGAACTTCTCGGATATGAGGGATGTACAGGAAGCTGTTCCGGTGACCATGTTCATATTGGTCTTCATGCCGGAGACGCGACACTTAAGGCTGAATACGGGGAATCCATTGATGTCTCGTATTATTCACAGGACACGACGAATAAAGGAGAGTTTGAGAATATTGCAAGTATAGATTTTATTTGTGGAGTCGGAGATGAGAATGGAACAGAAGGACATTGGTATCGTTCAGCTCTTCCGGTTACTCTTTGGCATCCGAATGGAACGCTTGTCAAAACGCCAAATAGCACAGCCGTGTATCTTTTGGAAAATGGAGAAGCCAAATGGTTTGTGACCCAGGATATTTTCTGGAGTTACGAATATTCATTTAGTAACACGGTCTTAATTTCAGACGAAGAATTGAGTTGTTATGCGAGGGGAACTGACATAAACAAAGAAACGTTTATGGATGCTGTTTCAGATCCAGATGGAAAGCTATGGTTTATTGTGGGATCTGCGACTGCTTCTGATCGATACCGTATACGAGTGAAAACCACGGCATGGGATGCGGTTTTGGCATCCTGGGGACTTATGTATACATCCTCAGATCCTCCTCAGGTTGTTCAGAACCCGAATCCTTATTTGACGGATTGGCCTGTTGAAGACGGATATCTCCATTTTCGTGATGGTTCGATTCTCAAGGAAGAATCTCATTCGGATGTGTATGTGATATCCGATCAAGTTGCTCTTCCTGTACGAGATTGGGAAACATATCTACTTCTTGGGTTGTATGATCTGGAAGTACTCGTTGTTCCAGACGGATCTGTTTTAAATGTACAAGAGCAGGTAGGGAGTTGTTCTTCAGGTATGTGGTGTCTGGATCGTGAGGCAGTAACGACCTGTGGTGGTGGATTAGAACTGGGAACCGGAGAAGAAGGCGGATCTGGAGACGGGGAAGTGATAAAAGAAGAAACTCCGAGTCCATTCCCGTGCACAGATACGGATGTGGATGGATTTTGCAATACAGGAACAGACGGAGAAGATTGTTGGGATAAAAATGCATCTGTGTATCCTGGAGCGGAAGAGATATGCGGAAATGGAATTGATGAGGATTGTAGTGGAACAGATGCACTTTGTAATTCTCTCGAAATAGACACAGACGGAGACGGAGTTTCGGACGCAAAAGACAATTGTCCATTTCACGACAATCCTGAACAGGACGACACAGATGCAGATGGGCTTGGAGATGCCTGTGACGCAGAAATATTCACCCCTGTTCCGACTTTCGTGTCGGAAGATGAAACAGAAAATGAACATGAAGAACCAAATACTGATTCCTCTGTCCTTCATGTTTCTTGGACAGCGCCGTTTAGTGAAATCATGAATCTGATTACCATTTCAGGTGAATATCGTTTTGCAAACGGTTCGTATGGTTTTACATGGCGAGAACTTCTTTCGACACTGAGCGAACCATTAATCGATTATGAGATAACAGGCGTTTCTTTGGGAGACCAATTTCGTTTTTCCATTGAATTCGTAAACGAATATGCGCAAACAAGCTGGTCTTGTATTGGTCCATATCCTCCAGGATCACTTCAAGGAACGCCGGAAGCGGACGTGGACAATCTTCCACTTATGGTCGAAATGACAGATGATCCAATATCAGACGGATGTGGATTGATCGTCGAAATTCTTTAAATGCAACCTCTCGTTTTTTTTCGAGAGGTTTTATCTTTTTTATTTCTCCAACGCGACGTCGCTCTGAATTGTGTGCATGTGCTATACTATTTATGTCTATGAAGCGATGTCTTTTGCAGTGGGTGATCAAAGTGGATCGCCTATTTCACCGGCCAGTGAAGCCGTGGATCATTTTTGTTTTTCTTCTCATTTTTTTGGGTGGAAGTTTTTTGTTAACCCAAACAGTTTTCGCACAAACACCAGCTTCTAATACCGCAACAGCCAGCACAGGAAACACGGCAACCAAAACTGAACCAAGCATCAGTTATCCTGCTTTGATTGCATTGTATTTATCCTCGATTATTCTTTGGCTTGTCCAGGGTGTGGGTCAGCTTATTGTCCTTTTGATTGGCATTGCCGTTGTTCCACTCATGCAATACAACAATTTTGCTACTGCTCCAGTTATTGGGATGGGATGGGCAGTGATTCGGGATACGGTAAACATGTTTTTTGTCATTGTTCTGATTGTGATTGCATTTGGAACGATTCTTGGTCACCAACGATTCAAATGGCAACAACAAGTTCCGCGACTTCTTATCACAGCAATTGTTATCAATTTTAGCCGGACATTGTGTGGTCTCATGATTGATTTTAGTCAGGTCATCATGCTTACATTTGTGAATGCACTGAAAGATATTGCCGGAGGAAATTTTGTGGAAATGTTCGGTCTGCGCCACATGTTAAATCTCAATCCAACCGCTATTATTTTTAAAGATGCAGCAGCAAGTTCTGCAGCAGCAGGCGTTCAGCCGGGAGATACATTTATTGCAGCCATTATTGCTCTTGTGATGATGCTCTGTGTACTCGTGGCTATTATTTTTCTTGCGATCATTCTTGCCTATCGGATCGTCATGCTTTGGATTTTGGTCACTATTGCTCCTCTTGCATGGTTTTTTAAAGGTGCCGAAGGGGTTATTACAACAAAGAGTAATCCATATGCGAAATGGTGGGCTCGTTTTTCATGTGTGTTACAAGTAGGACCTGTTCTTACATTTTTTCTCTGGCTTTCCCTTGCGGTTGCAGGAAGCGGCAATATTGGAGCTGAACAATTTCCGTCCTCAACCGCACCAAGTGGAGAATCAGGATTGGATGTGGGAAGTATTCTTGGCATTATGGATTCTGCACGCATGACAAGTTTTATCATAGGTCTCGCACTTCTTTTTGCTGGATTTGATGCAGCGAAGGAAACATGTGAAGGAACTAGTGGATTTATCTCAGATCGATTTAAACAAATGGGAGGTCTTACTCGCAAGATTGCTCAGTTTCCCGTTGGAGCAGCTGGGACTGCAGCGGCATGGACAGGTCGTCAAGCCATGCGTCCGGCACGATATGGCGCACGGAGTGTTTATGCAAATACGGTCGGTCGCGGACTTTCTGCTTTCCGAAACATGACAGCGAATCAAGCACAAAAATATGCGGGAAAGTTTTCTGGGAGTTCTGCGACTCGTCGTGCATTAGAAGGATATGCGTCTCAGCAAAAAGCGCGTCAGGCAGCAGAAACTGATTTTGCAGTTAAAGACAAGAAACCGATGAGTACAGAGTATATGTCTGCATATTTGCAAGGCGGTATTCCTCGAACGGAAGGTGCGCGCAAGGAATTTTTTGCTCGTTTGAAACAAGGATTACAAGATGGAGATGTGCGCAAAGCTCTTGGAAATAAAGGATTGCAAAAAGTATTGAAGGAAACGATTGATCCGCGAACAGGAAAAACAGCATTGGAAAGTCTCGAAGATACCTATAAGGGCGATCCAGCATTCCAGAAACAAATGAAAGACTTGAAGGGTCGCATGCCTTCGGTTTTTGGAGTAGATGCCTTAAAAGAAATTCGTGAAGCAAAAGATGTTCAAGATGTTGATAAATCTGAATTTGAAAGTAAAGATTTCCGCAATCATGTTTCAAAAATGGAGTATTCTTTTATGGATAAAGATGGAACACGTAAAACGCTTGAGGGTGGCATGACTGCGGCAATTCTTCAAGGGTATCTTGGGGGTAAAATAAAAGAACAATGGATTGATGGTGGAAAGAAAGTTGGAGAAGAATTGACTCCTGAGGTGTTGGCTTCCATGCCAGCAAATTTGATTGATGTGACGCAAATTAAACCGGAAATGATTACACCTACGGCAGCTGCAAATCTTTTGACAAATGGAAACGAGGCACAGGTGAAAGCCTTGGCAAACCGTGCGGATCTCAAGGAACGAATGAAGGGTGAGAATCTTAAGAAAATTTTGCAGGAAGGATTGACAAGAGCCGGAAAAGACAAGGACAAGCGTGGAGCTTTGCGTGGAAATTTAGCCAGGCTTGGATTTGATCTAAATGAAGTGTTTGATTTCAAGGACGACCATTTTGTGGATCAATATGCACAGGATGATTTTTCTTCAGCTGTGGGAGAGGACAAGGATTTGATTTTGCGCGCAACAGAAGATCCAACAAGTGAACTGGCAAAATTTACAGCTAGTGCGATGTCAACACATAGTGTCAGTCGTTTGCTGCGTGATTTCGAAGATATGTCAGATGATGATGTTCCAAAAAAGAAAGCGTTCAAAAAACAATTGGATGCTGTTTTTCAAGCCGTTGAATCACAAAAGGGTGTGATGGACAATCAAGCAAGAGAGGGTGAGCTTACCAAAGCTCAAAAAGAAGAACATGGACGATTGAAAGAATTGTTAAAACAAAAACGATTGTTTGAACGAAAGGCAAAAACGTTTGCTGATCGTACACGCCCACCATCTCCTCCTGCACCGTCTCCTTCTACTCCACCAACATTGAATCCAGAGCAACGACGTCAGAAAATAGAAACATTAATCAATCAGATCACCACACAAAAGAAAGTGGTGGATGATTCAGAACGGGCATACATGGCTATGCCTCGAGAAGAACGAGGGAAAGCAACAGGTCAGGAGGCTGAACGAAAATTAGAAGAGGCAAAACAATTTTTGAGAAGGATTGAAAGGGAATTACAAGATCTTTCCGGTCCTCCTGTAGTTTAAATGAATGTCTTTTGAAAAAGGTCTTAGGATATGCAAGAAGAGAAATCCCGTTCCATGTCTGAACTTCCGGATGAAGTTCGAGATTTTCTTCTCGAACCTGCTCTTTTAGACTGTATTGATGAGATTCGTGAAAAACATGCACTCGCAGAAAATACAGAGGATGTGTTGATTGATTTTGCTGAACAAATAACACTTGGTTCTTTTTCTTTGGAATTGTTGCCACAGAAAATTTCCGCGGAATTACACATGGAAGAATCAAAAGCAAAACAAATTGCCATTGATCTTGCCGGACATCGTCTTCTTCCTATCGCTCCTTTAATAGGTGATGTTGCTCAGCAAATAGTTGTATGGGGTGGAAATCTTGAGGATTTTGCGCATATTCCAAAGGTAGAGATTCATATTTTTAGCCCAGAATATGTTGTTCGAGAGACGTTAGGTGAAGCACATCTCAATACATTAGATCCAAAATTACAGGATCGATTGGAATTTATTTTTACCTCTTATCTAAAAGGCAAGCGTAATGAGACAGAAATAAAAGAAGTTTTGATGCGTTCATCAAAAGTGGGAGGTATGGATCTTGATAGTGAAACAGCAGATCGTCTTCTTATTTTATTTCGAGATAAACAGAAATTTGCTAAGATCAATTTTCATTCCCAAGAAGAATCTTCAACATTTACACCAACTGTTTTGGTAAAGAAAACGGAAAAGCCTATCCAATTAGAAAAAAAAGAATCTTCTGTTCCTGAACCAAAAGCAAAAATGGAAGTACTTTTTGCAAAAGAAGATGAACAGGAAATTACTCGACTGACTTCTTTTGTCCAGGAAAATCTTCCTCCTGTTTCCCAACTGGATGTTTCTTTGAAAGATGCTGTTATTCAAGTGATTCGTGAAGCAAATTTGGATCTAAAAGATGAAGAAATAAAAAAACGATTTGTCTCTCTTGTGGAAGCTCGTTTGCGGGATGTACGGGATCCGTATGAGACACGTTCTCAGTTAGAATATCCTTCGGAAAAAGGCGGGCTTGGTTTGTCTGGTCTCACACTGGTTCGAACTCTTGAGTGTATTGAACGTATTTTTGGGGAACGTCAGAATCTTCTTAAAGACCAAGTAAACAAACAGAAAGCCGTCATGGTAGAACAAAAGAAACAAGAGGAAGCAGAACGAGAATCATTAGCACGAAAAGAAGCTTCGACACTCACAAAACGATATATAGAGATGACAGGAAAAATACCAACGGAATCAATTCAACCTGCCTCTGTATCAGGAACAAGAGTGACAACAGCCATGTCTTTACAAGAAGCAGCTATAAGAAGGGAAGAGAAAATTGACAAGCAAAAAGTAAAAGAGGCATTCACATCAGCAAAGCCAGTTGCACCAGTTATTGTGCCACGTCTTTCTCAAGGGAGTATTTCTTCTGTATCTACTCCGCGGCCTCAGGTGGAAGATATTAAATTTGTTCGGAAATTATCAGGACCACTTGAGGAACTTGAACAGATGACATTAACCGAATTTCGTCGGCTGTCCCGCGATCCAAAAGAAGCAGTCTTGAAATTAAAAGACAAAATTGACTTATTGGAAGAACAAGGATACGAAAAAAAGATTCATGGGATCAAGGCGTGGCGTGAATCTCCTCTGAATCGGTTGTATCTTGAACTGTTTCAAGAAGCACTTCGTCGAGGTCGCCCACTTCAGGAGATTGCAGATGAACGCCGTACAGCGAATCAGAATATGTTAACAGCCGGAGAGATCGATGTCTTGGTGGATTTGAATGCCTATGTACGATTTTGACAGCAGAATTTTTCTAGAATGAAGATTTAGATGAAAAAAATTCTGCATGAGACTGACGTGTGTAGATATGATAGAATATTTAGAACCAAAGTATGCCGGATCAATATGTTGTCCCGCAATTTATCGAGGTGGAAGATAAGATTCTCGGTCCTCTTTCCGTGCGTCAGTTTTTGATTTTACTTGTTGGATTCATGATGGATGTTATTTTATATAAACTGTTGAGTTTCGTGGTTTTCCTTTTAGTGGCTATTCCTATCATTGTATTTGTCGGTGTCCTTGCTCTTACGAAGGTGAACGGCATGCCGTTTCATTTTTTTCTTCTGAATATCATTCAGTCATTTCGCAAACCTAAGTTACGCATTTGGGATAAACAACTTACCGATGAGGAATTACGTCTTCATCTTGGAGAAGCAGCCCCTGTTGTTCTTTCTCCTTTTATTCGCAAAGCACCTATGACGACTTCGCGACTTCAGGAATTAACGCTTGTCGTGAACACAGGAGGAGTGTATCGACCTGAAGACGAAGATTAGTATCGAAGATATGGAAAGCAAGACATTAGCAAAACCAAAACCAGGTCCCGCAACCCAGCGATATCTTGATATTGCAGAAATTCGCGATGATGTTGTGATTTTAAAAGATGGAACATTACGTGCTGTTTTGTTAGCTGCGAGCATAAATTTTGCCTTGAAATCTGTTGATGAACAAGAAGCGATTGTTCAGGCATATACGGCTTTTTTGAATGGATTGGAATATCCGATCCAAATTGTCATTCAGTCGCGGAAAATGAATATTGACCCGTATCTCGAGGAACTTGGAGAACAGGAAAAGAAGACAGAAAATGAATTGTTACGCGTACAAATTGCTGATTACCGGACATTTGTCCAAGAACTTGTTCAGCTTGGAGAAATCATGCAGAAAAAGTTTTATGTGATCGTTCCATTTGATCCAGGCACAGATAAGCGAAAAAATTTTTGGACGCGATTTTCCGGAGCGGTTTCTCCTGCGCTGGGAATTCGATTGAAGGAAACACAATTTCGAGAGCGGCGGGAAGAGCTTTTGAAACGAGTAGAAAATATTCGTTCTCAATTAAATAGTATGAGTGTGACCGGGGTGTTGCTTGATACACAAAGTCTGATTGAACTGTATTATACTTGTTACAATCCTGATGTCTTCGAAACAGAAAAATTATCAGATCTGTCTAAAGTCCGTTACGAAACGTAATATATTATGCCAATTGAGATTGGACAATTAGGAAAAACAACTCCTGCGGCGCCATTGGAACCGCCAAAGGCTCCAAAACCGGCGCAGGAGAAATTAGCCGTTGAACGTATTGCGTTGGAAGAAGAACGTATTTATCGTCGTGGAGTTGTGACGGTTCGGGATATTATTTCTCCGGCCTCTTTTGACGTTTCTCCAAATCATCTGATTCTTTCCGGTATATACGTACGGACATTATTTGTTATTACGTATCCTCGTTACATTGGTCTTGGATGGTCTGCTCCTCTTATCAATTTAAATAAAACATTCGATGTTGCCATGTATTTTTATCCGGTGAAGTCGAATGTTATTTTAAAACAGCTTCAAAAACGCGTGGGATATCTTGAGGCTGGAATTATGACCGATGCGGAAAAAGGGAAACCGCGCGATCCGCTTCGAGAGACAGCGCTTCGTGACATTGAAGAATTGCGCGATGCATTGACCCAAGGCATTGAACATTTTTTTCAATTTGCTTTTTACATCACGATCTACGCAAAAAATCAGGAAGAGTTGGAACGATTGACAGGCGATCTCGAAAGCATGTTTGGCAGCAAATTGATTTATACAAAAAAAGGATATTATCAAGCTGAACAAGGGTTCAATTCCACCATGCCACTCTGCAATGACGAACTCATGATTACCTACAACATGAACACGTCGCCCATTGCCGCTTCATTCCCTTTTATTTCTTCGGATCTTACCTCTGATCACGGTATTCTGTATGGAATCAACCGTCATAATAATTCCCTGATTCTTTTTGATCGTTTTAGTTTGCAAAATGCGAATTCCGTTGTATTTGCCACTTCTGGTGCAGGAAAATCGTATGCCGTGAAACTCGAAATTTTACGAAGTCTCATGATGGGAATTGACGTGATTGTGATTGATCCGGAGATGGAATATAAACATCTTTCTGAAGCAGTCGGAGGGACCTATATCAATGTTTCTCTTGCCAGTCAGTCAAAAATCAATCCATTTGATTTGCCGCGTCCAAAAGGAGAAGAGGTGCGTGTGGAAGATGTCATCCGCAGTGCTATTATTACTCTAAAAGGTCTTCTGCGTATCATGATTGGAAAGCCGCTTGGGGAGGCAGGAGTAGTTGGATTTACACCAGAAGAAGATTCCATTTTAGATCGAGCGCTTATCGAAGCGTATGCGAAAAAAGATATTACCGCAGATATTGCAACCCTTGTTGATGTCGAACCTCCAATTCTCAGTGATTTTCAAGATGTTTTGGAAGGAATGGAAGGCGCGGAAGATTTGGTTGCACGTCTTCATAAATATACAGATGGAACATTTGCTGGTCTTTTGAATTCTCCCACAACCGTTGAAATGCATAATCAACTTGTGATTTTTTCCGTTCGCGATCTTGAAGATGAATTGCGTCCAATGGCTATTTATACGATCGTGAACTATATCTGGAATGTGGTGCGCTCTGAACGCAAGAAACGTATTTTGGTGATTGATGAAGCGTGGTGGCTCATGCAGCACGAGGATTCGGCTAAATTCATTTTTGCGCTTGTGAAACGCTGCCGTAAATATTTTCTTGGGGTCACAACAATCACACAGGATGTGAATGATTTTCTTCGCTCTCCATACGGTCAGGCTATTGTGACCAACTCATCGATTCAATTATTGTTTAAACAGTCTCCGGCAGGTGTAGATCTTGTTCAAAAAACGTTTAACCTAACAGACGGAGAAAAATATTTATTGCTTGAATCTGGGATAGGGGAAGGATTGTTTTTTGCCGGACAGAAGCATGTAGCCATTAAAGTGGTTGCGTCCTATGCAGAAGATCAAATTGTTACTACGAATCCACAGCAATTATTGGACATTGAAAAAGCACGTAAAGATTTTGAAAAACAGCTTGCCAATCGAGAGGAGCAAGAAGCCCTTGTCGAGGTTCCGGAGATAGATTTAGAAACACCTTCTGACACAGAACAAGGAGAACAAGAAGCTCTTGCAGTTCAAACGGCAGCAGCGGCAAGTGCGGCAGCGGAGTTTTTAACAAAAGAGGAACAAGGTCAAGAAGAAGCGGATCGTATTCGTCGAGAGCTGGCTGGATAACAAGAGAAGTTTTAAACAGATATTTTTATGACACGAAAGAAAAAAATTGTGATTGCACTGGGAGTCATTTTTCTTTTATTACTTCTTTTTTTTCTTTTTTGGTTTTTGTCTAGACAAAAAAAATCCGCAGCTTCTGTCGTGACTCCTCCTGTTGTTCAAGAACAGATTCCGGTAGCTAAACCTCGAAATACGGAAGAAAAAGCTCTGCCACTTTATCTCAATACAGAACAGACTTCTTCAGAAATTTCTTTGCAAAATCTCGCACAGACATTTACGGAACGGTATGGAAGCTATTCCAATGAAAGTGATTTTGCTAACTTATATGATGTTCTTGATTTAATGAGTGCAACATTCCGTGCGGAAACGGAACAAACGATTGCAACCGCTCAAGTTCCTGATCATTATTATGGAATTACCACTCATGTTCTTTCTGTAAAAATGGATTTGATGGATGAAACAGGAGGAACAGCAAAAGCAACTGTGAATACTCAGCGAGAAGAGGCAACGAAAAGTATCCAAAATGTTCAAGTGCGTTATCAATATCTTTCACTTTTGTTTGTGAAAGAACAGGGTATATGGAAGGTCGACGGAGCTGCTTGGGAATAGTGTGTGACACGATTGCAGATTGGTTGTTTCCTTGTTTTTGTCTTCAATGCAAGCAAGAAGGAAATACCATGTGTGAGATATGCAAAGAATCGTATACACCAAAACGGACAGGAGATACTTGTCCGTTTTGTCGTAAAAAATCTTTGGGTTCATTAACATGTGAATCTTGTCGTACTTTGGTTGCTTTGGATAGATGTTTGTCTCTTGGATGGTACCACGATTCAGTTCTTCGAGAAGCGATTCGAGCCGCAAAATATACAGATGATCCAGCTCCATGGAAGCTGTTTCCGGAATGGATGCGAAAAATGTCTATAGAAAATATTTTTTTCGGAGATACATGGGTTGTTTCTTTTGTTCCGCTTCATGTATCACGTCGGCGAGAGCGAGGCTTTGATCAAGCGGAACGAATTGCTCATTTGGTTGGAGAGGCAACGAAATTTCCTGTTGTCGATTTATTGGAACGTGCGGAATGGACAGACCCACAAGCACAGCGAGATGCAAGAGAACGTCAAGTTGGAGATATGGATGGTATCTTTCAGGTCATAAAACATCCAATTCCATCTCGGGTTATTTTATGCGACGATGTTTTGACAAGCGGGGCAACCATGGATGCAGCCGCTCAGATTCTGAAACAAGCCGGGGCAGAACAAGTTTGTGGGTTTGTTCTTGCCCGTCGCGGAGGGGAATAACCTTTGAGGCTTGCTTCCTTTGCTTGTTTCCGATATGCTTTTTGCGCGCGGAGAGGTACCCAAGAGGCTGCGGGTCCGCCGGAGAGAAACGGAGGCGGAAAGGGGCGAGTTTACTTACAGAAAGAATCGTATGTCTTTGATATATCTTCTGTTTAGTCCAAAAATAAATCGATTTTATATTGGTTCTTCTAGAGAAAATACTGTTGAATCCCGTTTGAAACGTCATAATGAAGGAAGAGTAAAATCGACAAAGTTTGGAAGTCCTTGGAAAGTTGTCTGCGTTGAACATTTTGAAACGTATACTCAAGCTCGAAAAAGAGAATTGTATTTGAAAAGTGGTGTTGGAAGAGGAAAAATAGCAAAAGTATTCGGTTATTTGAAAGGTGAAAATATATGGAGAGGTACCCAAGAGGCTGAAGGGGCGGGTTTGCTAAACCTGTAGGTCGGGGTTTTCCCGGCGCGAGGGTTCGAATCCCTCTCTCTCCGCCAGGACAATTTTTATGCCTTCAATTGAAACTGGAAAATTAATTTCGAGCGCCATTATTATTCGTGATGATCGTGCCCTTGTATTTGAAGAAAAAAACGATGTTGGAGAATTAAAATATAATTTGCCGGGTGGTCACATTGAACCGGGTGAGACTCCTATTGATGCACTGCTTCGCGAAGTACTGGAAGAAACTGGAATGGTATGCGAACCGATGTCATTTTTGCAACTAGTTGTAAACACCTGGGATCGAAATCATTCGGTGCTTATGTATTTTTCTGTTCGTGTGGCAGCTGATGCTGTCGTGGTGCTAGAGGAGGGAATAACTGCACAATGGATGACTAATGAAGACATTGCTGAGCTTCCGGATGATCGGTGTGTGTTTGGTATTAAATCCGCTTTGGCTATGGTTTTAAGAAATGAGGTGCTGCCCTCAACAGCACTTTTGTTACGCAAGGGTGGTAAACAATTTGAGTGGCAGAAATAATTATTCTTGGTGGCGCGTGCTGACCATTTTTTACTGAAACTTCGCGACCCACATGCCTCAAAAATGCCCAAACCAATATCGTTGAAAACCTCTTGAAAGAGCCCTATAATCTTGGTACTTAACCCGCGTACACCGCCAGGATTACGTCGTATCGGAAGACCCAAGTGCCTCAGGGCGAGCGGGGCGACCGATGTGGCTTGATCCAAGACAAAACAACCCTTCGCTGGGTTGTTTTGTTATGCTAAAGTTATGAACGTATGAAAGTCATTCTCTACATTGCCATCACTGCGAACGGAATGATTGCCGGAACGGACGACGAGACAAGCTGGCTCACCAAAGAAGAGGCGGATAGCTACTGCACAATTGTGCGTGAGGCCGGGTGTCTCATTGTAGGCAGAAGAACATATTACATCCTTACCAAACAGCCGGAGTTTCAAGAATTCAAAAATGCCAAGTTGGTTGTCGTGTCACATAATGACGTTGAACTGATCGACTCACGACATATCGTTGCTCGCACGCCGCAAGAAGCCATTGAAGTTTTGTCCGACTTTCCGGAAGTGATTGTTGCGGGTGGTGGAATTCTTAATGCGTCATTTCTCGCCGACAATCTTATAGATGAAATGTATATCGACATTGAACCAGTGGTCATCGGCAAGGGCATTCCTCTTTTTAAAGGTCAAGATTTTGAACGCAATCTGAAGCTACTTGGACAGAGGACGTTGTCTGAAAATGAAATTCAACTTCACTATAAAGTTGTGAAAGAAGGTAAGTAAGTAGCCCGCCCGACTTACTTGCCTCAAATTCGCTAATGGACAAACCTTTCAAAACCCCTTCAAAACTTCGCCTAAATTTGGTACTGAACTCGAGTGGCCCGCCATATTACCAACTTTGAACCGAAGCAAAATAAGGGTTTTTGGACAATAAAAAGCCGATTTCTTAGAGAAGTCGGTTTTTTGTATTTTTTTGAATAAGGTACATAATATAATCAATCTATTTTAGTAAAGATAAATTATGTCTACCATCAGTAAAAACATTCGCAAATTAAGAGAACAAAGAGGCATCTCGCAAGATAGACTTTCTAAATTGGCAGATATTTCTTTGAATACTATTGCCAAGTTAGAACTCAACGAAAATCAAAATCCCACCATTGAAACTTTGCAAAAAATCGCAAAGGCTTTAGATGTTAAAGTTGAGGATTTAATAAAATAAAAATATGTTTGAACAAGCATTAAAAAATATTGATGATATCTTGCGGGCGGATAATGCTGGGAGTGCCCTTGATTATATTGAGCAGACTTCGTGGATTTTGTTTTTGAAATATCTGGATGATTTGGAAAAAGACAAAGAAAAAAGCGCGCGCTTGGCTGGGAAAAAATACAAATATATTCTATCGCCTGAATTCCGCTGGCAAGTATGGGCATGTCCCAAGACTGCTGACGGAAAAATTGATCATCATAAAGCGATGGATGGTGACGATTTGAAAGATTTTGTTAATAACAAGCTTTTTCCGTATTTGAAAAAATTTAGAGTTGAAGATTCCAACACTATTGAAAATAAAATTGGAGAAATTTTTCATGAGCTCAAAAATAAGATTCAGAGTGGGTATTCCTTGCGAAATATTTTGGACATCGTGGATAAACTTCATTTTCAAACTAACGAAGAAAAACACGAGCTTTCCCATCTCTATGAAAGCAAAATACAAAACATGGGCAATGCTGGTCGTGATGGTGGGCAATATTATACCCCTCGTCCGCTGATTAAAACGATTGTCAAAGTTGTTGATCCAAATCTTGGCGAAACTATTTATGACGGAGCTTGTGGAAGTGCTGGATTTTTGGTGGAGGCCTTTAATTATTTGACAGAGCAGCGCGAAAAATTAAGTTCCAAAGAATGGGATGTTTTGCAAACAAAAACTTTCTTTGGCAAAGAAAAAATCACTTTGCCATATATTATCGGTGTGATGAATATGATTTTGCATGGCATAGAAACGCCGAATATAAAACATAAAAATACTTTGTCGGAAAACTTGGCGGATATTCAAGAAAAAGACCGTTATGATCTCGTCATCGCCAATCCGCCTTTCTGTTTTTGCAACATTTCATCAAAATTCTCAAAGCTGGTGGGCGAGCGGGTATTGTTATTAAAAATACTTTTCTTTCCAACACCGACAACGCTTCAGTCAGTTTGCGAAAATTGCTTTTGGAAAATTGCAATCTGCACACGGTTTTGGATTTGCCCGGAGGCGCCTTTCAAGGCGCGGGAGTAAAAACTGTTGTTTTATTTTTTGAAAAAGGCGCGCCAACGAAAAAGGTTTGGTTTTATCAACTTAATCTCACGCGTAATCTCGGCAAGGGTAATCCTTTAAACGAAAACGATTTGGTGGAATTTGTGGAGTTACAAAAAACTAAGGCGGACAGCACAAATTCATGGTCAATAGATGTGAAAAATGTTGATCAAAATACTTTTGATTTATCGGTAAAAAATCCGAATAAAAATGACGAGGTGGTTTTAAGAGAGTCAAAAGAGATTTTGGAGGAGATGAGGAAGTTGGATGGGGAGAACGGGGAGATTTTGGATAACATTAAAAAATTATTATGAAAGCAACACTAAAGCATTCAAAGAATGATATAGATAAAGCTGGAAATGTTCTGGCTGGAATACCAGATTTAAAAATCAATCAAGATCAGGCAATTGAAATACTTGAAAACTTTAGATCAGTACACAACCATCCACTTATTGTTTTCAGGATGTCATTAAATAGGAAGGCAAAAAACATTTCAGGAGATCTTCTAATATCACAAAGATTAAAAAGAGCCCCTTCTATTGTGAATAAATTGAAAATTCAAAAGAACATGTCTTTGTCTCAGATGCAAGATGTGGGTGGTCTCAGAGCCGTTGTCTCGGACTTACAACAACTATATAAATTACGAGACTCTATAAGAAAGGGAGAAAATCAAATAGCTTTTAAATCCACCTTTTTGAAAGAAACAGACTATGTAAAGTTTCCAAAAGAAAGTGGCTATCGGAGTATACATTTGATATACAAGTATGATAAAAAAGTTCCTCTAAATGCACAGTGTCGCATTGAAGTTCAATTAAGAACAAAAATTCACCATGCGTGGGCTACTGCCGTTGAAGTAATCGGCACTTACCTTAGACAACCACTTAAACAAAGTTTTGGTGACGCTGAATTACTTGAGTTATTTAAAGAGATTAGCAAAGTTTTTATTTTAATTGAGAATAATGAATTCAATGAAGATTTATTTAAAACAACTTCAGCGAGAATAAATGTATTAAAATTAAGAGACAAATTACGAGGTTTTTCTATTGTAACGCAAATCTCAGCACAAGAAAGTAAACAGGAGAAAGGTAAATATTATCTAATTTCCTTAAATTTTAAAGATAAAACCCTTAGTGTGCGAAGATATTCAGAGTCAAAGCTTGATCAAGCAAACAATGAATATTCTGAATTAGAAAAGAAATATCTTAATAACAAAAATATAGAGATTGTGTTGGTTTCGGTTGATGACATGGATAATCTTAAAAAACTTTATCCTAACTACTTTCTTGATACACAGGAATTTGTCAAGCTATTGGATATAATTGATAATAAAATAAATGAAAACTAACTGGCAAACAAAAAATTTTGAGGATTGTTTAGATAAAGTTGTCTATACAAGCAAAATCCAAAGAAAAGATTTTTTGAAATCTGGACTTTTTCCTATTATTTCTCAAGAGTCAGAAGATATAAACGGATATTGGGATGACAAAAAAGATTTATTCAAATGCAAAAAGCCAGTTGTGATTTTTGGTGATCACACTCAAGTTTTAAAGTATGTGGACTTTGACTTTGTTTTAGGTGCTGATGGCGTAAAAATATTACAACCAAAAGAAATTTTAGATTCAAGGTTTTTTTACTTCTTTTTACAAAGTGTTGATTTAAAAAGTTTAGGATATGCCAGACACTATCGTTTATTAAAAGAAATAGATGTTTCGTTTCCGTCTCTCCCCGAACAACACCGCATTGTGAAGATTTTGGATGAGGTTTTTGAGGATACAGCGAAAGCGAAAGAAAATGCGGAAAAAAATCTCCAAAATGCCAAAGAACTTTTTGAATCATATTTGCAGAGTGTTTTTGCGAATCCGGGCAAGGATTGGGAGAAAAAAAGATTGGGCGATGTTTACGATGTCCGTGACGGAACGCATGATTCGCCTAAATATCAGAAAGTAGGATATGCTTTGATTACTTCAAAAAATCTCAAAAGAGATGAATTAGATTATCAAAAAATCAAGTACATCTCAGAAAAGGATTACGATAAAATTAATGAACGAAGCAAAGTGCACAAAGGAGACATCTTGTTTGCAATGATTGGAACAATCGGCAGTCCTGTTGTGATTAAGACAGAACCAGACTTTGCTATAAAAAATGTTGCTCTATTTAAAATACCAAAAGAACAAAACAGCTATTTTCTTAAGTACTTTTTAGATTCAAAATTTGTTATTGATAAAATAATGAGTGAAGCCAAGGGAACAACTCAAAAATTTGTTGGTTTAGGATATTTAAGAGATTTTAAAATTCAATTACCAAAATTAGACGAACAAAAATCCATCGTCGCCAAACTTGATGCTCTTTCTGCCGAAACCAAAAAGCTAGAAGCGATTTATAAGCAAAAGCTGGCGGATTTGGATGAACTGAAAAAATCAGTCTTGAAACGTGCCTTTAATGGGGAATTATAAGTTTGTATATATTGTTTGACTTAAAAGATACAAACTGGTATACTTTGTATACATTATAAATAAGATAGATACAAGTTATGCCAAAAGTTGAAATAGGGAAGAATATTCAACAAAAAGAAGGCTTTAAGGCTTTTATTCCCAATTCTTTTCCACCAAAGGCCGGTTTTGATTTTGATCCCAAAATTCTCAAAAAGAACAATGAGGCTACTCGTCTTCTTGGTAAATTAGATGGCATTACAAAGCTTCTTCCTGATGCAGATTTTTTCCTGCTTATGTACCTACGAAAAGATGCCACTTCTTCCAGTCAAATTGAAGGAACAAGGGCAACAATGATTGACGCGATAGAAGCAGAAGTAAAAATTAATGATAATCCTCCAGAAGATGTTGATGACATTTTGCATTATATAAACGCTCTTAATTATGGAATAAAAAGAATCACGGCAGATAATTTCCCGATGGCATTAAGATTTGTCAGAGAACTTCATGGAAAATTAATGCAAAAAGCGCGAGCAACACATTTTTCTGATCCTGGAGAATTTCGAAAAAGCCAAAACTGGATAGGCGGCACGCGGCCAGATAATGCTCGTTTTGTTCCTCCGCCAGTAGATGAAATGCACAAAGCCTTGAATGATTTTGAATTATTCTTTAATAAAGAAGACTCAACTCCCACTGCAATAAAAGCGGGTCTTATCCATGCTCAATTTGAAACGATTCATCCATTTTTAGACGGTAACGGAAGAACAGGGAGAATGTTAATCATTTTTTATTTATGGAAAGAAGGATTTTTGGAAAAACCGGTCTTATTTCTATCTTCTTATTTTAAAAAACATCAAAAAATTTACTATGAAAAATTGGCCTCCTATCAAGGTGAAGAGGTAGATGTTTCGGAATGGATAGAATTTTTCTTGGATGGTGTGATTGAGATAGCAAATGAAGCAATTGATATTGTAGGTAAAATTACGACCTTGCGTGAGGAAGATATGAGAAAAATTCAAACTTTTGGAAAAAGAGCATCTGAAAGCGCGATAGTGGTTTTGCCAAAATTATATGGTCAGCCGATTATAAATAATGCCATTGTTCAAAAATGGACTGGATTTACCCGTGCCGGAGCGCAAACTGTCATTGATCGATTTATCCAGAAAGGAATTCTTACTCCAAAAGATAAAGACAAAAAATATGGTCAATCTTATGTGTATAGAAAATATTTGGATATTTTCATAGATAAGAATTAATTTTATGAACGAAGCAGAAACAAGGGCCGAATATATTGATCCAAAACTCAAAGCGAGTGGTTGGGGTGATGTCGAAGGGTCAAAAGTTCTGCGCGAATTTCGCATTACTGACGGCAAAATCCAAACAGGGGGAACAAGAAGTAAGCCGGAGATTGCCGACTATATTTTGGTATATAAAAATCAAAAGATTGGCGTGATAGAAGCCAAAGCGGAGAGTTTGTCTGTCACCGAAGGAGTGGTGCAAGCAAAAGCGTATGCCGAAAAATTGCATATTGATTATACATACGCTACCAACGGCAGAGAGATTTATGCCATATCCATGAAAACCGGCGAGGAAGGCGAGATTGCCGATTTCCCAACCCCTGACGAACTTTGGAACAAAACTTTTGCAGACTGGAACGAATGGAAAGAAAAATTTGCGAGTGTCCCAAATGAAGGCGAATATGGCAAACGTTATTATCAAGAAATTGCCATCAATAATGTTTTAAATGCAGTGGCTGAAGAAAAAGACAGACTACTTTTAACAATGGCGACCGGAACCGGAAAAACCGCCGTGGCTTTTCAAATAGCGTGGAAACTTTTTCAAACTCGCTGGAATTTGAAACGAGATGGCGCGCGAAGACCGCGAATTTTATTTTTGGCAGATAGAAATATTTTAGCCGATCAAGCGTTCAATGCATTTTCTGCTTTTGATAAAGATGCGCTGGTACGAATCAACCCGCTGGATATTCGCAAAAAGGGCGGAGTGCCGATGAGCGGAAGTGTTTATTTTACAATCTTTCAAACTTTTATGAGCGGTCCGGACGGAACGCCGTATTTTGGCGATTATCCGGCAGACTTTTTTGACTTTATTATTATTGACGAGTGTCATCGAGGTGGTGCGAACGACGAAAGCAACTGGCGCGGTATTTTAGATTATTTTTCTCCCGCTGTTCAACTCGGTCTTACTGCCACACCAAGACGACAAGACAATGTGGATACTTACCGATATTTTGGCAAACCGATTTATACTTATTCGCTCAAAGAGGGCGTAAATGATGGATTTTTGACACCTTTTAAAGTCAAAAGGATTAAAACTACGCTGGACGATTATGTTTATACCTCGGACGACCAGATTATTGAGGGTGAAGTAGAAGAAGGCAAAATCTATGAAGAGCCGGATTTCAACAAAATTATTGTTATCAAAGAACGCGAAGCCAAAAGGGTGCGAATTATTTTGGATGAAATAAATCAAAATGAAAAAACGATCATTTTCTGTGCTACGCAAAATCATGCTTTGGCGGTTCGTGATTTAGTAAATCAGATGAAAGAAAGCAAAGATCCGAATTATTGCGTCCGAGTAACTGCCAACGATGGCGCGCGCGGAGAACAATTTCTGCGCGAATTTCAGGACAATGAAAAAACAATCCCCACTATTTTAACAACTTCGCAAAAACTTTCTACCGGCGTGGACGCGCGAAATATCCGCAATATTGTTTTGATGAGACCGGTTAATTCTATGATTGAATTTAAGCAGATTATCGGTCGCGGAACGAGGCTTTTTGACGGCAAGGAATATTTTACCATTTATGATTTTGTGGACGCGTATAAACATTTTTCTGATCCAGAATGGGACGGCGAGCCAATAGAGGAAGCCTGCTCAAAATGCGGTCAAAATCCTTGTATTTGCGAAGTAAAACCACCGCGCGTTTGTAATGTTTGCGGACAAAGCCCTTGTGTATGCGAAAAACCGCCCAAAATATGCCCTGTTTGCGGAAAAGACCCTTGCGAGTGTGAGAATCCACCAAAGAAAAAACTGAAAATAAAATTGCGTGATGGAAAAGAGCGTGAAATTCAACACATGATTTCGACTTCATTTTATAGCGCGGACGGAAAACCAATTTCGATTCAAGAGTTTATGGATAATATGTTTGGAGCTATGCCGGAATTTTTCAAGAGCGAAGAAGAACTCCGAAAAATTTGGTCAAATCCAACGACCAGAAAAGCATTTTTGGATAGTATTGCTGAAAAAGGTTTTGGCAAAGACGAATTGGAAACACTGCAAAAGATGATTGATGCCGAGCAAAGCGATCTTTTTGATGTTTTGACTTATGTATCATTTTTAACACAGCCAATCTCAAGAACACAAAGAGTGGAGCAATCAAAAGACAAAATCTTTAAAGGACTAGATGAAAAGCAAAAAGAATTTTTGGATTTTGTATTGTCTAAATACGAAGAAAAAGGAGTTGAGGAGCTGGACGAAGAAAAATTACCGGTATTGCTCAATTTGAAATATCACGCAATTGCAAACGCAGAACAATCGCTTGGAAGCGTAGATAGTATTCGTTCAATATTCTTTGCTTTTCAGAAAAATTTGTATGCAAAAGTAAAAAAAGAATATGTTTATACTCCAAAATAATCCACCTCATTTTTTCCTTTATCTGACTTTGGTTTTGGTGTCTCAAACCATTCAGGGTGGATCTTGAAGATACGCCTTAATTCCTGTATACTTTTATCAATATCCTTGAATTTGAACCACCTTTTCGGTTCAAACATCGGGACATTGCCACCGCCAGGACAATTTCTTATCGTGCAACGCACTTACTGACGTAAGTGAGGCGACCGATAGGGATGTGTCCAATAATAAAATGACTCCGCATTGGAAACTTTGTTTCAGTTTTTTCACCGGCCATTAAAATACCTTTTCATCGTCCATTTTCATCGAATCGACAAGGTGCTGGAAAACTGCATCTTCGCTTGAGGACACTTCTCCGTTTAACCCCTCTCCCTCATACTTTGAAACACTGATGCTTATTGTGGGCGTCTCGTTGGTGAAATACACCTCAGTAGATGCCATACCTTTTAATGAATAGATAGTTTTACTGTCGAGTCGTTCCACTTGTACTTCTGGTGCTCCAGTTGGTCTAGGGTCATCCCAACCCGCATAGATTGCCGCACCTTCCTTGAATTGGTTGAATGAGACGACGTAGCTATCCTCCTCGTATTGGAATTTCCACACATCCTCAAAACCATTTACTCCATCACGCAGTGTTGAGCCGGTAGGAACATCGAAAGAAATATTAGTCTCCTGATTGCTGTAGGTGACATAGGAGATAGCTTGTTCACTTGGTTGTTGGTCGGTGTTGAGACAACCAGCACCGGTCAATACAAGACCTAGTGCACCTAGAAAAAATAAATGCTGTATACGCATAAGTAAGGTTAGATGTTTTTTATCATTGCGCCATATATAGGCGGAGGCCTTAATCGAGTCACGTACACGTTGTTATATGATGTAATGAAAAAATCATTAATTTCGTTGCCTAAGTTTATCGATTAATTTTTCGAGATCATTTCTATCGTCTATTCTATCTCCTTTAGTATTAAGAATGGCACTCATACCAGCAAAGCTATGAGAATCTAATAATCTTTTAGCGACTGATGCAAACGTCTCCACTTGTCTTATTACAGAGTATTTAGTGTTTTCATCTAAGTCATTAACAGCCTCTTTTAGTTGATCCGATAATCCTATAAGTAAGTTGGCAGACTCTCTACTTTTGGATATATACTCTTCTCTGTTCCGACGGTTAAGTGCTTCATCGGATTCATTGATCAACATGCGGAATCTTGTAGCAACATCTTCCATAATTTTTATTGCTTTCGGTGTTGATTTTGGTTTTATTTCGAGTGACTCATTCCCCATTTTTTCATTGGTCATAGGATTATTAGTTTAGAAAATCAGTCTTATTTGCGATTATTTTTTTTTCGCCATTGTTAATGTTATTGCAAAATGTTTCATTATGCTTCCGTTGAACTCTTCATTGATCAATTGTTCAATTGCGGTCATAAAATTTGCGCGACTTTGCGATTCCATTGAAATTTGGGGTGAGTAAGTACTGAGCAACTGAGTATATTCTTTGGCGGTGTATTGAATCGCAAGCGGAAAGGCTTGGAAGAAAACTTGTTTAAAAAGTTCTTCGTCAACTTTATCTGTTGATAATTCTGATGTACGGCTGAATTTTAAATTTTCATCATATGTTCCTCCTGGCTTATACTGTTTGTAAATAGGCTGTGAGGCTAAAAGAAACTCGTCTCCTTTTTCGTCGGAAACATGACAGGTGTTTATGATGGCCAAATAGCCACCATTTTTCAAAAGTTTGTGAGGTCTACTAAATTTAATTTCTGGTTTTATCCAATGAAATGCAGTTGCGGAATAAACTAAATCAAAAGTCGACTGTGGCAATTCAACATCTTCAAAAGCTCCTGTCATTATTTTTACCTTATTATATTTTTCAGTATTTTTACTTGCGACATCAGCAAGGGCGGATCCCAATTCAATACCAATTATTTCATAACCACGTTCAGCAAAGGGTATTGTTGCTTGGCCTGTACCGGGTCCAATTTCCACAAGTTTCGAGTCTGGTTGTAAATCGGCTGTTTTAACGATAGTATCGAAAAGTTCAGCAGGATAATGAGGCCTAATTAAATCGTATAGCTGAGCTTCTTCATCAAATGTTTTTCGTAAATCGATGTTGTTGTTATTTTGCATACTCAAATATATTAAAAGTTTTTGGAATGCTAGCGGAGAAAAGCACTATCAACTCGCTTTTATTTATCCAATATATTTAAAACGAGGAATTTCTTTGCCCTCAATATTTACCGTTTCAAGGAATATACTTTTTGGTCTTGCCCATAAAGCATTTTCCCCAAATTCTTCAGAATGATAAAGTGCTTTGTAAATTACTAATTCTTCCAATGTTTCACTATGTCTAGCAAAACCAATAACTTCGTATTCCTTGCCTTTGTAATGTCCATACTTTCCGAGTTTCAGTTCATTCATAATATTTGATTATAAATTTTTAATGGGTCGATGGAATAAAGACTGCGAACATAGTGTGGAATATTTTTGTTTAAAGAGCAAAATCGTCTATAATAAAGGTATTATTTATAAATATCACACTATGATGTACGGATTTGAACAATGGGGATTAGGATTCGGCGGAGGTATGTCGTTTACATTCGTCCTTCTTATCCTTTGGTCTTTTTTTTGGAGAGGTCTGGCTCTTTGGCATGCGGCAAAACGAAAAGAACCACGGTGGTTTATAGCTCTCCTTCTTTTAAACACAGCTGGAATTTTGGAAATTATCTATCTTTTTGCCATAGCGAAGATAAAAAAAGAGGATTTATTTCGATGAATTTTTAGGATGACTTATCATGTATGGACGGTCTTACTCGTTTTTCTGGGAAGGAGACGGAACCAAAGACAGCTCGAATAGAGCTAAAAGAGATGAAAGGATTCCCTGAGAGTATCCAGGAACTTTTTCAAGCAGTTCCAAAATCTGTTCAAGAAAGAATTATTTCCGAAATCAAAAGAGAACCCACCGAATCTTTCGAAGATAATAAGAAAAGCCTAGAAGAAATGGTTGCGAGTTTTGACCCAGAGACGCGAGAAAAATTCATGGAACATTGTTTAGGTGAATTATTTTATGTTGCTGAATTCAGAGAGAGGATAGAAACTTTTTTTCAGGAAGGAGACATCAAACAAGAAATAACGAGATTGTTGGATGTTTTATGGAAAAATAGAGAAAAGAAAAAGGAAGAAGTCACATTATTCAATGAACCATACTATCATTGTTTTGAAGAAGAACGGAGAATAGTATTGGAAAAAATTGAGGAGAAAAAGAGTGAAGAAGAAAAACAAAAATTAAGTCTTTCCAAAACAGAAGGTCAAAGACGATTGACTGAGACAAAGAGAAAACAATTACACCAACTTCAAGATGAGCTCACCTCTTTTATAAAAGAACGAGAAAATTTAGATTTCCGATATCATAATTGGATTGGTTATGGAAAAGGTGGTATTTCCTGGCGTCAAAGAAAAGAAAAAGAGTGGACAGAAGGGATTGCTCTCGTTACTCAATATGTAGATCCAACAGAATTTGCAACAGCGATCGGAGAACAATTAGACAGAACATTTGCTCAAATAAAACGTATCGTAGAAACAAAAAAAGTTTACGGTAGACCTGGCTCTGCTGAAGCTATCGAACGAGCAAGAAGAATAAGTTCGTCCATAGATGAGGCGATTCAAAGGTGGGCTGAAGTTCATGAGACAGAAGGCTCTTTGAAAAGTCATTCTGAAGCAAAGAGTGAGGAACGAATGGAAAAGGTTTTGATGTATGTAAGATCATTGATGGAGTCGTATCAAAAATTTCGAAAAGAGGGAAAAAGTGATGAGGATTTGATTTACACGATCCGACAAATAGAAATATCCTTACGACTTTTGGGAAAATAAAAATTCGAGTCAGAGAATAAAAGACTCGAATGTCGTTTTTTAACCCAACCATACACCCCCACCAACATACTTCCAGCCTTTTTTGTGCTGTTTGCGGAAGCTGTTCCACGTTTTTTGTATAATTTCTTTCCAATCAGGGATCAATGATTGGTCAGAGGTGATTATGAAATCATCTTGCGAAAGTTCGATGTTCCATACACACTGTTTTTCATCAACAACCAAAAATGTTATAGGTGAAAAGAAAGGTTGGTTATGATATTTTTGAATGAGATGAATCATGGCGGCTTTTAAATCTTCACAAAGGACTGTGTAGGATGTTTGTTTTAATCCTTTTTCATCTACTTCAGAAATAAAGAAATTTGGCATGACCTGTTCCTTTTGTATGAGATTTTGTAGAAGAACTGCGTCGAGTACATCATAAAAATGTATGAGATGCAAGAGTCTAACTATTTTTTCAATTTTTGTTATTCTGAATAAAAAATAATTGTTGTGAATGAAAATTTTTTATGCAGAAAATAGATATTGTACATATTATTGAAGAGGATGAATGTATGATGAAGGTTCTTCGTGCTGTTTATACTCTTCAACTTCCAGATTGGTGGATTGGGGCTGGGTTTATTCGAAATAAAATTTGGGATATGCTTCAAGGTGAAGGATGTGTTCCTCCTGGAGATATTGATGTTGTGTATTTTGATCCAGCGAATCTTTTGGAAGATCAGGAAAAAATATATGAACATCAATTAGAAAATATTTATCCAACAGGAAAATGGTCTGTAAAAAATATGGCACGCATGCATGTTGTGAATGGAGATGATCCGTATGTTTCATCGCTGGATGCGATTGCTCACTGGCCAGAAACAGCCACAGCTGTTGCTGTGACTCTTGATGAATCTGAAAAAGTTTTATTTCAAACTCCTCATGGAGCAGATGATCTCTTGCAAATGATTATTCGTCCGACTCCTGTCTTTAAAAAGAAGCTTGAGGAATTTCGTAGGCGTACCGAAAAAAAGAATTGGAAAGAAAAATGGTCAAAGGTTCAGATAAAGGGTTAGTCGCTCTTTTTCTTTGTTTTTGCTATGATCAGCTGGAAAAGTTTCATTTGTTTATATGCCTTACGATCATCAATTCATTGAGAAAAAATGGCAGGAACGCTGGGAACGGGGGGAATCTTGGCGTGCATCCGAGGATCCGCAAAAAAAAGACAAAAAGTTTTATGCACTCGATATGTTTCCGTATCCTTCAGGAGCGGGACTGCATGTTGGTCATCCAAAAGGGTATATTGCCACTGATTTGATTTCGCGAAAGCGGCGCATGCAAGGATATAATGTTCTTCATCCAATGGGTTGGGATGCCTTTGGATTACCAGCGGAAAATTACGCAATCAAGGTTGGCATTCATCCGCGCGAAACTACAAAAAAGAATATTGAAACATTCAAACGTCAAATTCGAAGCATGAGTCTCTCGTATGATTGGTCGCGTGAAATTGCTACCTGTGATCCAGAGTATTACAAATGGACGCAATGGTTTTTTCTTTTTTTGCTTGAAAAAGATTTGGCTTATCGAGCAAGTGCTCCTGTGAACTGGTGTGATGCGTGTCAGACTGTGCTTGCAAATGAACAGGTTGTAAATGGGACATGCGAACGATGCAAGAATGTTGTGATTCAAAAAGAAATGTCTCAATGGTTTTTTCGCATTACCAAATTTGCAGATTCGCTTTTAGAAGAACTTGATGGATTAGATTGGCCAGAATCAATTAAAGCCATGCAACGCAATTGGATTGGTCGTTCCGAAGGAGCGGAAATTACTTTTCATGGATTTCATGCGAATGTAGATGATCCAAAAGAAGAAGAGACAAAAGAATTTTCTATTCCTGTTTTTACCACACGTCCGGATACGTTGTTTGGGGTGAGTTACATTGTTCTTGCTCCTGAACATCCACTTGTGGATGCACTTACTCATCCGGATTATCGAGATGCAGTTGTTGTCTATCGCGATGAGGCGCGTAAAAAGAGTGAACTTGAACGCACCATGCTTGAACGAGAAAAAACAGGAACACCGATTGGTGCTGTCGTACGCCATCCATTTACAGGGGAAGAAATTCCTATCTGGATTGCAGATTATGTCATCGCGACCTATGGCACAGGAGCGGTCATGGGGGTTCCTGCCCATGATGAACGTGATTTTCTTTTTGCACAAAAATACGGACTTCCCATTCGTCAGGTTATCGCTTCTATGATGCTCGAGGAGGGAATTCATACCACAGACGAATCGTATGGAGGTTCTGGAATCTTAGTAAATTCAGGGGAGTTTAATGGCATCACAAATGAAGATGCAAAACGAAAAATCGTTGATGCTCTTGCATCTACAGGTCATGGTTCGCATGTGACGCAATATCATTTGCGCGACTGGCTCGTATCTCGACAACGATATTGGGGCGCACCTATTCCTGTGATTTGGTGCGAGTCTTGTGGTATGGTTCCGGTTCCTCTGAAAGATTTACCTGTCTTGTTGCCAGACGATGTAGATTTTCGTCCAACAGGGGAATCCCCACTTGCGCGATCTGTTTCGTTTCATGAAGTGAGTTGTCCAAAATGTGGCGCATCTGCACGACGTGAATCAGATACCATGGATACATTTGTAGATTCGAGTTGGTATTTTTTGCGATATCCAGATCCAAAAAATGAGACCTATTTTTCTGATGCGGAAAAGATGAAATATTGGTGTCCAGTGGATTTATATGTTGGTGGAGCAGAGCATGCAGTCATGCATTTACTCTATGCACGATTTTTTACGCACGTGCTTCACAAACATGGACTGATTGATTTCAAAGAACCATTCCATAAACTTGCGAGTCTTGGGTTGATTCTCGGACCTGATGGACAAAAAATGAGCAAGTCTCGTGGAAATGTCATTAACCCAGATGATGTTGTTACCGAATATGGAGCGGATGCCATGCGTACCTATGAAATGTTTATGGGACCATTTGCAGATTCCATTCAATGGGATCCAAAAGGAATTGTGGGTGTACGCAGGTTTTTAGAAAAAGTGTGGGGATTAAAAGAAAAAATAGGAGATGTTTCAGATGTGGATGTCATGCGTCGTATACATAAAGCCATAAAAAAAGTAGATGAAGATACAGAAGCTTTTGCATTCAATACAGCTGTGGCAGAACTCATGAGTACAACGAATTTGTTACAAGAACAGGAAACAATTTCGCGCGAAGAATATGAGATTCTCTTGCAGTTGCTTGCTCCATTTGCTCCGCATGTGACGGAAGAAATTTGGGAACAACTTGGTCATGGAACCTCTATTTTTGTTGAATCCTGGCCTGTATGTAATCCAGAGCTTGCCAAAGATGACATGATTGAAATTGCCATTCAAGTAAACGGAAAATTACGTGCAACCATTCATATTTCTCCAGAACTTTCTCAAGAAGAAGTGAGTGAACGAGCATTAGCTGATCAAAATGTGCAGCGGTTTGTGGAAGGGAAAAAGATTGTGAAAATTGTGTATGTTCCAGAACGTTTGTTAAACGTGGTTGTAAAATAAAAATATGACGACAGATTTTGATCAAAGACCAAAGGTTGGAGTTGGGGTTTTTGTTTTAAAAGATGGAAAAATTCTCATGGGTAAAAGAAAGGGAGCACATGGAGAAGGTTCTTGGAGTCTTCCAGGAGGACATTTGGAATTCAATGAATCTTGGGATATGTGTGCTGTGCGTGAAACAATGGAAGAGACTGGTGTCACGATAAAAAATATTCGTTTTGGTACGGTAACAAATGATATTTTTCAAGAGGAAGGGAAACATTACATTACGATTTATATGTTGTCTGATTATGATGCGGGTGAAGTAAAAAACATGGAACCGGAAAAGTGTAACGGATGGGATTGGTTTGATTGGAACGAGTTACCTCAGCCCCTTTTCATTCCTATTCAAAATTTACTGAAAACAAATTTTTATCCGTTGTAAGAAAAAACCGTCAACAGTTATTGTCGACGGTTTTACCATATCAGAGGATGTGGTTTATGTTTCCGAAAAAGGGCAATGGCTTTTTCAAGATAGATTTCTGCCCGATCCCATTCAATTGGATCCATAGTATTTCCACTTGAGCGCATCTGACCTTGCGCATCAATGCTGAGCCTGGGAAATTCACGAATAAGCGGTTCAACCAAGTGTATGCTGTCGGGTCCGAGTCCGCCTGCAGCTGCAATTCCAATCATTGGTTTTGCTTCGGTTAACGCACGGACAAAACGTGCAAGAAAAGATGCATTCATTCCGCGGCCTTCGCCCATACTGCAATCCAGAAGAATAAAGTCGAGAGCATCTCCATATGTATCGATTTTTTTTACAAATCGTTCTGGATCTTTTTGAATGATCTCCAATGCATCTCTTCCTGTTTGCAAAACAATCTCGATGTTTGGGTGCCTCTCTTTATACTCTCGGATGATTTCCGGATCAGGCCAAATCATGTCGAGTTGCAACGCATTCATGAATGGATTGCCATAAAGCGTTGCTTGTTCCAAACTTGATGCGATGTCTGTTCCTGTGTAGTCAGCATAATGAAGAGTGTTCATGAGTACTGGGTGGGGTACAAAGATTTCTGAAATATCTTCTTTTTTCGGAAATATTCGATTCCATCGTGATGGTATTTCATGGAGAGTTTTGTAACTCATCATCACTCCGACCATGAGTCGATATTGAAGCCCCAGTCCACCATGGGCAATAAAAACATCACACATGGATTTGATCTGAGAAGCATTCATAAAATCTGTAATCCCGATGTACGGTTTTTGCATGATGTTTCTCCTGAATTTTTTGGCCTTGAAAAGAACGAGACAAAGGAGCATATCATGAGTTTTTTGAACGGGCAAATTTGGAAGACTTCTGATGTAAATTCAAACAAAAAAACCGCATCCGAGAAAGCGATTTTTTCGCCCCCCGCAGAATGCGGTGAGATTGGCATTCACCCACGCTCGGTCGTGGTGTGGGTGGTCTGACCACCGAACTGCTCTCCAAAATATACACTTCCCTCGAATTTGGATTCCCAATCTTTTTTCTTAGGATCACGACCCTCGAAAGAAAAACCTTGGAACCCATCTCCGAAGTCTTCGAATTCTATTCTGTTTATCTTCACTTCAAATGTGAAGATATCGCCAGTGATCGGGTTGTCGTCCCGATCAACATACATTCCTTGAAAGCTCAAAAGGGATGAGCTCCCCGAGAAGACCATATCCCGAACAACATCTTTGTTGGGACCGGATACTAATCTAACATTGTCGTAACTTGTAGAGTACCCCACAAGGTACCTCCTTCTCAATGATGGTTGGTGGCCTGTTTGGCCAGGAACACAAAAACAAAACGTAATGGTTTATTTAGTCTATCATAAAATTATTTTTTTGTCAATTTCTTGTAACAATTTGTTTTATAAAACATGGATAAGAGATTTTTTTGACCAAAAATGATTTTTGTGGTTAGTTTTCTTTAGTTTTAGAGCTGTTGTTCTCTTAAAAAACAAGGAGAAAGAGAAATGTCAGATCCAAAAATGTTGGGAATGGAACACGTTCTACAATATCTTAAGAGAAAGTTTTGGATTTCAATTCTCCCTGATGTAAATGGATTTGTTGTTTGTATAAAAAACAACAAAGATCGTGTCTATCATCGTGCGGTGTCTCGACGGCTTTATGAAGCTTTCTTGTTTCTTGAAATTCAAGCAGAGACCTCTCTTGCACAACCGAATCCTGAACATGTGACTGAGGAACAGGCTTGGAGAATCACTGATGAAGCTGAAGATCTTCCGTGGAAAGACGTCGAAGCCATTTTTGAAAAAGAAATAGTCTCTGAATTTCGTTTTTGGAAAAAAGGTCATCGATTTACCTTTAAACTCAAAAGTCAGTCTCGGTCTTTGGATGAGGACACTCCACGTCTCACTTGGCTCAGAAAAGGAACAGTGGCTAGTGAAAGTATCAAAGAACTTATGCTTGCTGTTTCTGCTACTCAACGAAAGGAGATCTAATGGTCTCACTTCTTATATCCGATCATGAAGTCCGGACTCCATGATCGGATTTTTTTGTCCATTTTTCTTTTGTTTGTTACCATATTTTTACTATGAATATTGTTGTGATTGGAACCGGATACGTAGGGCTTGTTTCAGGTCTTGGGTATGCAAAACTCGGCCATCGTGTGGCTTGTGTTGATGTAGATGTAGCAAAAATTGCTGCACTTGATTTGGGTGAAGTGCCTTTTTATGAACCAGGACTTCGGGATTTACTACGCGAGATGCAGGAACAAGGACGTATTGTGTTTACAACGGATTTGTATTCTGTAGCAGACGGGGCAGAGATTTTTTTGATTGCGGTTGGCACGCCTCCGACCGCGTTTGGAGAAGTGGATTTGCGAGCGGTTTTTCATGTGGCAGATGACATTGGGAAATGTCTTGATCATGAAGCGATTGTTGCTATCAAGAGCACAGTCCCTGTTGGAACAAATCGAAAAGTTCTTGATTGTGTGCGGGAAAAAATGATTGCAATCGGACGCGAGAATGTAAGTCGGTGTATTCAGGTAGCTTCCGTCCCTGAGTTTTTAAGTGAAGGAAAAGCTCTTGAAGATTTTTTTGCCCCACACCGCATTGTGATTGGTGCAGAAAATTATACGACTCACGATGTCATGGGTCGTTTGCATGCAGGTCTTCCTGGGACACGAATATGTACCACTCTCGAAAATGCTGAGTTGATAAAATATGCCGCAAACGCCTTTTTGGCCACAAAAATTTCTTTTATCAATGAGATGGCTTGTATTGCAGAACGAGTCGGGGCAGATATTCAAACCGTTGCCCATGCGATTGGTCTTGACCCGCGTATTGGACCTTCTTTTTTGAAAGCGGGGATTGGGTATGGCGGATCTTGTTTTCCAAAAGATGTTTCCGCTCTGCATCAACTTGCCGGTTTGAATGGATATGATTTCAAATTACTCGGAGCCGTGATCGAAGTGAATAATCATCAGCGTGATTGGTTTTTGCGCAAGATAGAAAATAGACTCGGAAGTGTACGTGGAAGAAAAATCGCGGCATGGGGGCTTGCATTCAAAGGGGGGACTGATGATATACGAGAATCTGCAGCACTGGATATTATTCAACGATTATGTGCGCGCGGTGCTGAAATTTCCGTGTATGATCCGTTTGCCATGACGCGTGCACATGGATTGCTTTCTGATGATATTGTCTTTGCTCCCACAGCTATGGATGCAGCAGAAGGAGCTGACGCACTTGTTGTTCTCACTGATTGGCAGGAGTTTCGGGATGTCTCATTTTCTACGTTGCGTGAACGTATGGTAAATCCACTGATTTTTGATGGACGAAATTTGCTTGCAGACATGCACCTCTCAGGACTTGGCTTTCAATATGAAGGAGTGGGAACATCAGGCTAATGGTTTCAGAGAATATGTAAAAAGGATCGTCGCATCTCCATCACGATCCTTTTTTGTGGTTTGTCTTTCGTTTATTGGAGGGGTTGTACTCGCTGCATTTTTGAACCGTCCAATATTTGAAATACCTTTCTGGATTTTTGCGAATCTTTTTCTTTTTGCTGCTCTTATTTTTCCTTCTCGAACCGGAAAAATGATTTTGTGGATCTTATTTGCGTTTCTTATTGGGTGGTTGCGATTTGGACAAACTTTTCCACCTTCGGGTATTCCCAATCTTTTGGAACTTAGTGGTCGTCAAACAGTGATCAAAGGAAAAATTCAAGGGGAAGTGGTTGTACGTACAAATAATCAAGAAGTGACACTCGTGAACATTCAAACACCTGATGAACCGCTTTTTGGAAAATTACTTGTACGTATTCCACGTTATCCAACCGTTTGGACCGGAGACACACTTGCCTTTCGGTGTCGTATTCAAGTTCCCGAATCAAAACCTGGATTTCGTTATGATCGTTTTTTGAATAGTCGCGGCATTCTTGCAACTTGTTCATATCCACAGGAGCTTGATATTCGTCCTGCAAAAAATTTTTCTTTTTCTCGTTTTTTATTACAGGGTAAACAGACCATGTTGGATACCTTAGCTCTTGTCTTACCAGAGCCTCATGCAGGATTTGTTTCTGGGTTGCTTTTTGGAGGGAGTCAAACATTATCCGAAGATTTGCGTGGAGATTTTTCGCGAGTTGGTGTTTCGCATGTGACAGCAGCATCCGGATATAATGTTGCAATTTTTTCCCAACTCCTTTTGCTTTGGCTCATGCGGAGTTCATTGGGTCGGAAACGGGCTCTTCCTGTGGCTGCAGGTTTTGTTGTTATTTATGTCTTTCTTGCAGGTGCAACGGCTGCGGTTGTTCGTGCAGGAATCATGGCTCTTTTGGCCATGCTCGGAACCGGATGGGGGCGCACACCATCGATGCGAAATATTTTGGCTCTTACGGCTGTTGTGATGCTTCTTTTGAACCCACGACTTTTGTTTGATGATGTCGGGTTTCAACTTTCTTTTGCGGCAACTATTGGGCTTGTGTTGCTTGCGAGTCGTTTTGAATCTCTGTTTCGTTTTGTTCCAGAAACATTCGGTGTACGTACTTCATTAGCCGCAACATTTGCCGCGACCACACTTTCAACCCCTGTACTTCTTTGGAATTTTGGAACGTTTTCTTTTATTGCTCCCATCGTAAATCTTCTCATTCTCCCATGGATTCCGTATCTGATGTTGTTCGGTTCATTTGCGATTGGGGTCGGATTTTTGTCTTCCAGTCTTGGAAGTATTGTTGCCCTTCCTGCGATTGGATTAAGTAGTATTGTTTTGCATGTGGTTCATTGGTTTGGATTGCTTCCATTTGCATCCTCACAGATTCCATTTGCCCAAGTGTTTGCTATTACAAGCGCTGGAGGAATCACTTTTTTTCTTGTATGGCTCTCACATCGCCCTCGCGCACAAGACATCGACGTTTAACACGTTTCTCCAATCATGTACGCATGACCATCGTTCTCAGTGGTTTGTGTTTTTTTGCTGTCTTTCTCTTTTTTTCTGAAACAAAAACAAACCTATTTGAAGAACATCATCCATTGCGTGTGTGGGTGTTTGATGTGGGTCAAGGAGATGCGATTTTTGTGGAGACTCCTGAGGGTCGACAAGTACTCATTGATAGCGGTCCAGATCAAGAAGTGTTGAATAAACTTGGATCTGTGTTGTCTCCTTGGGATCGAACGATTGATGATGTTCTTCTTACACATCCGCACGAAGACCATCTGGCTGGATTTGTGGAACTGTTGAAACGATATGATGTCGAGACGGTTTATGAAACAGGGGTCTTGAGTAGCTCTCCAACATATAAAGTATTTTCAAAAGTCGTCAAAGAAGAAAATGCAAATCATATTTTCGTTCACAGCGGAATGGAAATTTCATTGGAAAAAAATATTTCCCTTCGTATTCTCGCACCTGATCAATCGCTTACAGGAACAAAGTTGGAAAATTTGAATATGGCTTCGATCGTCGTTGAATTGATTTATGGAGAAACGTCGATTCTTTTGACCGGAGATGCTCCGTTTGAGGAAGAGGAAGATTTATGGGCAGATATGATCGTTCCCATTGATATTTTAAAAGTCGCTCATCATGGAAGTGGAACATCAACTTCGCAGCATTTTTTAGAAGTGACTCATCCTCGCGAAACGGTGATTTCTGTGGGAGAAGGGAATGATTATGGACATCCACATCCCGTCCTTCTTAAACGTTTGCAGGAGATAGGTACACATATTTGGCGCACAGATCAGGATGGTGATATTTTGATCATTTCTTTTGGAGGCGAACCTGAGATTCAATCCAATCCCTTGCCGTTTTAAAAAAAAGAGCATAAATTAAAGGCAAAATTATTTTTTCGGAGATTTTATGAATGTACAACGCAGTCTTGTTCTTATTAAACCAGATGGTCTTCAACGCGATTTGCTTGGAGAAGTTATCGGACGTTTTGAGCGCAAAGGATTAAAAATTGTGGGGTTGAAATTGATTCGTTTGACCGAATCTATGCTGGATGAACATTATGCCCATTTGGCTGACAAGCCATTTTTTGCCAGTATTAAAGAATTCATGATGCAGACACCTGTAGTTGGGATTGTTTTTGAAGGAATTGATGCCATTGAAGCCATTCGTAAATTGATCGGATCCACAAATCCACGACAAGCAGATGCTGGAACCATTCGTGCGGACTTGGCTATGAACGTCCCGTCCAATTTAGTACATGCTTCTGATAGTGTAGAAAATGCAACAGTAGAGGTGAAGCGTTTTTTCAAAGACGAAGAATTATTCCAATACGAAAAAATTACAGATCGGTACGTATTTGGAGAAGGGGTTTAAGAAAAAAAGAAAAAAGCCGTCCTCTGCGCGAGGGCGGTTTTTGATTTTTATTTTTCCTCATTGTCTGACGAGGAATTTTGTTGTGTTGTCTTTGGAATTAAAAAATAAGTTACGGCAATGGCTAGGAATCCCGAAAGACCGATAGCGACGGCCGCACTCACATCCCTTGTCAGAATGTAGTAAAACGGGCAAGTGACCAGGGAGATTAACCCTACATATTGAATTGTCTCCAAAAGTCCATGCCAGATTCCTCGTCCTCCAAAGAAGACAAGGAGAAGAAAAATTGCGCTACTTAGTTCGACATAGATAGGAAGAATATTCGTTGGATCCGTTTTAAGGTCTAAGACCTGTGTTTCCACGCCTGCGCATCCAATAAGAGATAAACAGAATAATGCAGCGAGAATTTTTTTCATGGGATCTCCTTGTATCTATATGGTATTGGTTGAAGAACAACTATATTTTTCTTTTTTTGTCAAGATTATTTGACAAATGATGTAAATATTTATTTTATTTTTCTTCTTTTTTCTATAAATGAAAAAGACATGTTGACTGTTTTCTTCTTTTTCGTTTAAGTTAAGAAAGGTGTTCTTTTTTAAAAGAGAGAGGTAAGGGAGGTCACGTGCAGGAATACGTGGAGGCCGTTGAACAGTGGAATGGATCGTATGATCCTGTCTGGCTTGGGAAACGATGGAAAATGCTTTCAGATCTTGATCAGATCCAGCACGCTCGTTTGAATGCGCGAATGTATGCACTCCAAAAAGAGCTTGTAAATCTTGTTCATCGCTATGCCATGCCACTTGAGGAAGAAGAACTCGCTCTTGAATCGCGAGTGGCTCTGGCAGTGGATATGGAGGATCTTCTTCGATTGGCTGATGTTCAAGGGGATGATCCGTTGCGATGTCGCAAACGATTTGAAGCAAGAAGATTTTTTGATCTGACCATGTTTCTTGATCGGATTGATCGGATTGATCCGATTGAGCGGGTACGTCGGGATCTGTCTCGGATGATTCATCTATTTGAACATCATCTTTTCCTCCCTGGGAGTGAAAATATTCAGGTCTGGACATATCATGATCCAACACGCGCATATCGTGTTGCGCAGATTGGAATCAATCGTCAATTATTTCTTCCAAACGAACGATATAATCCCATGACTTGTCGGCTTTTGGCAGGGACACAAGATGGACGGGTCTTGTTTCATCACCGAGATAAGGATACATTCGGTGCTTGTCTCAAGATTTTGAAACAGCGACAAGATAGGAAAAAAGCAGATCCATTTGATGTTCGAGATCGTCGTGGATTTGCTCTTGTTGTTTCAGATTTGATGTATCGAGATCAATTGATTGATAAACTTCAGCAAGTAGTAACATCCGCTGGAGGTAAAATGAGACTCGACGCTTCAAATTCAACAGGTGATTCGGAAACAAAAATGGATCCGAACAATCCACATACAAGTGAGTATTTTCGAGCCACAAAATTTGAGATTCTATGGAATATGCCATCTGAGGATTGGCAAAAATTTCCTTATGAAATCATTATTTTTACTTTTGCGGATTATTTTTCGCAGAAGTTTTCTCTCGGTCTCGAAAATCATGATTTATACAGACTTGAGCAAATGCTTGATGTCTATTTCCCGATTTTATTTCCTTCGTCCGTGTATCAGACGGTTGTGGATTGGAAGGATACATCCATTCGGGAACTGCTTCGTAAGTGTAAACGTGCGAAGCTTGGGTGGAAGATCAATGGTCGTAATCATTAAGAGGTCATACTCGACCTCTTTTTTATTTGACAGATTTTTTTTTCTCGATATACTCAAACATGTTATGAATCGACGCCACACACCTTTCTTTTTTGGAGGATTCTGCTTTTTTAAAAAAGTGGGTGGTTTTGTCGTGAATTCCAGATAATATTCTGCGTTTTCGAATGATAGCCACCCTAGCCGGTGGCTGTTTTGTTTCCCTTGATGCGAGTCATTCACATGCCGTGGATGGCTCACAGGAAAGGATGAAACTCACAACCAAACGGGTAAAGGAGATTGTTCATGACAGTCTATTGCCATGTTACAGAAGATGTCATTGACCACACGCCTGAAAGTCGTCGTTTGCTCGGTCAATTCTCTTTACGAGCACTCCTGCTTGCCGAGTCTCAAGATACCGTGATTCTTCCAGGACGGATGAACCTTCCTCCTGAAATGGTTCTTTTAAATACGTTGGAAATTGGTCCGGAAATTGATCGGGTAAAATTTGATTTTTCTGATATTACCGGAGTGACCATTCAGCCTTTTTCCGGTACCTCATTGCGTTTGCGTGAGATGGTTAAGAAGGCTGGATGTGTGCTCAATGCTCCCAATTTCGAAGTCTGTTATCGTGCGAATGATAAAGGTGCATTTCAAACCGTTTGCATGCCGCTTCCGGAAGCGCGATTGCCATTTGGTGTTTCTTGTCGGTCGGAGGAAGTGCCTCATGCAGTACAGATGATTCACCGCGAGTTTGGACGTCCTGCAAGAATTAAGGCATCAAATTCCGCGAGTGGATTGAAACAAGGAATCATTCGTCCTGGTGATCCTGTTGTTCTCCCAAATGGTCATGGAGAAGATGGAGTGGTAAAAATAGAATCGCATTATGTTGTTCAGATTCAATATGAACATGATCTGGATGCAAGTGTTCAGTTTTTTATTCATGAAGATGGTTGTCTTGATGTTGGACCTGTCACTCGCCAGTATGTGGATGAGGGAGGTCATCATTTCGGTAATACCCTTCTCATTTCCAACTGGATTCCAGATGAGATGCAGAAGATTATGATTCAAGCAGCACGTGTGATTGCCGTTCAGGTTCGGGATCAGTTCAAATATTTTGGACATGGTTCTGTGGATTTCATCTGCAATCGGAAAACAGGAGATGTGTACGCGGTTGAAGTAAATGCGCGCGTCACAGCTGCTACATATCCTCTTGAGGCTGCTCGCGCTTGGTACGGAACAGGAATGGTCCTTCCGTTCGATATGAGA
Organism: Candidatus Uhrbacteria bacterium GW2011_GWC2_41_11; assembly: GCA_000996355.1. Lineage (GTDB taxonomy): Bacteria > Patescibacteriota > Patescibacteriia > UBA9934 > GWF2-40-263 > UBA10014. The sequence continues at coordinate 77,406 of LCAH01000004.1, forward strand.
AGCTTCTGGATCCCGTATGATATTTCTCTCTGGGATTTCTCTTTGTCTTTTCATCAGGTTCTTTTTAACCGAAAAGAACGAATTGGTTTTGTTCCTTTTTGCTTTCTTCCTCATGCGTTTCCCATCGAGAACAGAGGATTTTGTTACGGGGTATGTTTTGCCCGTGATGAAAGAGAACTTCTGTGGGTTGTGCAAAAAGTTGAGGAGTGCAAACGAAAACTTCTTGAGGGCGTTTAATCGCGCTCTCTTTTTTTTTGTAAAGACTTGACGGACAAAAAAGAGCCATGATATGTTCTAAAAAGAATAGATACGTATGTTGAAATCCACCAAACATCTTTCTCTTTCGATTATTGAGATCGTGATACCAATGATTATTCTTGGCATTATTATTTTGATTAAGAGAAAGACGGTGATGGAGATTCTCTCGTATTAATAGAGAATAGAAACCAAAGCCGTCGAATGTTTCGACGGCTTTTTCTGTTGTGAAAGTGAGAGGGTATTGAAAAAAATTTTCCGTATCCTCCGAATTTTCGGAACACATGTTCTTTTCAAAAAAGGAGGTCTCCTCGTGTCTGAACATCGCATTGCGTTTGATGATTTAAGTGTTTTTTGTGAACCCAATGAGGATGGGTTTCACATTGGAGTTGTCGATGGACTGAATCATTATCCTGATCGCGCTCAGGTTCTTCCTTACAAAGCTGTGTATCTCATGGATGGAGACGTATCAGACATGCTCGAACATCAGGCATATCTGCGTGCACTTGGGGTTGGAACTCAAGAACTTCGATTCGTAAAAGGAAAAAATTTGTTTGACGGCCTTCTTACAAATCGGGAAGAAATGGAACGTCTTATGTTTGAAATGCAAACAAACGAGGAACTGACCATTGATGCGTTTACAGGTGCTTCTCCCGATTGGAAGAATATGGTGGAGGCTCTTCTTCTTGATCCGGGACGAGTTCGTACACGGCGTCCAGTTCGCGGTACTTTTCCGCGTAATCCATGCCGTAGCCCACGACAAAGCCCTTGTCTATGGTCGCGCCCGTGTAATCGACCTTGAGGTCAGGGCAGCCGCCATCGCGCCGGAGCAGCGTACATATCTTAATCGCTGCCGCGCCCTTGTTCGCGAAATACTTCCTGAGGGCCCTTCCGGTGTGGCCCCTGTCGACGATGTCCTCGACTATTATTACGTCGCGTCCCCTGATGTCCGCCGTGATGTCACGGAGTATCAGGACCTCGTCAGAGGGTATGTCGCGAAGCCCGTAGCAGGATGTCTGGATGAAATCGACCTCGTGCTCGATATCCAGCTTCCGCGCGAGGTCTGATAGAAATAGGAACGAGCCCTTGAGAACGCCGACAAGGATCGGCCTTCGCCCCTTGAAATCAGAGTTCAGCTCCGCTGCAAGGCGGCTGACTATGCCGTCGATTTCAGCTGATGATATAAAAGGTTTAAGCTCCATTTAACAGGCCCGGCCCATGTAAAGCATATAATCAGGCTTGAAGGCTGTCAAGAAGGAGTTTATCTTGAATTGGGGCCAAGCGGTATGCTACAAATAAGGAAACTCTCGTATCAGGGGAGAGAGATGATAATAAAATGCGATAAATGCTCCACCAAATTCCGACTCGACGATTCCCGCATAACCGGCAATGGTGTAAAGGTAAGGTGCACCAAGTGCCAGAATGTCTTTATAGTAACGCCTCCGCCGCCCGCTGAAGAGGTCCAGCTTGAAGAGGTCTTTGGCGTAGGCGCGTCCTCGCGTCCTGACGATGCCTTGAAGAAGGCCGCGGCCGCAAAGAGCGCGGCCAAGCCAAAGGAAGAGGAGAGGAGAAACCTTGCCTTTGACTTTCAGGAGACCGGGGCTAAAGAGGAGAAAAAGGCGGAAGAGACAAGGCCTGACTTCAGCAGCTTCTCCGAGGACGAATTCGAAAGGTCGTTTGAGGCGGCCAAGAAC
>LCAH01000005.1 GCA_000996355.1 Candidatus Uhrbacteria bacterium GW2011_GWC2_41_11
CTTCTTTGAAACTCGTTGATTGTTGACCATCAACGGAAGCATACGTTCGCACAAGTCCGAGCCGATTATCAACGGGAGCTTTTGGATCCACCAAAGGCGTTTCATAACGACTCACAGCCAATACCATTCCCTGTTCAGCAGACGGACGCAAATCTCGTAATTCTTCCGGCGTCACAGGAATAGTCACAGATTGACCTTTATCAAGCGTCACATGTTTTCGCTCACCTTCAATCATATATCCAACAATCACAGGACCGCTCTGTAATGTTGGAAGTGTTTCTTTGATATACAAAGCCTGTTCAAGCGCGATGAGTGTATTTCCAGCTTGTTGATTCATGACATAATCAAATAATTGATTGCGTTCCGGTTCTCCAAGCGCTCCGGCCAACACCGCAAGAAGAGCTGTTTGTTCAGCCACTGTTTCAACATGTTCGCTTGGTAAATAGGCATACCCGACATCTTTTTTTAAACCTTTGGCAAGCTCACGATACATCATACGTGCTTCTTCATCAGAACCAAGAAAATGCAACGCAAGCGCAAGATAAAGTTGTGTATCAGTATCAAGATCTTTTTCCGCAGCAAAACGTTGAACTTCCGCAAGCACTGGCTCACCCATCGCAGCGATAGCTGCGTACGCTTCCGCTGCTTGTCGCGCATCAATGGATGTGGACGTGCCTTTTTGATCCTCTGTATATAATGCATTCTCAAAAAACAGTTTCATCTGATTTTCATCAAATGGTGTTTGTCTGAAAAGAGCAATCTTTGCTGTTAAATCATAATCTTCACTTCCATAGGGCAAAAGACGAATGCCTTGTCCTTGATAACTTGAAGCCATGATATCTGGAACCGATTGCGTTTCTCCGAATTCCGCATGTAACATTTCCGTTGCGACAACACGCACAGTTGCCTCATCTGCTCGGTCTCCAAACGTTTCAGAAAGTCCGAGAAGATTTCCATAATATTGACCACGATTACCATCCAAAAATGTCACATACGTCAGCCGATCACTTGCTCCAGTCACAGATGTATTTCCATTTAATTGAGCGGTTGCAATCACGGGCTTTACCAATCGTGACGGAACAATATGAACGGTTCGTGTGATTGTATCTTTCAAATTTCCAGCCGTAGCCACGATCGTGACTTCATGCGGTCCGATATTCAAATCTGGAAGAGGAAATCGAGCCGAAGAACCAGCATTCGTATTAAATATTTGATCAACTCCTGCATCAGAAATCTTTACTTGATAAGTCACAGGTGTGTCAGATGAGACTTGCGTTCCACCCGCACGCAACAAAAGCACCGGCTCATCCGCATCAAGATATGAATCTCGCATAACAGGGATCGCAAAAAATGGGAGACTGGCATTGATATTTATTTTTGTGTTTCCAGCAAGTTTTTGATCTGTCTGAAATGCCTGTGCGGTCACACGCCAAGACGTAATATTATCCGGTAAAGTAAAACGATATGTTCCTTTTCCTTCTTTATCCGTCACAAGTGTTGTAAAACTTGCAGTATCTTTGAAAATAAATCGTCCACGATCTCCACCCCCACCACCTTCTGCCATACTTTGCATCGTAGCAGTTTCACGACTCACCTGAGTGGACAAAACACCACTATCAACAGAACGGAAAAGTTCGCTTAATGGATTCACATTCTCTCCTGCAAGGGTGTAGAAGGATTCATCTACCATATTCAAATTCACTTCCCCGACAATAGGTTGTGCTTCTTTATTTTTCACTTCCACATTCAACGTCACATCTTCCCCAGGACGATATGTTTCTTTATCTGATGTTACTTTCATCTGTAGTTCATTCAAAGAAACATCATAAAAAATATTCAGACTGGTTGGTCCGCCCCATACAAAATTATTTCCGATTTCAGCATACGCCTCTCCATCAAAATAAACTCCATACACAGCAACGTTTGGAATATCTTCACGTTTAAATGTGAATTCGTATTGAGAAGATGTGCGTACATCTGTTTCCTGAACCCCTTGCTGTGCTTGAAAATAAAGGAATGACCCGTTTTGACCTGGAATAAATGGGACTTCGTTTTGTTCGATAGAAAGATGAACTTTTTCATCTACTCCATATCCTTTAAATGCGTCTGGATTTGCTTTTTCGTCCATGTTCACGAATCGCAAAGACATGTCTTGTCCATATTCATACGATTGTTTTTGCCACACATAAACATCTGTTTTATCCGTACGTCCAAATTCATCTTTTGCAGATAATTTCACAAAATAATTTGCATCTGGATTTGGAGCCGGAAACTCATATACTGCCTTTCCATCCGGTCCTGTACTCACAGAAAAATCATCAATGGTTTTTTCATTGCGGTTGTATTGATATTGTTTAATCACTTCTTTACGAACAAAATCATAAGAAGAACCAACTTCCATTCGTGTATATGTAATCTCAATAAGTTGACCTGTTATCACTTGTCCACCACGTGGTTTTGGTGCAAACACTTTTGGATCCCAAGAATTTATTGCCTGCGTTTCACGCGCCGTGAGGTTTACACGACCAACATGATCTTGAATAGATGTATCTTCCCATGAAACATCCAAATAGACCTTTGGTCCAAAAATCATGATATTTGTTGAACCTGTAATATCTCCTTCTTCCGGACGCGCTGGAGAAACGGACAAATATGCTGGACGAGGATATCGCCAACCTTCAAGTACCTCTTCATAAGGAATAAAACTTCCACGAGCATTTCCTCCTTCATCCAATATTAATGTCTGCTGACCAAAAGAAGTATCTGTAAGAACCTGCAGACCTTTCACCGGAGTTCCTTCAAAAAATTCTCCATGAACTGTGTATCCGACCGTGTCACCAACGAATGCAGCTTCAACATCTGGAGTGATGGTTAACGTGTACGCCGGTTTTTCATATTCACTTACACTGATTCCGCGCGATATGACACGTTGTCCATTTACTTCTACTACAACGTCATAATATCCAGGAGTCACTCCAATGAGATCTAACACACCTTCAAATGTTCCACGCTCAGTTACTTTAACTGTTGATTCATCAAAGATGAGCGGTTCTGGTTCTTTACAAGATAAATCTGACCACGAACACCATCCACTTTGCCCAATCCATACACGAACATTCTCTGGACGATCGCCTGTTTTACGATCTTCAGCATATCCCCAAAAACGAAGCGTATCCGTTGGTTTATACATGGGACGATCTGTATAAAAATACGACCAATAGGAAGATTGTGAATCACGAACAGGACCCATCATGCGTTCGAACGATCCTTTTCCATATATGACACTTTGTTGCCCATCAACGGAAAGAATAATGGCATCTGTTCCACTCTTAATTTCAATATGAGAGGCATCTAAATAGGCTTGTGTATTTCGATTTTCCGCAGAAAGAGAACTCAGTCCATTTTGATCTGTTGGAGAAAACGTTTCATCACCGACAAATCGAACATTCGCACTTTTCACAGGTTTGTGCGTATCTGCGCTATTCACCCAAACCAATGTCTCATTTGTTGCTTTTGCAATATAAGCGGTGAGCGGACTGGATTCGATAAGAGCCCAGGATTGTTTTCCTCCAACCTCAAATTCTGCAAGATAATATCCATTCTCAAGAGAAGAAGGAAACACAAGATATTTTTGCCATTGAAACTCCATTCCTGTTACATCAAATTCCGCTGTGATAGGCATGGTTGAGAGATCTACAATCTGATTCACAGATCCGTATGATGTCCACATGAGATCATCTGCTTTTTGTACGGCCTCTGCATACTGATCGTATGCGCTTGGTTGTTTGTCTGTTGGAACAAAACGATGCACTTTTATATGAACAGCTGCTCCATCAACTTCTCCATACACATAATATGGAATCGCAACTGTAGAAGATGGAGACACAGAATAAAAATGGTCTTGCAAAGAAAATTCAGAAGAACGCATTTCATCAGCTGGAGCTGTTTCAAACTGAAATGTATAGGACTGACCAAGGGTTTCGTCACTTCCTGTGAGACCAAGTGAACCATCAATCGTCACGGTATAAATCGTTTGTGGAGTTAATTTCTCTGGGACAAAAACAAATGTTCGACGTGAAGATTCTATATGTCCACTCAATGCTGGTGTAATCGTAAGAGCGCGTTCAAATGCTTTCGGGTCAATATTTTCATGACTAAAATTCACCTCAATCGCTGCATCAAGAGGTGTTTGAGATTGGTGCGTACCCGGCAAGGTTCCCAAAACACGAAACGGACTTTTTACTTGGAACGCCCAGGAGTATGGACGCGAAATGATTTGACCAGAAGAATCCGTTGCTTGGGTTTGAAGTTTAAAAGAAACAACTTGAGCTGCATCAAGGGGTTTTTCAAATGCAATACGAACTTTTTTATCGGAAAGCTGATTCATTTTATATGAAACATCTGTATTGACAGATAAATCATTTTTAATAGCAGACGCGTTAATTTTTTGTTTACTCTCTAAAAGAAACGAAGAATTGTTTGCGATTCCGAGTGTATCTGACTGTTCAGCTGTCAGCGTAAAATTATCAAATGCATACACCGTCTTCACTCCAAAAAAAGGTTGAAGAACAATCGTTGCAACCACAACAAGAATCAAAGCTGTAAATCCAATTGTGGCAAAACGGCGCCCTGGTGCACCTCCAAAGAGGGCAGAAAAAGAAAAACGTGACATACGTCGAACCTGCCAGGCTTCAAACAGGCGCGTATACAACGCCTCTTTGTATCCAGGACGAGGTGTAGGATCAATGGAATTAGCATGGCGGACAAAAAGACCGCCGACACCTTTTTCCAACGATGACGATTCCTCTCTATTACGTTTTGAGTTCTTGAAAAACATACGTACAAATAGCTAAACGCTTTTCTCGTTTTCTTCTGTAAAAAAAGTCTCCATCATCGCTTTCAAAGAATCATCTGCAAGCGATTCACATTTCTTTAATGCTCGATACAAGATGACTCCTGCATTGTTTGGAGTACATTCGAGTGCTTCTGCAATTTCTTGATGCGAACACTCTGCGTAAAACTTCATACTCACCGCCAAACGCTCGCGTACATTTAATTGTTCCAACACACGTTCAAGACCCTGACCTAATAATTGATGATCTACATGTTTTTCCAATCCAGCATCATGAGATGAACCTTCTCCAAATTCTTCATGTAATTCTTCTGTTGGTTTTCTTGTGCGATAATGATCTGTCACCGTATTTGCTGCAATCCGATACACCCAAGCAGAAAAAGAAGTTTTCCAAATAAATGATGCACGATGGGCAAATGCTTTCAAAAAAATTTCAGAAACAAGATCTTCTGCTACTTCCCGACGACTAACACGCCGAATCACGAATGTATAAATTTTTTGAAAATATCGCTCGTATAATTGTTCGAACGCAGAAGCATCCCCATCTCGCATGCGATTCGTAAGCACTTCATCGGAAACCTCATAGTTTTTTTCAAATTCTGTTCGAGATGTCCCAAGCCATTCAGCTGTAAACATCAAAACACGGAAAAATCCTCTCAAAATAGGAAACGAAATCATATCAATCCTCTTACACGAATACGCAAATAATTAAGCGAAGTTTAGCATATCTTTCACAAAGAACGAAATAAAATATTTTGAAAATAAAAACCGACCTACACACAGCATGTATGTAGGTCGGATAAGATTACATTCGCTTGAACGCCTCCCACTTACGGTGGAAGACCTCACTCACCATCTGCTGGATGGTCGGATTCAGCAACCCGTCGAGATTCCGTTTCTGGAGCAGAGCATCCCGAACCTCGGTTGCCGAGATCTTGGGAGTACTTCCATCAAAACGGTTGACGATCGAGACTTTCCGACCAGCCTCAAGGAAAAACTCCACATCCTCCTCGCATCCGCCAAAAAATCTGACTTCCTTGGGATCAAATCCCCCAAGAGTCAAGATGTCGTCGAGAGCCGTGAACCACTGATTGTTGTCCTCCTTGAAATCTGGAAGACCAACAACCTTGATTCCAGGAAATACTGCTCGGAGGAATTGTCTTCTCTCTGCATATGAAAAGAAATATCGCAGGGAGAGAGTGGCGTTTGATCCACCGATGATCACGAGACAATTCTCGATCCCACAGGTCTCGATCATCTTCTCGATAATCGCCTCATGTCCCAAATGCAAGGGACAGATTCTTCCCAAGAAGACACCCTTCATCTTTACCTCTAAAAAACGTTATGCTGCCAAGGCATCCGAATTACGGATACCAACAATATTCAATCGGAATGACGGTGCTTGGACAACTGGAATCTTCGTTCCGTCCAGACAATCCTCGAACATCCGCAAATCCACGTCATTCAGACAAAAGACGTTAAAAGAACCGATCCGCTTCTCGAGAAGCAAGGCGCCAATTTCCTCTGGCGTCGTTTCTTCTTCCCGACCACGAAAAATCGTGCTGTCCCGACGATCGCAGATAAGAACACGCATCAGGTCAGACACAGTTCCACCCACAATCTCGCGGCCGTTTCGTTCGGAAATGAGATAAGCCACGCGATCTTCGTGAAACGGCTGTTCCTCGAATCGGACACGAACGCGGTATTCCTTGTGTCCTCTTTCTTCGAGAAATGTTCCAATCTGTTCGGTTAGGGCCTGACGCACGTCCTTGAGTCCCTCTGTCAGACGTGGACGAATTGCCTTGATTTCAACGACCATACAGGTCGCGATCCAGTATGACTGGACAGTGAACCCGAGAATACCAGGATGGCGATTGACAATGCCAGAAATAAATTCAGTCGTTTCTGCATCCAATGCAGCATGATTGATCTTTTTCCAAGCATCCGTCACGATCCCCTTGGCAGTCCCAAGCATAAGCCAAGCCATCCCAAGACCGCAGAGGTATTCAATCCATCCAAAAGATGGAATGAAAACCTGAAGAAGGATACCAGCAAATGCCAGTGCATCTAATCGTCCATCACTTGCTGTTTCTTCTCCATCATCCTCGATAAGCCGACGAGCGTATTTCTTTCCAACTCCAATCTGGAAGCGACTCATCCGAAAAAGAACAAGTGCACTCACTCCCATGACCAAAGCTGAAATGAGACGCGGAGTTGTTTCCATAACCACCAATTCAGGAATCGGTAGAAATGGAATAACCTTGATTTGCTCGAGTGAACCAGGAGAGACAACCAATATAATCCCGAACACGGATTTGAGTCCGATCTCATACAAGGCGAGAAATCCAAGTGAAAGACCAATACCAAGAGAAATAAACGGCTCAATACCACTTTTTCCCCAGATATGTTCTTTTGTCTTTCCAGAATTCCCTACCTGCACTCCCAACAATATCAATATTGCTGTCAAAATATCGCTCGTCTGATGCCAGGCATCTGCCTCGAGCAACGGCGAGTGGAACATGAGTCCAGGAATCATTTTTCCAGGCACCATGATCAAATACATGATCAGGATGGCAGTCATGGCTCCGGTTGGAGTCTGAAACCAGGACACTTTCTGTTTCATTCGGTCCATTCTTTCTATCTCCTTCCGGTTAATAACGGCCGATCGTCATGACCGGCACCAAGGTGATTTTGCGCAACGCATCCGGGTACCATCCGAACCAGATCTTGTCCCCGTATCCCATGAGAATGAGGGGCGAGGAAATGCGCTGTGCCGCAAGATTTATCCCACGTGCCACATCAGTGTCCATGGCTGGAATTGACCGATGGAAAAGACCAAGCTGATCAGCCGCTTCCTCCGCAGATTCGAGAATCTCTCTGGCAGATTCGTTCATATGATCCGACGGATCATCGGACATTACGCTCTTATCCCGGAAAGTAGTGTGGTAAAATACCACTTTCTCAAACCCCATGGCAGCGATAAGTGGCAGACCGATTTCCACGGTCCGCAAGGCTGAATCCCGAGTTCCGAGTGGAATCAAAACCTCACCTTCTCCACGCGCGCAGAGCGTTCCCTCGTACGCCGGAGACAGAACATTTGCTTCCTTGCGCATGTTCCCAAATTCATTACTGATGACCAGCATGTTTTTTGGAATAGCGTAGGTTTTGAGGTCGATACGAAGGATCGTAAACCTCATGAGACCATAGGATTTCGTCCCAATCCATTGCTGGATCGTTCGTATAATCCCCTGTTCTTCCTCGACAAGAAGATCTTGATCTTCCATTGGATCCGAACCGACGTCGATAAAAACATACAGAACGGACTGCCCGAAATGTCGGACAAGTTCAGCCGCGAAAAACGCTTCTGAACGCGATTCCGGCGTGTCTCGAAAGATAAAGCCGATATTCGGACCGTTTCCGGTTTTCTTCATTTATCCCTCCAAATTAAAAAAGACCTTGTTTAACGCAAAAACAAAAAATAACCAAGACATTAAACAGTCCATAATACCAAAAAAATCATGTTTTGTCAATTTTTCTTAACAAAACTTTTTCCCCGTAATTCTCGATGATATTTGATAGCAAAACGATGGGCTTCATCACGAGCTTGTTGGAACATCTGTTTTCCTCGCTCAACAACCTGAGCTAATGCTAAATTTCTCGAATCAAAAACGAGACGATCTTGTTTGCGATCAAATCCTTTAGCCAAACCAACAAGAGGAATCTGAACATCAAATTGATTCAATACATCTTGCACTTTACCCACCTGTCCTTCCCCGCCATCAATAACCATAAGCACAGGAAGTGGCCATGTATCAGGAAACTGTTTTACTCGCGCAAGACGTCGACGCAAAACTTCTTCCATCATTGCCACATCATTTGAACCTTGAACGGTTTTAATTTTGAATTTTCGATATTCTTTTTTTGCAGGTTTTCCATCTAAAAACACAACCATGGATCCTACCGCAGATGTGCCGGAAATATTACTAATGTCATAACACTCAATACGACCATTCAGATCAATTCCTTCTTTTTGTTCAATTTTCGCAAAAGGAAGATCAGCATCTTCTTTCATCACAAGCGCAACATCTTGAATATGTTCAAGGGCAAAAAGATTGTTGCGTAGTTTTGCTGCTTGTTCGAAACGATGAAGACGTGCTTCATGCTCCATTTCTTTTTTGATTTCTCGCATGAGTTCTGTTTTCCTTCCTTCAAAAAATAAAATGAGTTGTCGAATGATTCGATGATATTCTTTTGCCGTAATCGCTCCCGTGCATACACCTGGACATTTTTTAATATGCACATTGAAACAGGCTTTTCGTTTTCCTGTTACTTCGGGCGGCTGACAGATACTCCACGGAATCATTTTTCGAATGAGATCAAGCGCACGACGCAAAGCCTGAGCACTTGTATAAGGACCAAATACAGCCAAAAAATGCTTTTTTGCCACAGGAGAAAGTTTGCGTTCAAATGGATTGATATGAAGACGCTCGAGTTCAAGACCACGCATCAAAAGCGGACGCGGATACGCTTCGTTTGTGATCACAAGATACAAAAATGTTTTATCGTCACGTTGCAGAATATTATATTTTGGACGTTTGGCTTTAATTTGATTTGCCTCAAGCACAAGCGCTTCAATCACGGTTCCTGTTTGCACATAATCAATACGAGCAATATTTGAAACCATATCTGCAATCCGATTATCATGTGCCTTTGTAAAATACGAACCAACTCGCTTTTTGAGTGAGGTTGCTTTTCCAACATACAGAAGTTCTCCGGACATGTCGTAATAAAAATAGACACCGGGGCTGTCTGGAAGTTCTTTATTTTTTATTGTGATGTGTGAAGGGATCATGGTGTGTTTGGTTGGTTTGTAGAAAATGTAGAAGGCGTTGAAAGTGTAAAATATATTAAATTGGTTTTAGCATTTTTTTAACAAAGTGAAAATGTTGTTGATTCAAAATATGGGGCTCTGCCCCAACATCCCCGACCAATTTTCTTGTGCTTGCCCAAAAAAAATGGGTGAAAAGAAAGGGCATCCCCGAAGGATTTGGAGGAAATAGATCGAATTCAAAACGGACGGAAGTAGAACACTTCCGTCCGTCTGAGACCCGCCAGCTGTTACCCAAACAGCGGAGCGGGGATGTCGGTCTGGGTGCCTGTTTCGGTCGGTGTCGCGGTCGTGACCTCCTCCTCTTCCGGTTCTTCCGGTCTGGTCAGATCTTCGACCTTGTAGGTCATCCGACCTTTTTCCTGGACCACGACCAAACTGCGCCTCCAGGGGTTCTTTTTCCCTGGCTTAGCTCCGACGAAGAGGACAATCGAGTCCAGACGGCGAACCTTGCCATCTTGTCCGGTCGTCTCATTGAGATAGACCGATCCATTGTTGAATCGGTAACCCATGAGAACTTCCTGGACAGCAGAAGGCATTGCCTCCGTAACAGGTGTCTCAGCTTCAGCAACCTCCGCAACAGGTCGCCGGCTGAACACCAGCACATTGACCGGCTTGCCTTGCCAATCATAGTACCAATGTCCGTCAGTATAAACATAACTGGCCTCGAGAATGGCCAATATTGTCGGAGCCGGGAAAAGTTTCTCTTCGCGCTTGATGATCTCCACCCCGCGTTTCTGAGACACCTTTTCACCTTCCGACGATTCGATCTGTCGGAGACCAGGGATGCTTCCGGTCAGATAAATCTGAACCAGAATCACTTCGGGCTCGGAGTATCGGCCCAAGAGCCCCTTCTTCTTCAGAGAGGTAGCTTCCTGTTTCTGAGGTGTGGCCTGACCGCTCTGGCCAGAAAACTTCTCTTGCAGACCCTTTACAAACTGAGAAAGCTCAGTCATGAAACCTCCTATTGCATTGTTTTTGGAGCCACATTCGACTCCCTGTGAACCAAAAAGAACCTACCAGACAAAATCGTATCTAAACTGAATTTTTATATCTTTCACTTTCTACGACTTCTACGTTTTGTACATCTTTTACATTCAATTCAAACACGATTCTGTCTGTTTTACACTTATAAATATACCAGAAAATTAAACCTTTGTCAAGAGTTTATAACAAAAATCCACCTTTTTCAGGTGGATACGTTGAATTTCAGTTCAAGAGTGTACCAGGTGAAATAGGTGGAAGCGGCTCCGTTTCTTGTTCAAAAAACAAATAACTCATGGCAATGGTTTGTGCAGGCATTCCACTTACACGAACCAATGGATGATCATTTTGTTTCGGAACAAACAGGCGATTTTCAATGATTTCTTCATACAAAATCCTTTCACGAGGATCAAAAAGATTTTGACACTCTTCAAACACTTCCAGACCCTGATCTTTATTATGAAACACATAAAGACCAAAATCTTCCTTTTTTCGCTTCACAACAAATAATGCATGAGAATCCGTTCCATCCTCAAAGATAAGGAACGATACAACCCCTGACGCAACAAAGTTTTGAATAGGCACGGGTTGTTTCTCTGCAATAGCAAAAAAATACTTTTGAAGCCAAAGACAGCATATTTGAGCTGCTGCCTGTTTTATTTCTATAACCTTTTGTTCAGAAGTCTTTGGAATGTTCTTTTCAACAAAAACATCGTAGATGAACTCAAGAGACGAAAATGATATTCCAAATTTCTTGAAAATATCCTCGGCTTGTTCAAAGGAATACAGAATAAAAAGAGAGATCTGTGTCTCATTTCTTATTCCAAGAATGACTTGACTTCCTTGAACCAGCATCACTTCGATTTTAACCATGATATGCCTCCAAAAAAGAGGTTGAAAAAGACCTGAATAGGTTTTATCCTTTTCTCTAAAAAAGGTCAACGGCGGTATAAGAACAGGTCGCATTTCCCTTCTTTGTGATCCACTATGGTTGGTTCCCATTCAGGAATGGGCCAAACATAGGAAATAACTCGAGCTCCAGGCTTTAATTCAGCTTCAAATTTTGCCCGAATTCTTTGATAGGCTTCAGGCATGAGAAACAAATAGACAATATCTGCATCGCGCAAATGAACATGAAATAAATTCGCGAGCTTGATTTGTGTATTTGTTTTGCTTAATTTTGCACGTAAAAAAGCAACTCCTGCTTGAAGCAAAGACAATTCAACTCCAATCCCTTTTACTCCATATCGCTTTGCTGCAGCGACAACCACACGACCATCTCCACACCCAAGCTCATATAATTTTTCTCCAGGTTTTGGTTGAGCGAGCTGAAGCAAACGATCAATGTCCCATCGACGCGTTGGCACCCACGGAGCTGCAGACAGTGCCGCATAGGCGGCAGAAAAAGTGAGAATCAAAAAAAGAAAAAAAATCCATGACATATCTCGGACATCATACCTGTCTCAACAATGGTTGTACATTGAGTAAATATCTTTTATACTCTCAATGCTTCGGGCTGTGGCGCAGTTGGTAGCGCGCTTCGTTCGGGACGAAGAGGCCGTGGGTTCAAGTCCCGCCAGCCCGACCATTCGACTCGGTTTGTCTTATTACAAAACAAACCTCGCTCATGGTCTGTGACCAACACATCGAATCAAAATAGATTAAAAATCGCTTTATGAGATTTGAAAATCGTAAAGCGATTTTTGTTTTTAAAACAAAATGTTACAAATATTTGACAAATTATAAAAAAAATAATACTATTTTACCCAGTTCGTTGAAATTTCTGACCACTGAACTAGGAGAAGAAATGTTTGTATTATCAGTAAAAAAATTGAGTGGTAAGGTCGTTGTATCCGGCAACGCGACAATCTCTGTCAAAGAAACAAAAGATGGAAAGGTATACTTCTGCGAAGAACCTTTTGCCATCATTGATTTCGATCAAACGACCGGAGATGCAATGATCCTTGCCCAAGGGGTCCGTCAAGGACCGGACGTGATTGACCAGGCGATAGGTCTTCTACGCCAACACGGCATTAAGGTCAACTTTGAAAAGCCGACCGAAATTGCACGTGTCTATCGTCACGGCATCCGAGAAGGAAACCGACCTTGGGATATCCTCAACTGGCTTGTCCAGATCGGGTGTATTCTCCACGACGTCCGACTCTCTCCCGGATTTGGAGTCCCAAGAAAATTCGGAGACGGGCAATACACCTTCGATTTCTGCCTCGATCTTGCCGGAGGGAATTCGGAAGAGTATGGGATGCTCGACCTGAGCGATTGGGGAAATGTATATCTCACTCCCGATGGTCCTTTCGTCTGGGAAGGAAGGAACCAAAGAGTGGGATATAATGATAGTTGGGACGATAATTGGGAGCGAGGAATGTTCGTTTCGACTTCCGCTCTTTTCCATTACCAAACGGAAGATGACAAGTTCGGGGCTAATCCGAGAAACGAGGAGGAACGGGTGATCCGTTATCTCCATGGATTTCTCCTTCAACCGTCCTATCAGGATGATTCCGTCCAGACCGAATCGAACGAACAGGATGACCGGTTCGAGACGGACGGAGGTGAATGGAAGGAAAATGAAAAAGTCGAGGGGTCATATGACGAGTCTGATGACCTTCCTCGATTTACTCCGATGGGACGATGAAATTATCCGGATCCTTGTGCAACGCATGCACAGGATCCGATTTTTGTTTTTACCAATCCAACCCTTCGCGGGCATTTATTCCCGCGTAAAAATAATGCTTGACCATACGCACATCTGTAATGAGATGAGCACGATCAAGAAACGCTTCGGGCGCATGGCGACCTGTAAGAATAATTTCAATGTGTTCTGGTTTGTGATCCAAAAGTGCGCACACATCTTCTATGGAAATCATGCCAAGATGTGCGGTTGAATTTATTTCATCCAGAATCACAAGATCATGCAGACCATCATGCAAAAAACTTTGAGTCTGCTCTAACCCCTTTTTTGCCTCGTCTTGATCTTCTTGTGTAAGAGAAAAATCAAAACGACCTGTATGGGGATCAATACGATCGCGACCAGTGGCAACAAAATCAATAGATCCACTGAAACACTCCTTCAACGTCTTGCGCTCTGAATAATGGGAACCGCCTTTATCAAAATAAACAATAGCGACACGTTTCCCTGCCCCAACAGCACGAACAGCTTCTCCAAGCGCAGCCGTTGTTTTTCCTTTTCCATCACCGGTGAAAATTTGGATGAGACCGTTTGTGGGAGGTATAGGATTAACTACACCCAGAGGTTGAACCACAATTCAAACACTTATAACACGCCGCATTGCGAACCATAATGGATCCGCAAAGGGTGCAAGCCGGAGCATCGGCTTGGTTATCAAATGTCGCTGTATGTGTTGCGGCAGCTGGAGCGGGTTGATTTGACGCAAATAAACTGGTTTGTGAAACAGATGTTGTTGACGGCGCTTCAGCCGCGGATTCGCTTTCAACTGTTGGAGTCGAAACAATCAATACTTCTTGTGTTTCATCTAATCCGTTTACTCCAACAATTCGTTGCTCTTCCGGAGTCAAAAACTTTAATGCAATCCATCGGAAAATATAGTCCACGATGGATTTCGCAATACGAATATGCGGATTGTTTGTATATCCGGAAGGTTCAAAACGGACATGCACGAATTTATTCACCAATACTCGAAGAGGAACACCATATTGAAGTCCAATCGAAACAGCCGTTGAAAAACTATCCATGAGACCACTCATCACAGTTCCACTCTTTGCCATGCGTACAAATAGTTCTCCGGGAGTCCCGTCATCATATAAACCAACCGTCAAATATCCTTCATGTCCTCCAACCGCAAACTTATGCGTAATAGATCGGCGTTCATCTGCTAATCGACGACGTAATGGTTTGGTTGTTGTTTCCCTGCCATCTCCAACAATTTCCACTTTTTCTTTTTTTCCTTCTTCTTTTTTGGATTGGTCTTTTTCACGAGAAGTTGTAAGAGCTTGTTGACGTTTCGAGCCATCACGATACACAGCAATAGCTTTGAGACCTAATTTCCAGCCTTCCATAAACACATTGGCAATATCCGCCGGGGTTGCTTCATTTGGCATGTTGACTGTTTTGGAAATCGCTCCAGAAATAAACGGCTGAACCGCTGCCATCATACGCAAATGACCCATGTAATGAATTGAGCGTGTCCCATTTGTTGCTTTAAATGCACAATCAAAAATTCCAAGATGTTCTTCACGAATATATGGAGCTCCTTCAATGGTGTCTTTTTCATCAATAAAATGAAGGATATCTTTTTGTTCCTGATCAGAATATCCGAGGCGCTGCAATGCCTCTGGAATCGTCTGATTCACTATTTTCATCATGCCACCACCCACAAGCCACTTGTATTTTACCAGAGCAATATCAGGCTCGATACCGGTCGTATCGCAATCCATAAAAAAGGCAATGGTTCCGGTCGGAGCCAAAACCGAAATTTGCGCATTACGCAATCCGGAACGCATAGTGGCATCTACGACATTATTCCATGCAGTGCGCGCTTCGGATAAAAGATCTGTAGGCACACCTTTTGCTGGAATTTGAAATGTGGCCTGACGATGCATGCGCATCACATTTGTACATGGTTCGACATTTTGTCTGAACCCTACAAATGGTTCCATTTTTTCAGCAATCCGTGCAGACTGTTCATAACAAATACCACTTTGTAAGGAGCTCATCGCAGCTGCAAGATTTCGACCTTCATCAGAATCATATGCAAGTCCACGACTCATAAGGAGTGCTCCAAGATTTGCATATCCAATACCGAGTGGTCGATAATCAAGACTATTTTGTTCAATGGCTGGGGTTGGATAACTCGAATGGCCCACGATAATATCCATGGCTGTGATAATGATCTGGTTGGCTTTTTTGAATGCTTCTGTATCAAATTCCATAACACCATTCACTTCTTTTCTAAATTTCATCAGGTTCAAGGAAGCAAGATTACAAGCACTGTCATCTAAAAACATGTATTCACTGCATGGATTTGATGCATTGATACGATCCGTATTTTTACAAGTGTGCCATCGATTGATGGTTGTATCGTACTGGATCCCAGGATCTCCACACTGCCAGGTCGCTTGAGCCATCTTATTTATAAGATCACGAGCTGAATAAGAAACACTCGCATTTCCTGTTTTTACTTCTCGTGTCACCCATTCTTTTCCATCCACGACCGCTTGCATGAAATCATCTGTTACACGAACAGAATTGTTTGCATTTTGAAAATAAATTGAAGCATATGCCGGACCATCAATCGACCCATCATATCCTTGATCCATAAGCGCCCAGGCCTTTTTTTCTTCCTCAGCTTTACAGGTAATAAAATCTTCAATATCAGGATGATCAACATTCAAAATCACCATTTTTGCCGCACGTCGAGTTTTTCCTCCGCTTTTGATCACACCCGCAAACGCATCCAACCCTTTCATAAACGAAACAGGTCCGGATGCCCGACCGTTGGAACCGGCAAGGTATTCTCTCGATGAACGCAAATTCGAAAGATTAGATCCTGTTCCTGATCCGCCTTTAAACAACATGCCTTCTGTCACCGCAAGATTCAAAATAGAACGCATGTCATCCTGAACAGAATTAATAAAACAGGCAGAACATTGCGGCTCAAGATTCACTCCGACATTAAACCAAACAGGCGAATTAAAAGCTGCCATTTGGTTTACAAGAATATAAGTCAATTCCGCTTCAAAAATATCCGCATCTTCAACTGTTTGAAAATAGCCACTCAGACGCCCCCAATTCGCCATGGTAAGAGCCACGCGATCAATTAACTGCTTAATGGAATTTTCTCGATCCGGTTTTCCAATCTGACCGCGAAAATATTTAGATACGACAATATTTGTGGCTGTCTGTGACCACGAAATTGGAACTTCAACGCCAAGTTGTTCAAAAACAACTTTCCCTTTTTCATTTGTAATACGTGCATCACGACGCTCCCAGGCCATCAGTTCATATGGATGAACACCTCGTTTGGTAAAAAATCGTTCAACAGTAATTCCTTGTCCATATTGGGGCTCTGAATTCCGTTCAGTAGAAATCTGTGTGCGATATGCCATGTATTTTTTTGCTACGTGCACTAAATTATGATCAATGAGTGTAAGATTCACTATTTCTCGAATATCATTAGTGGACGGAACTGTGTGACCATCAAACGATTTTTGAATACGCGATACAACCTGAGTCAACACTTTTTGAAGAAGACGTTCATTATCCAAACCTGCAGCAGAAAAAATCTTGGCAAGAGATCGACGTAATTTTTCCGGCTGAAACGTTTCAGAAATTCCATCACGTTTTTCAACGGCTCTTACGGATGTCATATAATTCCAGACAGAATCCCCGATTCCAACCGTAGAAACAGGACGAATTTTTTCTTCAAAACGAGAAACGGAATCCGACATAAAAAATCACAAAATGAGAATGAAACGTCTTTTTCACAACAACACAAGATGTTGTGGTACTTTATTAGTTTACGCCCCAATATCTTGTGCGTCAAAGATTTCGTTATCCACAAAAACGTTCAAATTCCGACGCTCATTTTTTGCTGGTTCAAGGCTGTTTTTCCCTCCATGTCCATTGTTAAAAATGTCCCATGTTCTTTTCCTTAAAATGGCATGGTGAAATTGATTGATTGTGTTTGGACCATTGGCTCAAAATGAACCGGAATTGCCTTGCGTTCCCCAAATCGATCTTTATATGCAAGGGCTTCATATTTTAGACCGTATTCATACACCGCTTTTGTCACTCGTACATCATCAAGACAGTAATTTTTAATTTTTTCCACTTCTCCTTGCTTCCACCATTCAACTGCCTGAAGTCCATGACCGGATTTCCCATATCCAATGGTTGCCGCTGCCACATCATCCAATTTCAGACGAAACCCGAGAACTTGATGAATCACTTCCAAAATATCCAAACAAGGAAATTTCAAAAAATCACCGGCATAATAATGATTCATGACTGGAAAATCAAACCCCTTGATGTTGTATCCTATAATACGACCCGAACGTTCCAATCGTTGCCAAAGAAGAGGAAGTTCTTTCTCTTCATACGCCACAAATTCATCTGTTTCATAAAAATAGACCCCAACAACAGAAATACGCAGTTTGTCATGATCATATCCACCAACCTCTTCAAACGTATTTTGAGTTTCAATGTCGAGAACAACTTCATTGGACATAAAGAAAACAAAAAAATCAAAATAAAAACGGTTCTAGAGTAGCAAATATTCGTGTATTTGAACAATAAGAAAATCATTGACAAAAATACTCAAACACATACAGTACAGAGCACAATCTTGCTCTTCACAATTTCCCCATTTTAGGAGATTTTCTCATGTCAAGACACCTCATTTTTGCCAGAGATCTTGTCAGTATCACTCCACTTCTTATTGCGATCAAACAGCAAGATGTTCAAACAGTAGACGAATTGATCCGGGTCATGAACGCGGCAGCCAATGCATATCCTGTTCAAAAAAGAGAAGCATGGAAAACACTGCTTCATTGGGAACAGACATCAAATGGACAGCTCGACTATTCATTTGACACACGTCCTCTTGCACAGGATCCGGACGGAATTGTTTTTCATTTAGTTGTCACGAGTGATCGAACGATCGTTGAACTCATTTCCAACATTCTTGGAAAAGACCGGGTTCATTTCACTCTCCTTATGAATCGCAATGGAGATATCCGGACCGATATGAAAAAAAACATTCAACAAAGCCTTACGCCTGAAATCTTGTTTCATTATCTGGCTTTTGTTGATGGTTTCATTGCAGAAAAAATCAATGGAGGGATGAGAACGATTTGTGAACATGCAGCAAATGCAACCGTTGCTGCTGTTCTTGCAAGCGCCGCGCATAAACATGCGCAGGAAAACCTCGCAACTCTACAGAAATTTAAACATGGTCAAAAATCTTCTTCCAAGTTTACAGCAGCGCTTGAACAAGCTACAGAGAACCTGAAACAAGCTCATGCCTTGATAGAACGTTTTCCATTTCCTCTCTAATGTCACTTACGTTCAGTATTTTACTGAACGTTTTTTATATTTTTTAAATCTATTTTGCTTCAGGAATACGATAAAAATAAATCATTTCTGAACCAACATGTTCAGAATGTACTAAGGGCAAATGTGGATAACGAAATGTTCGACTCACAATGCGCGTTCCTGGAGGATACATGGCAATAAATTTTGGTTCGAGCTTTGCTTGCACTTGTGGAAACAAATAACACGCAATGACATCCACATGAGGAGGCAATGGTTTTTTGAAAAAATCTCCGCAATGAATTTCCATACGCGAGGACACCCCTGCCAAACGAGCACGCAATCGAGCCATCCAACAAAGAACAGGGTGCATCTCATATCCAATGCCTTTTGCTCCAAATTCTTTTACAGCCGTCAGCAAAAGCGATCCGTCTCCGCATCCCAAATCCATGACAATTTCCCCTGGCTTCAAGGCAACCATTTCATACATTCGACGACCAATTTTTGATCGTGTGGGAACCCAAGGAACACCAATCAAAGCAAAAATCAAAAAACTTAAAACAAGAAGAATAACAGCCAAAAAAATGAGTTGAACAAAAATAAGAAGTGCAAGAAAAAGTGTTGTCATAAAATAGATGCTGCGTATCAGATGTTTAAGAAACGGGATGTGCGTCTGCAGCAGCCATAGCCACCGCTTCAGAAAATGTCGGAAATGCATGAATCATATTGGCAAGATTATCAACAGATGCTTCCACGTGCATAGCTAAAGCAATCTCATGAATCACTTCACCTGCAGCTTCCCCAACCACGTGACCTCCCAAAATTTTTCGCGTTTTTCCATGAACAATTATTTTTACAAAACCTGAACGGACTGATTCTGGAATAGAGTGATCCGATCCACTTGTATTGGCTTTTCCAACGAATACATGTTTGTAATTTTTTTGAGCTTCTTTTTCTGTAAACCCAACCGAAGCAACTTCCGGATGAGTAAATGTCACGCGCGGAATGACATCAGTGTCCATTTCCAAAAATCCGCTGCGTTTACGCAACACATTTCTGGCAGCATTTGTTCCCGCAATAAATCCTTCACGGGAAGCAACATGGGTAAACAAATAGGAACTTGAAACATCTCCTGCAGCAAAAATATTTTTTATTGATGTATGTTGTTCTGCATCAACAGAAAAATGTCCATGTACATCAAGAGACAAACCTATATTTTCAACATGAAGTGATTCAAGAGCTGGCTGTTTTCCAGCTGCAAGAAAAATTTGTTTGACCGCAACGGTTTGTGTTTCTGTTCCGTGACAAACCTCTAACCCATACACCCCTCCACGTGCAGCCCATACACGATTTATCGTTGCATGAGTCAATACTTCCACATCACGTGATTCCAGAGTCTCTTGAACTATTTGTGAAATTTCTTCATCTTCACGATGAAGAAGAACAGGGGCAGATTGAATAAGAACCACGCGACTGCCAAGCGAAGAAAAAAACGTCGCAAACTCACACCCGACCGGACCTCCGCCAATAATCGCAATCGCACTGGGAAGTTCCGACAAAGAAAGAACATCTTTGTATGTCAGATAAGGAATATCTATAAGACCAGGAATTAGTGGAACAAATGGGACACTTCCCGAGGCAATAACAAATGCTTTTGCTTTGATAACTCGCACTCCTTGAGACGTTTTTATCTCAATAGTTTGTGCATCCACAAAAGAAGCAGAACCAAATTCCAAATGGATATGTAATCGGTTTGCCATTTCAAGATATCGATCTCCTATTTTTCCTCCTCCTGTGATTGATTCGACCACTTTTTTTTGATAGGCAAGAATCTGCGGAAAAGAAAAACTTGAACCGGAAACCTGTAGTCCAAAATCACGTACATTTCGTACGTTTCTCCAAACGTCTGCCACTTTCAACAATGCTTTACTTGGAACACATGCGGAGTTTGGACATTCCCCGCCTAATTTTCCGGATTCAACAAGACACACAGATACACCTTGTTTTCGTGCTGCCTCTGCTGCCGCAAAACCAGCAGAACCGGCTCCAATCACGATTACATCGTACGAAGAAGACATACGCTACTCTATTTAGCTATTGACCAAAATTGGATTCGATTTCTTTTTTTCCCGCTTCCCAAAGTTCTGAATTTCCCTGTTGTTTTTCTGCAAACCACCATTCCACTCCCCAAAGATAGACTTCCGAAAATTCGGCACGAGATGCAAAACGCATATTTTGTTCCAATTGATGCGAATCAAATGCTTGTCTTTTTTCCTCTCGACTCATTTCACTCAACGGTTTGCGAAGCCATGGTTCAACCTGAAGCTCAGAAATAAATGTCTGACGTCCAAATAAATGAAGAATCATTGCTCGAATACGATAAAAGTCTGTCACAGCTGCATACAACCCATATCCATACCAGGAATTCCATGTGACTCGATACATGGAAATACCCAACATGTTTACCGAAATTGCAGGCGGAATCCACGGTTCCAATTCTCCACTCACGGTCACAACCAACGGACGATAATCCAAATTTTCTACAAGACGCACTTCTTTTTGAAAAAGAGCGAAATCCGGTTCCGGACAAATACCAAAGGGAAAAAAAGGTTCATTTTCCACTTGCCAACGTTCAACAACAGATCGTTTCTGATATCGTTTTACCGTGGTCTCAATCGTATTCAATAATGCGTGCTGCGCTTGAGATGATTCCATGCGTTCCGCCCAATCTGGAATAAAACATTCGGGCCAACGCGGAACTTTGCGCCCAGTCACCAAAGTCACTTTGACTCCCCGTTTTTCCGCTTCATCCAACATCCAATCAATGGATTTCCAATCATAGACTCCTTGTTTTATTTCAACTTCGGACCAATAAACGGGAATACGTAATTTTTGAATATGTAATTCATCTAAAACAGCAATGTAAGTTTCCCGCCAATCAAGACCAAGTTGCTCTGCATACAAAGAACTGAATGTCGCTCCCCAAATAGGACGTATCGAAACACTTGAAAACCAAAAAATTCTTGCGGCAGCAAAGAAAAAAACAATCAACGCCGTAAAAAAAAGAAAAAAACGTATTCCATGATCCAGAGAGCGTTTGGGAAGAACCATAGAGATATCAGATTTCTTCCCGTTTTTCTCGCAAAAAAGCAAACCACCCTTCAATCAGACGAATCGCAGATTTAAACGGCGCTTCAATAATAAAATCAAAAAAGAAAAGAAAAATATTAATGCGCGGAGCACGCATACTCACCCATCGTCCGAGACGTACGATCGGAAGAAGAAAAAGATCAAATAAAATACTCCATATATTTGTTCCTGTCTCAAACATCACGAGTTCACGGCGACTTCCGCGAATTTTCAATCCAAAAAATGTGACAAGACTCAAGAAAAAAAGAAAAAAGGTAATCGAAAGCGCATTAAAATGAAATTCTTTTAACACACGAATAATGACACTCACCGAGACAATAAACATGACCCCGTATAACACATCAAAAATGGTACGAGGTACTCCTTTTGCCCATCGTCGAACAGGAGAAAAACGCAGTTTTACAGGCTCATCCATTCCGACGATTGATCGAAGAGCCGCATAAACGACAACGGTATTTTTTTGTTCCGGAATACGAACAGTCAATCCGATCATTCCGAGCAAAAGAGGATGAAAAATAATATTCGTAGCTAACGGATAAAAATTCGTTGTTTTGGCTACCGCAAAATCGTATGGAAGTTCAATGATGAGCGCCAAAACGGTCTTGGTAAAAAAAAGAAATGCAACTGCACGCAAAACACTTCGACGGATTTTTGTCTGAAAACGATCATAACGAGCGGTACAAGCAATCGTTATTTCTTTTTGAAAATGCTTGGAATCTGCAAGAAGATCTTCAAACTGAAAGGCATGTTTTGTCACCAAATCTCCCAAAATATGATAAGCGACCGCTTGACGCTGAATCAGTCGAAATAATCGATGTGCGGCTGGATGATGAATCTGACGTTCCACTGCTTCCATGATATCTGACAAATGACCAGCGACTGTTTCTCTCACTTTCTCATCTGGAGATTTAACCCATTCTGGGTAATACAATGTAAACAATCGAAAACGAAGCGTGGCTACATTGGATTTCATGATTGCTCGATGAACAGCCAAATACAGCTGCAAATCATGATCTTCTGATTTTACAGAATGGGCTGCCCATTCCAAACGAAATTTCAAATCTTGATAACAAAAACTTGCCAACGACTCTTCAACAAGAGGCGGGCATAATTGATATTCCAATTCAGCAGACAAAAGGTCAAATAACCAAGCTATTGTTCGCGCTCGACCACGTCCCAGGTCTTCTGCACGCAAAAAAAGCGGCTGATATTTATGGAGGGTGCAAGAAATATCTCCAATAGCCGTCACAGGAATACCTTTATTCGGCAAATAACGAGCCCAAATCAATTCGTGCAACAAATCCGCTCCAAGACGTTCCCATGATTCCTCCCCCCAGCGACGTTTCAAAATGCGACGAATGGCATTGCGACGCAACAAATGTTCTTCATCGTACTCTAACGAATTGCGAATCGTTTCATAAAACGCCGCGGCCGCAGAAACCGTTTCACTCAAGGTGATCATTTCTCCCTCTGATGGCTTGGATTGTTGTGTACGCTGAACTGTTGAAATAAGCGCTTGAAGAAATCGATCATTCATATCACTTGAATATTCTACGAAAAAAATCAGGAAAATACCAGGAAAACCTTTCGATATCCTGATGATTTTAATCCCCTGATTCTAAACAACGTAAAAAAAATCGAACTTTATCAGATTGAGTGTTGATAAAAAGATCATCCGGATTCTTGTGATACATACGACGAATAGCTCCTCGTATTCGATTTCGAATATCTGCAAAATTTATATCAGAAAAAATTGTCTTCACCATTTCTTCAAAAAAAATCTTTTTTTGAATTCCTAATAAACCAGGAGCAAATAAACTAATCATAAACTCCTCTGCAAAAGCCTCAGAAAGATACGTCTTATATTCCTTTGGATTTTCCATTGAAAAAAAACGATGAGCTTCAGCATATGCGGAAAGATCAGACTTCTCACATGAAATTAAAACAAGATAACGATCAAGCCATTCAAAATTCTTTAAATCTGCCCGCAAAAATGATTCAAACGCATGACCAACTTCGTGTAAAAGAGTTGTGAGAATGTCCTTGTCTGGATTCAAACCTGAGACAATCCACACATCTGCAGATCCAGTAAAAAATCCACGACCCAAAATATCTTGTTTCTTTTTCAAACATATGGAATGAACAAGTCTTTTTAATAAAGGTTCAAGACCTGTTGTTTGAACGAGGTGTTTTGTTTCTTCGAGACGTCGATCAAGGATTTCTTCGTCCGCAAGAATGGGCACAAATTCACGTTTTTCAAGAGTGGAAAAAAATTCAGGTCCTTTCACAGAAACACGATCCCAACTTCCACTCAATTCAATGATGGATTTCAATTGATTCTCATCTTTTATAAAAGATGAGAGTTGTTTCTCAGAAAAATTTTGTTCCAAAGCATGAAGAAAAGAAGGACGCTTAAAAAACAATTTCATAATAGAGTCCGCTACCTTTTCCGATATTTCTTCGGATGGGTAAAAACGTTTTACCCAAGATAAACGAGTTTGAAGATCAGAATCATTCTCTTTTATTTCGTAAGAATCAATAAGAAACGAATAAACAATTCGTTGTTGTATTGGAGAAAAATGAAAAGAATCTACCAATGTATGTATCTCATCTGAACTGAAAAAAAATGTATTTATTCCCTTATCTCCATAAGGAATAACAAGCCAATCTGGATTATAAGAATCTTTTCTCTGTTCAAACCATTGTTTAAAATCATTTTCTTGAAATTTTTTAATCAATCTGTCCGAAAAAATGGCTTCAAAAAGTTTAAAATTACATTCTTTTACAAAATCTAACCATTCTGCTGATTTTATAACTTTTTCATTTCCCTCGAGAACAAAATCATATTTATACATGGGAATAATCTTTTTCAAACCAACGGTCTTAGCCAGACTCAAAAAAAATAAAAAAGTATATTCTTGTTCACAAAAAAAGGAAATAAGATAAGAAACATTTTCCTGGGATAAATCAAGATATGTTTCTTTTGAACTTATTTCCTCGATTTTTTTTATTCTCTGCTTCACTAATTGCCATTTTTCACCACGAACTTCTTGATGAAAAAGTTGTATGCATTCTGTTTTTGAACCTGAAGAAAAGAGAGAACAAAAAGATGCTGCCACCTGATCTTTTTCTGCTGTACTTTCATTTTTTCCCTCATATTGATTTGGAACATTCCCTCCATATTCCCCTTTTTCTTCAATCATATCTTCTTTACTTAAACAATCAACGGTAGAGTTGGTAACTCACTCTTCACTCCTAACATAATGTCCTCAATACGATACGTTCCATGAGTGGGCGCTTCAATATACCCACTCCAAGCCATGCGTGCCATTCCCCCAGATCGAATCCAGTCAAAGAGCCACTCATTTGTATATTTTGGATCATTCTGCGGAATACCTCCCCCCACATATTGCAACCAAAGACGATTAAAATCTTCTTGTGAACCAATAGGAGGAGCAATCACAATCGGAAGACCAAGGCCAGTATAAAAAGAAAGCTCACTTGGTTTTGTCCAAAGAATGTCCGTTGTTTTGAGAATTTCTGAGAAACCAGAAAAGTATTCATACCGGGATGTAAATTTTGGAATCTGAACCCAGGTTCCAAGCTGTTCTCTTAAACCCATCTGTATGGCCGACTCCTTAAAATAGGCAACAATGTCCGGTCTTGGACCAGCAACAAGAATCAAACGCATTTCCTGACGAATAATATTTCCGTGCAGACTTTCGAGAATTTGTGTTGCTAAATGACGTTGAGCCCCTGCTCCTCCAACCGTATATGTGAGAGTGATAGGTTCGTGAGAAGGCGGTTCGCACCGATATTGTCCAAGCCCAGCTTGCAGGGTACGTCGATAACGTTCCGCAAAAATCCCTTTCGGATCTAATCGACAGATACGAGCAGCTAAATCTCTTTTCAATACCTGAGCTTTTGGTCCGCCAATCAATTCTTTTGGCAAGGGAAATCCGGTAAGAAAAATATTTTCTTCTCGGACGCCGTATAATTTTAACCGTTCCACGACTCGACCATTACTGGCAAAATATTTAATACGTGAACGCTTTGGATCCAGAGGAGCCCAGGTACGACTCACATCTGCATCCGTAGTCACACAATAAATTTCTCCGGGATAATCGTAATATTCTGCGGCAAATGCTGGGAGAAAAAAAGTGGTAACAAGTGGAACAGGATGTGTGGCTAAACGTGCAACAAGATGACGTCCGAGACCTTGTTTGATGTGATGATAAATCTGCCGCAGTTGAAGATTGGGTTTTGAAAGATCGCGGCGCGGATAAAACTTTGGAATTTCCTGCCAATGATCAAGGGCCTCAAACAAAAAAGAACCAACAATCGGAACAGGTTTGATGCGGGAAATGGTTTCATACACTTCCCGACTTTGTTTCCAAAGTTTCCGATCACCTGCAGGAATTCCAGAATAATCATTCGCGGAAAGGACTTGCCCGCCAGACAGATCACGCAACGCATAGGCAGCACGACTGTGACCATATCCCATGTTTACATCAACCACCCATGCCAAAACATCTTTGGTTGAAAAAATATGATGATTCGTATGAAAAAAATTACGATTAAAAAAAGGTTCGTTCTTTTGAGTTTTTTAAAAGGCTAAATGTTTCCTCGGCTGTATCAACCACTGAATACAGTTCCAAATCTTTGGATGCAATTGTTTTATATGTTTCCAACATATACTTTCGCACCCAAACAAATAACGGATCCCAAAAATCCTTTCCAACACAAATCACTGGAATTCGCTGCGCTTTTCCTGTTTGAATAAGCGTGATCATTTCAAAAAATTCATCCATGGTTCCAAATCCTCCAGGGAAAAAAACATAGGCCTGTGCGGAAGCAGCAAGCATGACTTTACGCGTGAAAAAATAATGGAATCCCCGACCTCGATGCACATACGGATTAATACGCTGTTCTGTTGGAAGCTGAATATTCAGACCGATTGATTCTCCACCTGCCTCAACCGCTCCTTTATTTGCTCCTTCCATGACACCGGGACCACCTCCTGTAATCACGGTAAATCCGCCTTTTGCAAGTAAACGACCAAGCTTCTCCGCTTCTTTATACCATTTTGTCTCACTCGGAAATCTTGCAGAACCAAAGATAGTCACCTCACGGGAAGATTCTGAAAGAAACTGAAATCCTTCCACAAATTCGGCCATAATCCGAAAAATACGCCAAGTAATATCAGCCATTTTTGGCGGTTCTTTCGGAGAAGAAGTGATCACTTCTGTGTGCGACAAAGGAATACGGCACAAACCTTCCATGTGGTTGGATTTTTTTTTGGATGAAAATGAAATTTGTTTAGACATAATCATGAGTATCTTAACATAAACACCACAAGACAAAAAGTCGACCAGCATCATGCGGTCGACTTTTTTCTTTTCAAAAAAGGACGTGTAATAATCCCCTCTTTCAAAACGAAACAAAGTCTTCTTGTGGATGAGACGTAAAAAATCCGGCAGGAACGATAACAGGAGCTTCAAATTTTCCTGTATGATCCAAAAATAAACCATTCATATCTTCAAGCGGTCTCATTGAGTCAGTTTCTTCTGCAAGAGAAACCAAAGAAGATTTTTCTAAAAATTGGATAGATATTTCTTCAGGAACTGTTCCTTCTCCTCCAAAAGAAAGTGTGGTAACCATCACAACAGCAACAACCATTCCTCCCATCAGAAAAGGAATACTTGTCTGAATAACCCTCACCCACACCAATGAAAAAAAAGTTGAATGAGCCGCAAATGGACTATTTAGAAGCGCACGCCGCAATGCATACCGATGTTGCACATCCTCTTGGAGTGCCTCTTGTGTCTGAATGCATTCGAGGAGATGTTCAAGATTTGGAGGATGTTGGTATAGCATAAAAATGAGACGTGGGGTGTTTTTTTTCTTCATCCAAAGACTCTATCTCGGTCATAAGGACATAAAGTTTTTTCACGGCACGATGGATGTGTGATTTTACTGTCGATTCCTTCATGTTCATTGTTTGAGCAATTTCTGCAAGAGACAATTTGGAAAAATAACGTAAACCCAAAATATTTTGCTGTTTTTGATTGAGTTTTGTTATGTGATATCGTAATTTTTGCATTTGTTGATTTTCTTCTTCCTGATCTTCTGTTTGTTGATAGGCAACATCTGGACGATACGATTCTTCCGCAGCAATCTCAGGTGATGATTCTAAAAGAAGGGGAAAAATCTGCACACGATATCGATAATAATTTCCCATTTGAGCAACCGCGATCGCAAAAAGCCAACACACAAACGGTTTCCCCGGACGAGGTTTATATCGGCGAATGTTTTTCAATGCATGAAAAAAAGTTTCACTTGTCAAATCTTTTGCTGTTTCGACATTTCCCGTCCGCCGCAAGAGAAACCCAAAGATCGGCTGGTAGTATATGTCATACAACCGACCGAATGCCTCTGGGTCATATTGGGCATGAGCTACCACCTCACTTTCTTCTTTATGTTCCATAAAAAATGGAAGACCTCAGAAAATCTTCGTGCATTTTTCAGAGGTCTTCCAAAAATAAAACTTGGCGACCTTTTCTATGAAGTTTATCGTTCAAAGTCAAAAAAAGTTGCACCTCTTTTTTTTATAGAAAAATCACTTGCGTCGATATTTCCCTATAAGTTCCGCTTTTGCAATCACATTCGGTTCAATCAAAGCAAAAAAATGTTCCGCATTCACTCCTTCCACTCGCTCCATATTCAATCCGTAAAGAGTAAAAACATATCGATGTGTCCCTTTTGACGGACACGGTCCCCCATACCCACGTTTTCCAAAATCATTTGCAAGTTCCTCTCCACCTGTCCGACCTCCTTGTGCCACCTCTCGAACAGACACCGGAATATTCACCACAAACCAATGGATAAACTGACCGGATGGAGAATCCGGATCCATACAAGACAATGCAAAACTTTTTACTCCTTCGGGGACATCTCCCCATTCTAAATGAGGCGCCACATCTGCCCCATCACAGGTATGAAGCACGGGAATAGAACCGTTTGGTTTGAAATCAACACTTTGAAGAAACATAACAATCAATGCATTTTTGCTTTTTTCTCTTCATGACGTGTTTTTAACTGAGAGAGAAATATCTCATCTTCCTCCAAAAATGATTGAATCTTTTTCACACAAAATTTAGATTCTTCTGATTTTTCAAGCCAATCAAAACAATGAGTACGAACATCTGCATTTCCCCGTAAAAAATCCGTCAATTTCTTTCCATATTTTTCTTCCCATTCATCAACAAATTCCTTTGTGGGAGGTTCCGATACCCACCCATATCTTGCAGAGACATAGGCAAATATGACTTTTTTTTCCTTAAGGAATTCTGCAATTTTTTCAACAGAATCTTGTAATTCTTCGTGCATGGCATCCAAAAATGGCTTAAGAATTTTTCGATCAAATGTTGATTTTAATATTTCGGAAGGATTCAAGGCAAAACGATCTGCATTCTTCTGATAAAATTCACGAGCGCGGGAACCATAATTTTCTGCCCAAATCTGCAAAACAATATTCAGATCATCCATAAAATTTGCAACAAGACGCCCTGCATCTATTGCTTGAATCTTCCCAAACACAACAAGACGATCCGCTTCTCTTTTCTCTCCGGGTGTAAGAATCAATGGTTCTTGTTTCGCTCTAATAAAATCATCAATTCCTTCGTGAGGCATGTCATTCATCATATAAATAAAACTTTTTTCTTATTGTAATGAAAAACATATTCCTTGTCCAAAATGTCTTTTTCTCTTGACAAAAACCAAAAATGTTCTAGGATTTAAAAAGATCTTTTTTGTTCTTTTTCTTTCGACGAAAGGAGAGATACATGCACGAAGACAATTACCATCTCATCACCAGTTGGGGTGGACTAAATCGGTCTCTAAAAGAAGGTCGGCTCAGTCTAAAAGAACTGGAGGAAGCTCTCTGTTTCTTCCGGTTCCGAACCGGACTGCATGAGCTGAAAATAAATGATTCATTCGCCTTTTTCGGAGCAGAAACAGCCGAAAAAAAATATAGGGAGATTATCCGTGTTCTCTCCAATAAAAATGGAGGAATTCGTTGGAGACAAGATCCGAATCATCTCCCTACATTAACTGATCTGGATGATTTCCTGGTCGAGAACGGATTTCCCTCATTCGCGAAATTTGTCCTGGATGGGGAGGAACGATATCAATGGTTCTCAATTATGCCAACCATTGTTTCTCGAGCAGGACTTATACTCATGGTTCATTGACCCTCTAGCGTCCATCGTCGGACGCTTTTTTTTTTCAAATCTGTTATACTTTTTTCAAGACATGAATATTTTTTCTTCATGCATACTCTATGTTTTCTGGATCCCGATTTGAGAATTCTTTCCCAGGAGGTGGTTTTCATAGCGAAACCGAACGAATACGAAAAGAACAAGAAATACCAGGCGAGGAATACATCCCGAGCACAGAGGATGAAATGCCTCTTGAAATGAAAAAAGAAGTCACTCGCATCGGACTCAACATCATGCGCAAAGTGTTTGCAAACATTCCGGATTATGTCGTGTTTGCAAGCACAGCCATGTCTTTATATGGATTAGAAGACGCCCCTGGAGATTTTGATGCGACGGTTTCTTCAGAACAAACACTCAATCGAGTACGTGATCATTTGGCACGTGTACCTGGCGTTCAATTCAAGCATAACGGTTCATATATCACCTCTCCATTGGATGGAACAAAAATTTTAAAAGGAAGTATTGTGATGGAATTTCCATCAACCAAACCAGGCGATAAATCGTCAAAGTACGCTTATCCATTTGAAATTTTCTGCAAATCCACCCTCGTCCCGACGGAAACATTTCAAAAACAACATCGTGTTGAAGGTTTTAATGTTCTTACCCAGGAAGGCTTACAACAGCAATACGCGAACAATACAAAAATGGAAGAACGTATTCAAAAATATATCGACCCAATTATTGACTATCTCACACATTCAGAAAGAGAACACCGCATTCTTGCAGAATTAGAACGCTGGCGAGCACATCAAGATTCTTCCTTTTTCTTTAAACCAATTGTTGGGGATATTCTTGATCAATTTGAAATACTTCCTGAAGATTTGGAAAAATTCTATCAAATCAAACAAAAAAAATACGGAAAAATCTCTTCCGCAGATGTTGCGGAAATTCTCACAGGAGGTTTGAAAATTAAATTAAAAAAACGGCGAGAAAACATTCGAAAACTTATTGATTTTCAACGATTAGAGGTGTGAACAGTTTTTGAAAAATCTTTTTGAAGAACCCCCGCTTTGTAAAGTTCCACAAGAACCAACACGGCAGAAAGAACCGTGGGACCCACAATCAAACCAATAGAACCAAACGTTTCAATGCCGCCAAGCATGAATACAAGAAGAAGAAGAGCGTGCATATGAGTGGTTCCTTTCATAAGGTACGGAGCCAAAAGATTATCAACGAGTCCAACAACCAAAATAGACCAAAGTGTCAACCCAACAGTTGCAACCATATCTCCTGTAAAAAAGAGATAAACGATCGCCGGAACCATTACAAGACCAACTCCAACCAATGGAACTTGTGCAGCAACGACTGCAGCCGCTCCCCAAAGAAACGAGCCTGGCACCCCGAAAAAAGACATGCCGATCGTTGCAAAAATTCCCTGTGTTACGGCAACCATAAGTGCTCCGAATACAACGGAACGCACAGTTTCCACAATACGCTGCATAATCGCCTCATCCACCGTGTCTCGAAACGGACTCAATATCAAAATTTCTCGGCGCAGTTTATTCCGATCTGCGAGAAGATAATACAAGGCAATAAAAAAGAGGATGGTGTTTATAGCAAATTTTGTGGAACTGGAAAAAAGATCATCCACATGTCCAAAAATCCATTCAGCAACACTTTTTGCAACTGCATTCAAATCCAACGCCAGCACCCGTTCACGTAAAAAAGAAGGAAGACTTTCTAACATGGCTGCAACCTGAACACGCGAAATCCACCCTCCGTCTCCCAGAGAACTTTGTAATAATTCCGTTGCTTGTCGAACCATGAGTAAAAGAACAAAAAAGATAGGAACGGCAATTAAGAGAAAAACAGCAAAAACCAAAAGAGCTGCGGCAAGTTTTTTTCGCTTGATCAATTGTTCAAGACGTTCATGAATTGGTGCACAAACAATGGCCGCAATTCCAGCTGTCAAAAGAGTAAGAACAAATGACTGAATCGTTGTCCAAGCAAGAAAAAGCACGATGACAGAAATCAAAAGAAAAAACCATCGTTCCAAAGACATTGAATGTTCCATGCGCATATAAATCTATTATAGATGAAAGTTCTTTCTTTCTCCAGACAAAAAAATCTATTCCTCATTCCTAACACCCAACATATATCACCTATTTGTCACGATCTCTTGACAAATATTTTTATTTATGGTAAACTTATTTTTGTAAGGTTGAAATAAATAATAAACCAACATTTGTTACAAGCTATTGACAAAAATTTTCAACCGTGGTATGCTAGAAGAGTTATAAAATTCAAATTAGTTCCCTTTCAGCATTTTTGGAAAAAACAGTTTGAGAATCGAAACTGTTTTTTCTAAGAATCGTGAGCGGGAGCGTTGTTATTCCGAAATCTCCCCCACGGCGTTGGCTGGATCATGGCATCAAAAGGATGGCTTATCCCCTGATGTATTGTTACATCAGACCCATCCCCCAACAATAGCCACCCGGCCGCGCATCGATGGCAGATTCGGGGACTGCCTGCCAATCACTTGTTCCCCGATTTTACCACCCGCGGGCGTCCCATCCCTACCAGGCATTCATCATCAGGCAGGGACCCTCGCGAATTTTTTGAAAGCCACCCCACCACTCTATCGAAAATACAGAGTCGGAGGGGCTGGCGATAACCAAGGGTCATTTTTCAGACCCATGAGAGTCCCTTTGGACTCATGAAAGAGAGAACAGAAATGTTCCTAAGACAATTTTGTAGACGATAGGAGACTAAGAGAGGGTCTCCGTTAACAAAAAAACTCTCTGAAGAAGGTGTACCCAGGTCTACCTTTAAAACCTGGCTTAGTCGCTTGTTGGTACCAACCCCCTATCGGCGCTGCTTCGCAACCGGGGGTCTGGTCGCACCGGAAAAACAGGTGACAAAAAACCAAAAACTTCTTCGAGAATCCCTCGACACGGCCCCACAACCATCGGGCGCCTACGGGATTAAAAATCTCGGAGAAAAACCAAGAAAGGAGGGTGAGACATGGCTTATTGTCATGAATCACCATTCTACTGAACCAAGGGGAGTCGACGACACCGACCAGGCATTTTTGCCGGAGTTGCTCGTCGTGCGCGAAAAGCCAATCGACTCCCCCCACGCGAGACATCTTTTGGGGAGTTGATACGGGCTACCGCGGGCGCCTTTCGCCTGCGTCGGAGCCTTGCTGTCGGCTCCCCTTGTCTTTTGAGGACTTGAAGAAAATGCTTCGAGAATTCAAAAGAGGAAGAGACGACTCTGAAAATCCGCCCTTAACCCGGGCGGATTTTCGTTTTTTCTGATTTCACGTTATGATCTTTTTGTTATGAAACAAGAAATACGCCTCAATAAATTCCTTGTCAGTGTTGGTGCATGCTCCCGCCGAGAAGCAGATCGTCTGATTGAGGACGAAAGAGTGAGTGTGAATAGAACTCCAGCTCTTCTTGGACAAAAAGTCACAGGAAAAGAAATCATCACGATTGATGGAGAACCTGTTGGCAAACCACCCACAAAACGTATCTACATGGCATATCACAAACCTATTGGCATTATTTGTACAAGCGATCCGAATGCAGAAGACAATATTATTGAAGCGATCAATTTTCCCGAACGTATTTTTCACATTGGACGACTGGACGTTGCTTCTTCTGGACTCATTCTTCTCACAAACGACGGAGATATCGTGAACCATATTTTACGTGCAGAAGAACAACATGAAAAAGAATATGTGATCCAAACAGATCGACCTCTCACAGATATTTTTCTCCATCGCATGGAAACAGGTGTGGTCATAGACGACCGCCACACCCTTCCGGCAACAGTTAAAAGACTGGGACCTGATCGTTTTACTCTGACCCTTATCGAAGGACGCAATCGTCAAATTCGCAAAATGTGCGAAGCACTTGGTTATGAAGTCAAACAACTCAAACGTATTCGTGTCATGAATATTCAACTCGGAGATCTTCCGCCCGGTCGTTGGCGATTTCTCACTCCACAAGAAGAAAAAGAATTGTTGGAAAACAAAAAATAAAAACCGTTCCTGATAGGAGGAACGGAGTTTGTTTCAAAGAACGTCACGATGACGCACAACGGTCATAACCTCTAGACCACTTGGTTTGGAATATATCTCATACGCAATCATGGCGTTGGCGAAAACTCCAAACCGATCTGTACCGGTTCGTGCGGCCAGAATGTCCAACTGTTCAAGCATATCGTGTGTGAGATCGATACATAGATCCCACTCACCCTCTTCCATCCCAGGACTCGCTTGTTGAGCCTCGGAAAAAAATGGATTTATTGGTCGACCAACGGGGAATCCTGGATCATTCGATCTTTCTTCATAAAGATTGTGAACATATTCAGCCATGACCTGACAGAGAAATTCGCTCGGATCTTTAATTCCGCTGCCGCCGCCGCTCATGAGCCGAAAGAAAAAAATTGCCTGCTCTGGATCCCTCACCTGAAAACAAAAACGAATCTCTCCTGTTCCTGACATGGGAGTCCTCCTCTGTCAGACGTTTGTGGTTTATCACATATTGTATAAGGACTTCTTTTGTTATACCTTTTTTGAAATTTTAGTCAATGCCACCTGTTTCTTCTTGAAAAAATGGCACAGACGGAAGTGTTGTTAACTTTGATAATATATCTCGTTCTCGATTCAGGGTTGCATCACCTATTTCTTGTGCTTCTTGTTCAAAATAATTTTTAAAACGGATAAATATCTGGTCATAAGGAGAAGAAACCTGCAAAGGAAGAGATGTTTGTTCCCAAGACGATGTTGTTTCATTTTTTTCTCTTTCATCGGCAATCCATTGTCGAATCAATTCCCCATATCGCACTAAAAGAACACCTTTACGTACTCCATTATCATCGGACATATCTGCTTGAAGACCATCAAATGAGATATCTCCCGTGCGTGACCATGTACGACCATCACGATCCTCATAATTCACCCGCAATGACAAATGCGGATCTCCTCCTGTTTTTCGCACTTTCAAAAGAATGATTCCTCCGCGTGTTTGTCCATCTTTTGTTGCGGAAGGAAAAAGCGTTCCGATGCGCATGATATTTCCTGTAGATTTATTCGCTTCCGGAGAACCATACACCTGCTCAATTTCAAACCCATTTGATTCAGTCGTCATTTCCAAATTAAACACCAAAGGAGATACCATATAATCGAATCCTTCATCTAGACGTTCTTGTAATTCACTTTGTGTATGCGTGGAAAAATAATTTGCTCCACGTATTTTTGTTATTGCCTCAACCAATGCACTCTGGAAATCAACACCTATGCCGATACATGTAGTATAGACCTTGTGTTGTGCATTTTTTTCTAATCGGCTTACGAGTCCATCTTTACTTATATCTCCAGTATTAGGCATGGCATCTGTCAAAATAATCATGCGATTCTCATACGTATAATCTTTTTCATCACTTACTTCCATAAATAATGTCTCTGCCGAATCCAATCCTGCAGAAAAATCCGTCCCTCCATCCGCGGACAAAGATAACAAATGTGTTTTTATTTGTTCCATTTCTGTTTCTTTCACAAGACGAAGCGGTTTGGCTATAGACGCATGATCATTGAATAAAACGATTCCTAATCGATCATCCGGTTGTAGGTGATCTAAAAGACTTGATACGGACGCAAGAGCGGTTTGTATTTTTGTTTTTTTTGCTTCCTGTTCTTTTTGTCTATTTTGATCGTAATAATAGGTATCAAAAGAAGATGACATCGAGCCTGAAATATCCAAAACAATAACAAGATTCAATTTTTTACGCGCAAAATCGCTTTGCTTCATTCCTGAATTCAATCCAACAGCCACATACATTTCTTCTTCACCTGTCAACGGATTTTTTGTCACTGCCCGACGATAGGATGGACAAAAAAGTATGTCACACGTTTCCTTTTTTCCTGTTTCAAAAAAATAATCTCCAAACAACCCTTCGTACGTTAAACTTGAAAGCAATGGTAAAAATCCGTTTTCAATATTGGTGCGAAATGATCCAATATCTTTGGCTCCACCAACGGAAAATCCAAGAGATTCATCAGATGAAACAGACATCGATAATCCGGCACTACTCCCAAACGATTCACTTTGCACAAGACCACCAAACAAATCCCAACCAGCATCTCCCATTCCGAGACCTGCACTCGACCCACTTCCAGACATTCCAGAAATAAATGCACCAGATGTCTTATCTACTTCAGAAGAAGACCTATATTGCCAATCATCTATTTTTTTAGGTGCTATAAAAGAAAGAAGAGAACGGCGAGGATGTTGATAAGACATCTGAACACTCACAACCATAAGAACAAGAACTGCGAATACACATACGGGCCACAGGCGTTTCCATCGCTGCAAAAATTGGATCATCAGAGACAGGGAAAAATGTTTAGATGTTTTCGAAAAACCTAATCGTGCTGCCACCATTTGTTCCAATGGAACGTTCACAGAGATTTGTTCTATTTCTTTCTGATACATTTTCGAAAAAATATTTTTCAACATAAAATATCTTCCCCATTTTTTTCTTCTAAACGTAGCCTTCGATGAAGTCGAGAAAACCACTGACGAACAGCGGATACTTCTTTTCCAAGGATATATGCAAGTTCCTCATACGTCATTTCATCCTCATACCGCATGGCAAGAAGAGCTTTTTCTTCACCTGTAAGACGTTCAAGAATTCGTTCAATAGCCATTTTATGATCAAGATGTTCGTGAAATAAATCATCTATCTCTGAATAAGAATTCGCTCCCCGTTCCTCAAATGAAATAGACATTTTTTTCGTACGCCAATACATCAACAAACGATATCGCACTATTCCACACATCCACTGCCGAAGTGTTCCTAAATGTTCATCGTATTCCTCGATCTTTGCGTATCCTTGCACACACACATCTGCCACAATATCCTCCGCTTCCTGACGATCAGAAACGCGATACCGCACATATCGATACAGAAATTCAAATAAAACATGGTATTCGCGGGCAAAGAGGTCGCGTTTTTCAAAAACATCCATACGAAAAAATCTTGTACATATATCCTATGCATCTTTCCCACTTTTTGTGACAAAAGAAAAGACCGCCCAACGAGACGAAAGTTGACGAAAAAGAAAAAATATCTATACTGATCTATCAACCTCCTTTGTGGGTTGATAGATTCTTTCAAAAAACATGCCATTTATCATCATTCAGAAAGGCATTAATGAACAAATACTTCATTCTTTCTCTTTTCTCTCTCTTCTGTTTTGGACATAAACCTGTGTTAGCACAGGAAGGAATATCAACAGCAGAACAAAATAAAACCGTGAAAATTCTCGTCTTTTGTTCTGATGCATTTGGTATTTGTCACCTCATAGATCAGGAATTACTCGGATATCGATACCGGACAGATGTTTCTTCTTTTCCCTTCCAACGTATCGACACCATGCAAGTTGAAGTCTGTCCGGATATCGCCCGATACCAAATCCATGTCATTCCAACGTTTGTAGCAGTCAATGCAGATGGAATAGCACTCCACCGCCGGGAAGGATACGCAAATAAAGAAGATACGATTGACTGGTTTCGTTCTATTTCCTTCCCTGTCTTAAACACGTCGGGAAAAAATGCCGCCCGTACGGCAAGAATGCTTGTCGAAGGGGGACAAGAAGAACGCGCGGCTGTTTATATAAAGACCGCGGAGGATGGAGAAGATTTTCGTATTGCGAGATTATTTGAAGAAAAACGACGAGAAGACGCGGAATGGCTTTTTGAAAAAACTCTTCCGGGTCTCTGGACAGAACAAGCATTAACCCTTTTTCCAGATCTTTGGTCTCGAGTAGATGCAGCATTCATCAGTCGAACGTCGGATCCATTCTCTCAGGCATCAACACTTCTTCTTTCTGGAATGGCCGCTGCGCAAGAACAAAAAAAAGAAGATGCCACGCATCAGTGGCAAACAGCAGTCAAAATTATCCTCGACACCTGTTGGCTTGAAATTCCAAAAAATGATCGGGCGTATGCCTGGCTGCTCGCAAACCTCTACGAACGGCTTGGACAATGGGACGAAGCGGAACGGATCTGGCAGACTATGACTCGAGCATTTCCGAACGATATCATGTTTTCGATCGGAAGAATACGACTCATGTTGGCACAGGGCGGACGAGGAACCGAGGCCATGGAACTTGCCCATTCCCTCCACGAAACCACAAAAAAACGCGGTATTCTCTATCGACTCTGGACTGCGCGCACGCTTGCAGAAACCTGTTTCGCAGAAGGACAAAAGGATGAAGCACTTCTTGTTCTCCGCGAAACGTTGAATGCCGCATCCGTGGTCTCGTTTCCGCACACGGACACGATCCAAATATGGAGTGAACGACAGGAAAAGACACGTCATCTACTGAGTCGACTCCAAGCCGGATCAATAACTTCGCCGTAATCTTGTTGAACGGTCCCATATATGGATCGTTTTTTTGATACAAAAAAAGATCTGATATGTTGATCAGATCTCTGATTTATTCACCGAATTTTTTCATGAGGTTCGTCCCGATCTCAAGGAGATACGGCGTGCCTGTCCGCGGATTTCCGCCTTCGAGATCGCGTTCCAAAAACGACGGAAGACCTTTATTCGAGAAGCGAGGAGATGCAATCCCCCAAACAATCGCGGCCACACTGTCTGTGTCGCCTCCCCACCGAATCACCTGCTCAAGCATTTGCATCAAGGAGGTGCCGTGCATAAGCAGATCAACCGCTGCATGGACGGTTGTGATTGCCACGGATGCATGCGGTTTCCTTGTCACTGGCACTCCAGACCAACGGTGACGAAACACATAACCAAACCGATCTAGATCCTCTTTTGGAAGGTGCTGGAAACAATACTTAGACAATGCGGAAAAAGATCCACTTTCGTACAGAGCAAAATGACTCATGAGTGCCACAGCTCTGGCGCTGAATCGACCCTCGGGTGTGTCATGTGTGATACGTGCTTGAAGAGTAGAAACTTCGAGTACTTCAGCAACTGTTCGCAAAACTCCGAACGGGACTGCGCGCATACACGCGCCATTTTTATCCGAATTCGGATGGATTGCTTCAAGAAGCTCTGTACCGGACGTAACCTTTTCCAACAAAACCTGAAAACCACGGGAGTATCCTTTCCGCCTCCCTCCGCGTTGAAACTCCCGAACCCAAGCATTCGCGAACATGAGGGGTGTGTACGGCGGATGTTCCTCAATCAACACCCGCGCGTTTGCGACACTCATCTCGGTGTCATCCGAATAGACACCCGGTTTGTGCTGATGTGTCGGATGAATCTCGTATCCCAGAAATAGAAGACTTCGATCGAACACCACACGATCACGCGGAAGTCGAATATATTCGACTGCAAGTGCATCAGCATCGGCTGTTGCCAAACGAACAAACATCTCCGGATCAGGATAACGCATGAATTTTCTCCTCTTATGAAAGCCTGCATGATAAAAGAACTAAAATATTCTTATCACAAAAGATCTTTTTGGACAATTCATAGCATAAATAATTTGGTTCTTTTTGAAAAAAAGCATAGAATGAAATCAATTTCCTCTTTTATTTTCGTTTTATGAACGTACAACCATCCGAACGTGGGACAGTCCAACCACATCCATCTTTTTCCGAACGTCCTTCTCCAAAAAAGAAACCAGATACACTGGAAACACGAGCCCTGCGATGGGATCAATTTTTCGATGATATTATGAGGGAAGGAAAAGATGCTGTCATTGCTCGATGTGAAAAAAGTCCTGCCACCCTTCCTTATATCAAACAAACCCTTGAAGCAGAACGACGGAAATTACCTCAAGTTCAGCGCAAAGAATTTATCCGATTTTATACAGATATTCTTCGACAATTTGAAACACCTAAACGAAGAGAAACAAAAAAAGCTCCTCAAAGAGAACAGAAAGAAGGAGATGTGGCACCAGCGGTTCTTCGGGCTGTCAAAAAAGCATCTGCCCTTGCAAAAGAATCCGAAACAAAAGAAATGGAATCTTTCAAAAAAAATCAAACAGACCTTGCAAAGTATATACAAGAACGTGATTCTCTTCCCACGTGGAAATTTTGGAACAAAGAGGTTCAAAGAAGGAATAAAGAACTTGAACAAGAGATCATGATTCTTGAAGTCAAAATCCAATCAAAAAAAGACCGCATCGTTCGAGAAAAAATTCTTCCAATCATTGAGGCAACTTCACAGCTTCCGTCAAAATCATCTGAAGCTCGTCTCCGAGATCTTTCCCATCGCCTGAAACAAATTCCTCGGTGGCAAATTTGGAAAATGAGTGAACGCACACAACTAAAAACTGAAATGCAAGAAATCAAAAATCAACTCGTGAGACAAACAGTCATCGAAGCCATCAGAGGACTCAAATAAAAATCGCCTGTGTCATATTAGGCGGTCACAATCTCATCCACGAAAAAATGGACGGATGATATTTTTATATTTTTTTATTCTCGATTTAGTCGATGATTTACTTTTCGATCCGAAAAAAGCAAAAAAAGTGAAGCAATAAAAATACTCAAAATCGTTGCTTGGGAAACAAGACAAAGAAGGCACCACGCATGAATTACCCATGCCTCAAGTCCGGTCAAATATCCACTGAATCCAAGACCTCCGGTTGAAGCGAGAACCAAAAAAGCAGAAGATCCGATATCTTCCGATTGTCGCAGATGAAGAATGGCTCCTGCTCCCAATAAAAGATACCCAAAAATTCCAATCAAAGCGACTGGAATGCCAGCTATTTCTGAATACGGTCCACGACTGACAATGCCACAATCAAACGTTGCATTCAGGGTACAAAATGATCCAGAAACAATATTATTGTGATATGCCAAAGAATATCCCGCGATTCCAAGACCAAAAAGAGATAAAACAAGAATCAAGAAAGAAATCTTTTTTGAATGTTTGGTAACCATATTTATTTCAAAATGTTTATCCCATCATACAACAAAAAAAGATTTTTGCAAGTTATAAACCAAATATAACAAAAAAATAGATTTTGTCGCACATTTCAGTTATAGTAACCATGTTATATGCATACTCGCGTTCGAAGAATTGTTTTTCTCGCGTTTTTTATTGCCTTTTTCATTTCCGCTCCGATTGTCGTCCTTTACACAGCCGGTTATCGGTTCAGTTGGCAGTATCAAACTCTCGTTCGGACAGGGTTGCTTTCGCTTGCCACTATTCCAAAAGGAGCAACGGTTATTCTAGACGGAAAATATCAAAAACAAACAACACCTGTCCTTTTAAATACTTTACTTCCAGGTCTGCATGAGGTTCGTCTAGAAAAAGAAGGATATTATCCCTGGAAAAAAATTCTGGAAATTCAAGAAAATACAACCACATTCATGCATACCGCTGTCCTTTTTCTTCAAAACAACCCTCTACTGACCATTCCTGAAAATTTCCCTGCAATCGCGGTTGATCCACAAGGAAAACATATCGCGTATGCACGCGAAGAAAATGAGTGGACAGAAATTTGGTCACAAGATATGACAGGGGCAAAAACACTGCTTTTACGTCTCCCTGACTCTGAATTTGATGATTTGACAATTAACTGGTCTCCAAAAGGAGCATACATCCTTATCAAGGAAGAACAAGAGGCTGTTTGCCAATGGCGAGTCATGAGTCCGGATGGTCAAATTCGTTTAGATGTGAATACTCTTTTTTCCTTTCCTCTTTCCCAAGTTTCCTTTGATCCGACATGGGATCATTTGCTCTATGCAACAGATACGCAAGGAGTCCACTTGCTTGATTTATTAAAACAAACAACCAAACTCATTGCCCCAGACTCTTTCGCTGCTCTTCAAACAGAAAAAGGAATGATAACCCTTGAAACAACAGGGGATCGAATAACCGTTCGCAAACATACGACAGAACCAGAGAACCAAATTCTTGCTTATATTCCCAAAGAAATCTATCGATTTCTTCCAGCTCCGGAAGGATATTATCTTCTTGAGACTGCATCAAAAAAAATTCTCCTCTTGGATGCAAGCGGTGCAGATCGTCCTATTCTTCTTCATACAGATGCAAACCACGTGTCATGGAGTCCTGAAAATGGACGACAACTTCTCTATGCAAACGATTTTGAAATTCACATCTATGATGCAGATAATCATACAGATGAACTTCTCACACGCTTGAGCCGACCTATTGGAACGGTCCGGTGGTACCCGACTGCTGCGACGGTTCTCTATACAGACACCACAGGTTTATTTGCCATTGAATTGGATCGTCGTGATCGGCGTAATGTTTTCACACTCGGTTCGTGGAAATCCATTGAACAGATGTGGATCGATCCAAAAGGAAAAAAAGTGTTTGTAGTTGGTTCTACAGAAACGGAAAGCGGATTATTTGAGGTAAAGTTGGAAAAGTAATCTTTTGGAACATCTTTTATAGTTCTACAATAGAATGATCACCAACAATAAGACGATGACCGCTCATGGGTAATGTCTTTTGTCGCGAAACAATCGTCACGTGACGACCAATCATTGAACCGTCAATACGACCAATATCTTTTAAGGTGACATTATCCAA
Organism: Candidatus Uhrbacteria bacterium GW2011_GWC2_41_11; assembly: GCA_000996355.1. Classification (GTDB taxonomy): domain Bacteria; phylum Patescibacteriota; class Patescibacteriia; order UBA9934; family GWF2-40-263; genus UBA10014. Next base: position 42,678 of record LCAH01000005.1, read on the forward strand.
GAGGACAGAATGTTCGATTTCCGCTCCATCAATCACACATCCGGAACCAATCGTCGTAAACGGACCAATAAACGTGTTCCGAATCTCACACTCTTCTCCAATAATGACCGGTCCGCGAATGAGAACATTCGGACCGATTTTTGTTCCTTTTTCCACTTTTACCAATCCCTGAATTTGCACAGACGGATCCATCTGACCTTCGATAACATAGCTTTCATGCGGAAGGGTGTTCATGGCCAAAATATTTCCATCTAATAATTGATCCGGACGACCTGGATCCTTCCACCACCCATCAACGATGTCATATCCAACACGAAACCCATTTTGAATCAGCCAGGTATGAATGTCAGAAATTTCATATTCTCCCCGAGCAGAAGGACGCATGTGTTTAAACGCTTCAAAAAAATGTTTGTCGTAAATATACACGCCTGTGACTGCCAAATCACTCGGAGGAATTTGCGGTTTTTCCACCACACGAACAAGCCTGCCATCAGAACCAAATTCAGCCACGCCAAGTTCTTTTAAGTTTGGAGCGCGCGAAAGGGTCAGAGCACAATGCAATCCGGTATTCAAAAAACGATCGACAATGTTTTTGATCCCTGCACGAAAAATATTGTCTCCAAGATGAAAAATAAATGGTTCATCTTCTCCAAGAAATTCTCGGGCATTATATACCGCATGCGCAATTCCAAGCGGACCTCCCTGCTGTTCAATATAAGTTATTTTTACCCTCCAACGTGAACCATCCCCGACAACAGATCGCACTTCCGTATCGCCCGGATTGATATTGATTGCGATCTCTTTAACTCCGGCGTTCACAACGTTTTCAATCGGATAAAAAATCATGGGTTTACCAGCAAGCGGAAGCAAATGTTTGTTCATGGACCACGTCAACGGCCGAAAACGCGTGGCTCGACCTCCTGCGGCAATGAGAGCTTTCATACCTTTCAAGACTATCTAATTTAAGCGAAGGTTGCAAGAAAAAAACTTCTTTGTTTAAGAAGTTTTTGAAATGAAAAAATTATGAACAAAACTCGCAAAAAATCATTTCTCCGCGACGAGCGCGAGCATATTTTTCCATCGTATCTCTCAACGCTTCAGACACAGGACGCATCACAATCCCCGCTTCGATCAAACGATCCGATGTAAGAATATTATTTGACCGTGTCTTAGACACAATTCCTTGTGCAACCAAATCATTGTTGGAAATCCATTCGCATGTATGTGAAGGATTCACGAGATCGCGATACAATTCGATAAGATCGCGATGTTTCATAATTCCCGGATTGGTCGCATGAAAGAGACCAGGCAATTGACGTTCAAGAAGTTGGTGGCAAACACTCATCAAATCGTCGATGATTGTCACACTATTTTCAACATCAATGACTTTTGAAAACGATGATACTTTGTCAATCAAATTTCCAGAAGACGGAATATGATCGATCGGCATGCGTAAACGAGCAATACCCACATTTGGCATAGTCGAAAGAACAAGATCTGCTGCCCATTTACTTCGGCTGTATACAGGAAGTGGGTTCCCAAAATCATTTTCACGCCAAGCATGATCCGGATGCGGCGAATCCCCATAAAAAATACAACCGGATCCAAGATGCAAAAGATACACTCCTGCTTTCGCACATGCCTGTGCAAGCAACAGAGGAACAAGAACATTTCCTTGTACCGTCTCATACGGGTGTGCATCGCACCAGTCAACATTTGGTTTTCCTTTTACACCAACGGCACTAAATACAACATCTGGTTGATGACGCTGAATTTCTGCAAGAGCTGATTCCTCACTTGTGACATGAACATCCGTGAGCACAGAATCCTTCCATGCTCCATGACACCGTTGTCCAAGATAACCATGACCGAAAATAAGAATCTTCATACTTTTTTTTCCTCCAATAAAGCACCTATTTTTGGTGCGTAATTTTGCTCATAATACGCTTGATACGTACCGCTTTTACAACGAGCGACCCAATCTTGATGGGCTGCGTACCAATCTGTCGTACGACGAAGCCCTTCATCAAGGGAAACAAGTGGTTTCCAACCAAGTTCTTGCTGTGCTTTGGAAAAATCCATGGCATACCGACGATCATGACCTGGACGATCTTTCACAAATTCAATAGAACTTTCCTTTTTTCCAAGAATAGCCAAAAGACGGCGAATAAGTTCCAAGTTTGTTGTTTCTGCCTCGCCTCCAAACAAATAGGTTTCTCCCATGCGACCATGTCGAAGAACGGTATCAATGGCTCGACAATGATCTTCCACGAAAATCCAGTCGCGTACTTGTCCGCCATCACCGTATACAGGAATTTTTTGTCCTTCAAATAAATGGGAGATACTAAGCGGGATCAGTTTTTCCGGAAACATATACGGTCCGTAGTTGTTGGAACAATTGGAAAGAGTGACGGGAAGTTTGTGTGTGTGAAAGTACGAACGAACAAGATGATCTGATGCTGCTTTGGTTGCCGAATACGGATTACGCGGAGCATAGGGAGTTTGTTCATTAAATGGAGGATCATACGGACCAAGCGCTCCAAATACTTCATCCGTCGATACATGATGAAAACGTTTTCCGCCTGCAGCAACCGCTGCATCAAGTAACGTCTGGGTTCCAGCCACATTTGTTCGCACAAAAGAAGAAGCATCCAGAATGGAACGATCTACATGTGTTTCCGCAGCAATATGGACAATCGCATCAACCATTTTTACCATTTCAAAAACAAATGGACGATGACAAATATCCACTTTTACAAACGTATAACGAGGATCATGCTCAACATCCGCCAAATTTTCCAAATTGCCAGCATACGTAAGCGCATCCATGTTTATCACCTGATCTTCCGGATGTTCACGCAACATATATCGGATAAAATTGGAACCGATGAATCCGGCTCCGCCTGTCACAAGAATTTTCATAGTGTCATGAGCTTACACGCGGGAAGATTTTGGGTCAATTTTCAAAAAATTTGAACCCGATACCCTTTTCTCTTTGCATCAGTGATAAGAGCGGTTTGATGTTCATGTATATAAATAACTCCCACAATTTCGATTCCTGCAGGAATTTCTGTTGCAGGAATATTCAAAAGTTCTAAATTATTCCTTATTTTTGTGTCTCTTAAAGCTTCAAGTGAAATAAGTTTGTCATTATCATTAACACCTAAATTCCCGGAAATTTCTTTTGAAATTCCATCAAGATTTTCCAATTGATTATGAGATAAAAAAAGACCACCTGTCACTTTTCTTGGCAATCCAATAAGAGAAGAAAGATTACTTTTATCAAAACCGATAAACCCCCTAACCTCCTCCGGCATTCCTTGAGGAGATGAAAGATTATTATAACTACAATCAAAACCTCCACTAACTTTTTTCGGATATCCATTGAGTTTTAAAGAGGGATTATGAGAAATACTTAAACCTCCTTTCACTTCCATCAGACCAATAGGAAGACAAAAGATTTCTGTCTTTTCTAAAATCAAATTTCCCCACACAACCGTTGTTCCGTCTTTTTGAAACTCAAACGTGCCATCCACCCAATTTTCATCTTTCCCAAAACTTTCTGCCCATTTGATATAGTCTTCTTTTATCCAGAGAGGATCTTTTTTCACTTCCTTTTGTTCTTTTCCACTCATGGAAATATCTGCAGGAGGAAGGTCTTGTTGTGGTTCTGATTTGGAAGGTTCATCTTCTCCTAAGGCTTCTGTCAGGAGATTCTTGGTTTAATTGAGAAGTATGAAAGGGATTATCAAGAGAGTTGGGAGACATAGAAAGAAAATAACTAGGACTTTAAACAATTTCGACTTGATACCCTTTTTTCTTTGCATCAGCGATAAGGTCTGTTTGGGATGATTTTATAAAGATATTTCCTCCAATTTGAATTCCTACAGGAATCGTTGTTGCGGGAATATCTCTCACCTTTCAAAGCTTCGAGTGAAGTAAGTTGGTTATTCCCTCCAAGATTTAAATTCCCGGAAATTTCTTTTGAAATTCCATTAAGGTTTTCTAATTGATTATGATATAAAGAAAGATTACCCATCACTTCATTTGGTAATCCGCCAAGAAAAGAGATCTTATTAGATTCCAGATATATATCTCCATCAAACTCCTCCGGCATTCCTTGAAGAGATGAAAGATTGTTATGACTACACCCAAAATATCCATCAACCCTCTTTGGATATCCATTGAGTTTAAAAGAGGGATTTTCAGAAATATAAAGAATTCCTTTTACTTCCATGAGACCGATGGGAAGTTGTTTGATTCCTTTACCTTCTAAAACCAAATTTGCGTTTACAATCGTCGTTCCATCCGGTTGAAACTCAAATGTTTCATTCACCCATGCTTCATCTTTTCCAAAACTTTCTGCCCATTCAATGTATTGATCTTTTGTCCAATATGGTTCTTTTTCTACCTCTCTTTGTTCTTCTGTACTCATGGAGATATCTGAAGTGGGAGGAAGGTTTGGTTGT
>LCAH01000006.1 GCA_000996355.1 Candidatus Uhrbacteria bacterium GW2011_GWC2_41_11
AATTCAACGCTTTTTTTATTACTTATTCTTGACTATCAGTTTTTGTCTCATCGCCTTTTTGCGCAAGACTTGTAAGGAATCTTGTCACATCATCGCTGATCTTTGATTCAAGCGAACGTTGCTCTATCTCTGCTCGCGTTGTAATATAGTTTCTGAGCCCTTCAAGTACAACATCTTTGTTCATGCTGGCAAGGAACGCATCTCGAGCAGCTACAAGTTCAGCATATGGTTTACCAATCATCTCCTCGGTAACGCTAAGACCTCGTCTCATTTTCTTGATGACGTGTCCTATCTCTCTGTTACTAAGAGGCGATTCGAATAAGTATTGTCCAATAACACTCCAATCATCTGCAGTAATGCTTGGACACCCTCCGCCTTTGCTTAAGGTTCTTTTCGCATACTCTGCAAACTCTGCTGGCGTCTTAAATCGTGTCAGCTCAAGGATCTCATCAAACAATCTGCTCTTTGTTGCATCATCAATACCATCAAGATAATTTGCGTCCATAATAGACAAGAACTTACCGTTCTTTGGAATGTAGGTTCCATCGAACATTCTAAAGTACACAGAAAGCGTTTGTTGCTGCTCTGCACTCAATCGTGGATCTTTTCTTGATTGGAAAATAGTATCAGCATCGGCAACATACATGACAACAACTCCTGGGAAGCTGTTTATTTTATTTGCTAATGCGGAAAGTTCATTCGCTGTTTTATTTTGATAGTGTGATGCGTAGTCTGTAACGTTATGCGTAAACGCCCAGCAGGGTAACCCTTTTTGTTGCATAAGATCAGCAAATGATCGCAAGAGCGCATGCGCAGTAAAGGTTTTTCCAGATCCTGGTTCCCCGGTCAGAAACACATTTTTTCCGATTTTGAGAATGGCAAGCGCTTCAGCCTGGGTCATAAGAAAATAAAGGGAAAGATAGCTCGACCAGTATAACAGAATTCGTTTGAAACTCTCGAAATATGCTATCCTACTTTCATAATCCTTGTCTTTAACTGTATGCAAACCTGTATTTCGTGCGGCATGCCACTGGAAAATCAAACCGATATTGGAGCGGAAATGGAAAAAGGATCTGCTTGTATTCATTGCGTGAATGCAGATGGAACCCTCAAAAGTTGCGGAGAAATTTTTGAAGGAGGTGTTGCTTTTTTCCTTTCCACAGGAGTGGAGGATCGTACTTTAGCTGAACGAATCACCCGAAAAAACATGAAACTCCAACCTGCATGGCAAGATGGAGCTTGTGACTGTCTCCAAGGAGACGAAGCAACAGAGGAAGAATTTCAAGCAGCATTGGAGAAACTATAAAAAGAAGGACACATGGGAGGCAAATGGTACATGGGGAAACAAGCGGCTCATGGAAAAACTCATCCCTTGAATCCCCTGCATCTCATGAGCCCCTTGCACCTCTTAAATTTTGGTCACATCAACCGTAACTTCTGTTTCCTGCTCATTTTTTTTCACAGATAGTTGGGCATAAGAACTTGGACACATCCCGACAACAACAAGCAAAATAAGTGTCGCAAACATGGTCATTGAAATAAAAACGAGACGAGTTTTTTTATGGATATTAAAGATGATTAATGATTCGAATATTTCCATCCACCACAACAATCATTTGATTATCTGTGAGTCGAGTGACTTGTTTTCCTGTTTTATGTTCGTATATCTGCACTGCTTCTTCTTCTCCAAAACGATCATGATGTGGGTTGATCACAAGATCAACTAAACCCATTCCTGTATAATCTGTCAGACCAACATTATTTGGATCAGCTGGTTCAGCTGTCCCAATATCTGTTCCAGCAACAATGGTTCCAGCACTGACACCGACATAGATTTTTCCCTGTTGAATGAGTTCCTGTACCAGTTGATCAAAACCACTCTCACAAATATATTTCATAAGATAAAACGTATTTCCACCTTGCACATATACGATATCCTTATCTACAAAAAGAGGACGAAGTTCTTCAATAGACTTTCCTTCAAGATCAATATCTTCGACCGTAAATCCAAGATCTCGCATAAAAGTAACATCTCTTACAGCAAACGATGGATCAGGTTCTCCTTTTGCTGCAGTTATAATATGAGCAACCTTCATTTGATGAGCTGGTTTGGGAAGAAGTGCGAGAATTTCATTCTTCATACGCATGCCAGCAGAAGTGAGGATAAGGGTGATAGACACAAAATGTTACTTAGTTATTTCCTCCCTCAATCGATCAAAAAGAGGATCTTGTATTCCTTCAGGAAGCTGTTCCAAAATATATTTTCCAATATCCATACTTCTTTGTATTTCATCTGAGTGACCGACTGATTGATAAAATTTTAAACTATCCAACGTATCAGCTGCTTTCACAATAAGTGCATCTTTTCCAAAGAAAGAACAACGCACGACCATGTCTTGCCATTGTTCTTTTTTGCTCTCGATGGTTCTCTTTTGCGTATTCGCAACAATAATATTGAAGACGTTTTGACCAAAAAGGTCTAAAACGACTTTTTGCGAAACCTCTGTCCACTCCAGAATATCATGAAGTAATCCAGCAAGAATACTATCTTCTGAATATTCGTGGTCATATAAATAGATTCCGACTCTCATCGCATGCATCAAAATCGGTTTCTTTCGATCCTGACCTGCTGGCATATACTGACAAAGGAGTTGGACAGCTTTTTCAAATTTTAATTCCAATATCTTATTTCCCAGATTCATATTGATCTTGCATTTGCTTGAGTAACGGATGGTCTGGCATCAATTCTTTCATAAGTTGTGGCATACGAACATACCATTCTTCAATAACATCAACATGAGGAATGCCCTGATTTTGGCGTTCACGAAAAAATGAAAACTTCCGTTTAAAAAATTCATGATGCTGCTCAAGTCGTTCTTTGCTCTCAAGTGTCCATAAAGATTCTTGAAGAGCTATGGATTCTTTTTGATCAATGATTTTAGCATCAAGATATCGATTTTTTGATACATCAAAATCAATCGACTGAACAATTGCTTCAGAACCAAAAATAATATCTGTAACTTTTCTCACTCGTTCACGACGAGTTTCTTCACAAAAAATCACAATCATTCCATTTAATTTTTGTTCATCAAAAATCTGTTTTGCAAAAACCAAATTCTCAAGAGTAGATAATGATTTTTGTTCTAAATAAAATTTGCATTTTTCTGTACTATGTTTCAATTCAGGTCGTTTCATTATTTTTTGCAAATAATAAGCGATCACAGCTGCTTCCGTCTCTTCATAAGGTGATTCCATTGCTGTTGGCCCACCACAAGGAATAATAACCACTTCATCGATCACACTTTTTGAATAGATGTGATTAAAAACAATATTCAAATATGTGTGATAATTTTCATCATTATCTATATCTTTTGGAATCCCGTATCCACAAATAATATACGTGGTCATAAATAAAAAACTGTCATATTTTCAACATTCTTTGCTTCCTCAATTGTGTGTTCTTTCACTACTGTTAAAACAATTTCTGAAACAGAACCTTTAAACAAATATTCATTTCCTAATTCATTCAATGCAACCATGTAATCGTCCGAGCTTAGATCTATTCCAATCGTGATATGTGGTCGAAAATTTTCCTCGTATGTTTTTGTTTTCTCCTCAAAAAAATTTAAGTATTCAACCAAAATGGCTCGTAATCTTTTTTGAAGATCTAAAAGCAAAAAATTTTGTTTCGGACCAATCATGACGCAATTTTTCTCGGTCTTTGTTTCTTCTGGAATCAAGGTATCAAATATGACATCAATACGATGATTTGGAATGTGAAAATCTGAGAAAAAAGAAGAAACACGTTTTTTTATATCCGATACTTGCTCTTCTGAAATAATACGTGGTTGTATCAATGTGATATGAGGATCGTACGCATCGTGATATTTCTTACGAAATGCATCTAACCAAGTATTTCGATCCAAAACAACTCTCGCATACATGGCAAAAATTTTCATAGTCTCAAAAAACATGTCCATCACAAATCATTCTTCCACCATCTACCACAATTGATTGACCATTGATGTACGAAGATTCAGCTCCTGCCAAAAACGAAACAACATGTGCAATTTCATCAGGTTCACAAACACGTTTCATTGGATATCCGAGTGCAATATCTCCATGCCATTTTTGAAGTTCTTCTGGTGATCGATTATTTTCTGAATTCGCAATTTTCACAAATCCTGGGAGAACGGCATTGGCGCGAATTTGAGGAGCAAAATCTACTGCGATACTTCGTGTGAGTGCATCAATGGCTGCTTTGGAAACGGAATACACACTAAAATTTGGAAGAGCCACAAAACTTTCAATCGACGAAATGTTTACTATCGTTCCTCCACCAGATTCCAAAAGAAGTGGAATAGTATATTTTGCCATTTTAAAATATCCATTGAGATTCACTTCAAGCGTTGCGTTCCATTCTTCTTCAGAAATTTCTGCTACATTTTTCATCATACCAGAACCATAACGTGCTACGGTATTTACAAGACAATGAAGACCACCATACATATCTTTGGTCGTCTGAATAATGCGTCCAATATCGGCTGTCTTTGTCACATCTGCTTGGATAAAAACCGCGTGTCCACCACCTGCCTCAATAAGTTCAACTGTCTTTTGTCCCATCTCTCCCAAATCAACTACCACAACATTGTATCCATCTTTTGCTAATCGCAACGCAATCGCTCCCCCAATCGACGGACCCCCATCTTTATATCCCATAGCCGCACCCGTAACGATCGCTGTTTTTTTAGACATAGATTTTATGATTTTGTAAGAGAATGAATGGAGAAAAACATGGTCTAATATTGAACTCATGAAAATTCTTGAATGTTATCTGGTAAATGATCCATTCCACCGAATTCCTTAACCGAAACAGATTTAATTTTCTTCTTTTTCTCCGAATCAATGTTGGTATAGGTCATTTCCAAAGATCCACCAATACTCTCACAATCGTCTTCAATAAGAATATCTGGCATAAATCGTTCAGCAACATCTTTATACTCCTCACCTTGTTTTCGAAAAAAGAGTTCTCCTTGCGGAAATTTGTATTTGAAAAGAAGGGTATGTATGATTTCAACTTCTTCAAAATTCTGTCGCGATGTAAGATAAGCGATTTCAGCACCTTGTTCTTTCCATCCGTTCAATTTCTCTACAACATTTCCAATCGGAACATACGAGACAAAATCATAAACCGAAGTTTCTTTGTCTTTCACCTGCTTTACTCGTTCTTCCCTGGTTCGTCCCACTCCAGCCATGTGCATGAAAATGGTTCCTTCTGTAAAAATGAGAATTTTCATAGTCTCAATAGCCTTCTTCATTGCTCGACCAAATCACCAACACAGCCACCACAGGAGTCACGAACGCGAGCAATAGGGCAAAAAAAACATATTCTCCAAAATCATTTCGCATATTCCAAGCAACTATGGTCGCAATAAGACTTGCAAACAAAGATAAAATCATTTGCCAGTTGCGATGATTTTTTGTGTGACGAATCGCCATGGCCCACCATATTCCACTCATGAATACCGGAAACAAAAAAAGATTGGGAGAGAAAAAACGCGAAACAAATCCTGGAAGAAAAAAATCCAAAAGAAAAAAACCAACAAACGAAACAAGCGAACTTAAGAAAAGTGTTCGTGCCAACATTTCAGAAGGTGAATAATGATCACGTAAAAACCACATAGTTACAAACGTTCTTTTATTTCTTGTTTCATTTTTTCCCAAGTAAGCACTGGGCGTTGTAAAGTCAAACGCACACCTCCAAGCAAAAACTCCTGCGTAGATGCATCAATTCCTGGAAGTGAAAAAACAAATTTCCATGTTTCATCCTGAAAAGAAAGAATGGATGCATCCATTTTCACATCTACCACAAACCAGTTTCCCTCTTTTTTTGGAGCCTTATATTTTGCCATAATAAAATCAATTCCTTGACGATCCAAATCAGTGTCTGCACGCAAACGAACAGGATCCGGACGAAAATATTGCTCTGGAGCAAACGCAAACAAACCATCTCCACGAATGATCATATCCCCTTTTGGAATGTGACCAGAAAGCACACCGAGTTCATCCAACACGGTGCGATATTCTTCATAGGGCTTTGTCACAGAAATAATTGTCTTCCCGACTTGAACATCCTGAACAGCATCCGCATGTTGAGTCACAAACTGGAGGTGTTTTCCTTCTGTCCAAAAAGAAACAGGGCGTGGAGTTTCTTGATATCCCACTTCATCAGCCAAATAGAGTTGGTTTAAAAAAACCATTTTTTGTTGAGAAGTAATAATGGAACGGAAAAAAATATCATGTTCTGCTTGTAATTGAACTTTATACACTCCTTCTGGAAGGTGTAGAATATCCAAAGTCAGTGTTTTTAACGCAGATGGGCGACTATTATCTCCGGTATTTCCATCATCCAGTGCCCGTACCTCTCCAACGGATTGACCTGCTTCGTTCAAAACAACCACACGAAGAGCATCATCCCCATTTGTACGGTTCATATCCATGTAACGAATATCAAAATGAAGCGTCTCGTTTTTAATATACGTATAAAATTCATGAAATCCGCGCAAAGATACATCAATCGTTTGTTTTTCGTTTGAAGGATTATATGTACTTAAACGAAAAGGTGTCTCAAGCGCATAATGATAAGTTGCGATCTGTTCACGAGCAGGTGGATGTTTACGAAACGCATCAATAGATTCGTAAACAGGATCACGTTGAAGAAGCACAAAACCATCCTGTTCTAAACGATTCCAAGAAGAATGATCGATCAATAGATTTTGTAATGGATGCAGGTCATATACTTCCCCAACATTTTGAGCCAATGCACCAAATTCCACGATTGGCACTGTCTCATTTTTAAACCACACTTCTGCTTGAACCATATCAAATCGTCGATGTGGGTGCACAAAGAAAAAAGCAGGATCTCCCACAATGGATTGAACCCAATCTCCAGAAGCATCCACATAAGGCTCACGCACACGAGTGTCTGGAAGGACACGCTCTATAAATGCAGACTGACCATGAACCGAACGTTCTGTGACAAATACTCCAGACGGAACAAGATTCATCCAAACAAGCCAACAAAAAATTCCAACGGGAAGAACCGCGATCAATCCTTGGAGCACACGAATAAACCAATGAGATTTCATGGATGAAACAAAACAAAATGATACAACGATTCTTGTCCGAATGTTTCTCTATGTTCAATTCGTAAACCTAAAGGTGGAAGTTTTTCTGTGTTCAAATAATTCACATCTACTTCAGGGAGGGTAATCCCGTAATAATAAAGCGGTGCACGAGAAGCAATATCTGGCAGAAGCGCATAAGTTTTTTCATCACGAAGCGGATAGCGAATACGACGTTCTGGAAAAAACAATTTATCCGCACGATCAACAATAAAAACAGCATCAGGTTCTGTCAGAATAAAAACACGATCACGAATCGCTGTGTAAGTAACCAGTCGTTCACGCATCGCAACAAGTCCATCTTGAGGTGCAAAAAAAGCCGCACGCATTCCTAATCCAAACAAAAGAAGCATCATGCACCCATAGGCAAACCGCCTCGCAAATTGGGTACGCGCTCGACGGCAAATCCACTGAACTGCGAGGGCGACAAATGGTGTGGTCATCACAAAAATTGGAAGCCAGTAACGAATGTATGAATTTCCAATCGTAACCACAGATGGATCTGGGTTATCATGAATGGTCCAGCTTCCATACATGAGAGCAAGCCAACCAGCCACAAAGAGAAACAAAAAAAGATACGCTCCGCGTGCGTGCCAGGAAACATTTTGTTCTCCATTTTTTGTAAAAATCAAAGGAATTCCTAATAAAACCAACACAGAAATCCACCAAAATAATTCAATTCCATACAACCGTACATTCATCCACGCGATACGCGGATGAATTCCAAATGGCGCAATTTCTACCAATGAACGATCTTGTGTTTGAGGAGAAACAGGGATCGAAACAATACTTGCTTGCTCGTCAGCAATTCCAACGGTATATCCGGTTGCAAACAGATTGCTGTAGAGTGAACGATTAAACAAAAGCAAAGGAATAAGAACAAGGATGACACCAAATATGGCAACAACTATTCTGAACCACCCAAACCGTTTCCCTATCCAAAAAAGACAAACAAAAAAGAGGATACCGACCCAGACCGCTTCGGATGTACGAACAAAAAGAGAAAAACCCACACACATTCCTCCGAGAAGTGCATCAATCCACGAGGGAATATATCTGAACCGTTCACGGAAAAAATGAAACGGATGAACCAGGAAAAAAAAAGCGGCAAAAATAAGACAGGAAGTGAAAAGGACGTTATGCATGAGTCCGCGTGCTGTGTAATACCACCAAGCCGGATGCGAAAAAAGAAGAAGACTTGCAAGTAGTGCGGTTCGTGAACCAAACAAACGCCGTAAAATCGCATACCATGCAAACACGGCAAAAACCGCAATCACTGGAGTCATCACAGACAAAGACATTCCTCCAAATATACGAATAAACAGACCATACAAAACAGGAAGTCCAAGAAAACTTCCAGGCAACAGACGCCCATGAAACGCCACAATACTTCGCGGATACAACACATCACCAAGCACTTCATTTAATGGTTCAGAAATAAATAAACGCCCATGTTTCGCAAATGTCTGTGCAAAAAATGCATTCGCTGTTTCATCCGGTGAATTATACAAAGGACGTGGAAGAGTAAGAATGAGAGAGGAAACAAAAAAAAGACAACTGAAAAAAACGAGAATAAAAAAATGTTGCTTTGTTTCAGATGCCATACGTCAACATACTCAAAAAAGCAAAAAGGATAGAAACAGAAAGTGTTCCAATGGACAAATAGGTAAAGACATCAATTTGAAACCATAAAGCAATAAGAAGAAAAAGGACACCGGTCACCTGAAGAAACATTTTTGTTTTTCCAAACACATTTGCGCTCAAAATTTTTCCTTTGTGCGTATGACGATATCCACCAATAATAATCATGACTTCCACGAGGAGAATTAAAATAGCAATCGAAGGATGCAAATGTTTGTACACAACCAAGAGAACAACAGATCCAATAAGAATTTTATCTGCCACAGGATCGTACAATGTCCCCCAGGCGGTAATCTGTCCGCGAACCCGTGCCAGCGAACCGTCTAATGCATCCGTAAATGCCGTAAAAAAGAAGAGCGGAACGCCAATTTCATATTGTCCTACAGCCAAAAACCACAAAACAAACGGCGTAAAAAGAAACCGAAGAACCGTGACATGATTGGGATGAATTTCAGGTGGAATCAACGGAAGAAAAAACCGTTGAAACAAAAAATCATGAGGATAGAGTTTTGCCGGATCTCTGGAAATCCCCTGCCGGTGTTTTTTCAAAAAATTTCTTATGGCTTGAAACATGGTATGATCATGATATCTATGCTTTCACGGCTATCCTCTGCAAAATTTACCACAGGAAGCATTCTTTTTCTAGCACTTTTTCTTTTAAACATTTTTCAGATACGATCCATGGTTCTTGGGGTTATCTTGTTTGGAGTTTGGATTCTTTTTCTGGGAACGAGACTTGGTCAGGCAGTCGCTCCGGAAGAAAAGGGTGTTATTGGTCGCATCTGCGGAATATGGACTCTTCTTTCTGGAGTCGCTCTTGCCGGGACTTTTGTCTTTTATCTATGGATTTTTTCTGAACCTGTTGCGATTTTTCTTTCCTTGTTAGCAATGCCGGTTGTCTGGTTTGTTCTCAAACGAGTTCCAAAATCTTCTGTTCATGAAGCCATCCGCGGTAAATATCATCACATACCACCTGCAGTTTTGGCGGCAATAACCGTCATGATTGCTTGGGTTATCCTTGCTTTTCTCCTCGTCCTTCCTACAGCTACTGAAGAAGCGATTCGTTCTCCTTGGGAACAAATTCCTTCAGCAGTTTTCTTTGTATTTGCCGGGGCTGCTCTCATTCTTATTTCTCTTCTTTTTCGAGGACGAGAACGAACCCTAACATTATTTCTCAGTTCTCTTTTCCTCTTTCTCATGATTTCTGTTGTGTTGTTTGTTTATCCGCTCGGATATGGATTTGATCAATTCATTCATCAGGCAACAGAAGAACATATTGCCGCATTTGGCACCATCCAACCAAAACCGTTTTATTATATCGGTCAGTATACACTTGTTCTGTTTCTCCATCATGCCTTTTTTTTCCCGTTAGAACTCACAGATCGTTTCCTTCTTCCTGTTCTTGTAGCATTTCTACTTCCTGCAGCATGGTATGCAGCTGCTGTTCATCTCTTTCAGGAAAAACGTCATGCGATTGCTTCTTTGCCATGGCTCTTTTTTCTTCCTCTCTCTTCTTTTATTGCAACCACCCCTCAAGGCATGGCAAATCTTTGGATTCTCATGATTATTCTCACGGCTCTGCCGCGTCTCTTAGGAAAAGAATCTTGGCCACTCTGGCCATCCGTCATTGGAACAGCTGCTACTCTTGCCATTCATCCAATCGCCGGTATTCCTGCTGCTCTTTTTTTGATTCTCGTGGCTGCAGATTCTAAAAATCCATCCCAACGTTTCCCAACGATCACTCGTCTTTTATTTTGGACAACCGTTGCTGTGGGTAGTGTGATTCTCCCTCTTTCTTTTTTAGCAAATGCTGCCTGGTCTCACCAAGAAATTTCTTTCAATCTTTCTTCATTTTTTTCTCCTCAATGGTGGCAAGGACTTCCTCTTCCTGTTCTTTTAGAAAATCGTTTTGCTCCCCTATTAGATGGGGCTTCCTTTTTTCTTCATAACCAGTTCTTACTTCTTTTTCTTGCCGGTGCTGCCGGATGGTGGTTTGCAGACAAAAATACGCGTTCAAAACTGAAACCATATGCTTTCGTAAGTGGCATGTTGATCACAAACTATTTTCTCATGAAAACAGTTGTCCAATTTACTTTTCTCATCGACTACGAACGTGGAAACTATGCAGAACGTCTCCTTCCTCTTTCTGTTTTTTTTCTTTCTCCATTTCTCATGATTGCAGGAGAAAAAATGATCTCTTTCCTTCGCGAAAAACCATTCATTCTTCGGGTTTCTCTTGCAGGTCTTCTGGCTCTTTGCCTCACGGCTGCCTGGTATGGAACCTATCCGCGCCAGGATGCCTATACATCGAGCCATGGGTACAATGTCAGTCGCACGGATCTAGATACGGTTCTTGATATCGAAAAAAATGCGTCAGGACAAGCCTATATTGTTCTTGCAAACCAAACTGTTTCTGCTGCTGCGGTTCGAGAATGGGGGTTCAAACGATATTATGACGATATTTTTTTCTACCCTATTCCAACCGGAGGTGATCTGTATCAAATTTTTCTTTCCATGAATAACGAGCCAGATACAAAAAAAGCAGAAGATGCTATACGTCTCACAGGCGTATCTGTTTGCTATTTCGTGGTAAACGATTATTGGTGGCAAGCTCCGCGTATTATTGAAACCGCAAAAACGGTTGCAAATGATTGGTGGAGTATGGGAGACGGGAGTGTATATATTTTCAAATTTGAGATGACGAAATAATTATTCCTTGATACAACCATTTTATCTTTTTTAATGAATCATGAATTGGACACAAGTTCATGCATGATTTCCTCCAGACGATCAAGATATCGTTCAATGGAATAATCAGACACTGATGCCCGAATTTTGCTTGTTCTCGCCCAAAATTGATCAACTTGATCACCAAATTTCTGAATCGCTTGAACCAACGCCTTTGGATCTGCCGGACGAACAAGAAGTCCATTCTCTCCATGATGGATCAATTCTCCGACACCACCAATATCTGAAGCAATCACCGGAACGCCTGCTTGTAAACTTTCATAAATAATCGTCGGTGAATTTTCATAACATAATGAAGGAACCACGACTGCATCCATAATTCTCAACAAATGTTGGAGCGGTTCTTCAGAAACAAATCCATGATAAGTAATCCGCGCATCGCTATGCGAACGTTCAGCGATAAAAGAAGCAAGAGTCCCTTCCCCGGCAAAATGAAGTTCAATCGGAAGAGAAACATTATCCAATACACTCACCAATTCGAGAACTCCTTTGTGTTTTTCCAATTGTCCGGCAAATAAAAGACGAATTGGTCCGGAAAGTCGTGATTGTCGAATCGCCGCCCGAGATGTTGGAGCCGGATTTGGAATAACTTGTATATCCGAATCGTGAAAAAATCCTCGTGCATGATAAAAATCAGCCAAAAAACGCGAAGGAGAAATCACCACATTCGGTTGTCCAAATGCATGACGCACGGTGCGTTCATACCAAGAACGCAGTACTTGTTCCCATGGAGGAAGATCTTGATCGTAAAATAATAACCCGCTTGGAACAGACAGTTGGACGTCATGGATCGTGTGAATCCATGGAATTTGAAGACGCTGCACAGCCTGAGGAATACGCAAACTGATTCCTTTCAAATTATGAGTCAAAACAATGTCCGGTCGCTCTTGAGTAAGAACGATCTCCACTGCACGTTCGGCTGAACGAGAATACAAATCAATCAAATGCCAAAAGGCACGTATAGGATAAGGAAAACGAAAATCATCCAAAATATAATACAAATTTTTTGGATAAAAACGATAGATACGCTCAACATTTACCTCGCGTAGACGCGGATACAAAGAAGCGCGCCCATCAAAAGGCATGGTCGAGATCACACAAATATCATGTCCTCGCGTATGGAGTTCTTGGGCAATGCGTTGAGCAACTCGTTCCGCTCCCCCGCGGCTCATCGGCGGATATAAATTTGAAATCAAAGCAATTTTCATATGATACGTTCGTGAGTCAATTCCCGATATATTCCCTCCAACCGATCCATCAAAAACTCCCATTCATATAATTTTTCTACTCTCTGACGAGCAGCTTTTCCCATTGTGTCACAACGAATCGGATCACGCATCAATTCTAAAATCACCGCACGCAAAGCAACAGGATCGTCAGGCGGAACAAGTCGACCTGTTTCCCCATCGGCTACGATTTCCCGAACTCCAGGAAGATCAGAAGCAATCGTAGGAATACCACTTGATCCAGCCTCAAGCGCAACTAAACCAAACGCCTCGGAACGATCAATAGAAGGAAAAATATGAAAATCCGCTGCACGCAGCCAGTCAGCCTTCTCCTCTTCCGAAGCATGACCAAAAAATCGCACACGATTTTTACAACCTGCATCCAACGCTTGTTGTTCAAACATTTGGCGTAAATCTCCATCTCCAATCACCACACACTGCCACGACTCCTTTTGCATGCCCGTTAGTGCTTTCAAGAGAACAGAAATCCCTTTGAAATAATGCGGACGATCAAGCCCGCCAATAAAAAGAAAGAGAGGAATATGTTCAGAAACTCCAAAACGACGACGCATAGCTCTTTTATCGCCGGGATGGAAAAACTGCGTATCCACCCCAAATGGAAGAATGCGCCCTTTTGCCATAGCAGAAGGGATGGTTGCTAATGCACTTGTTTCCATATAACTTTTTGAACTCACAAGAATACAATCAACCCGTTCAACAATCCAAGGAAAAAGCACGCGTCGATGCGCATCAAAGAGAAGATGTTTCAGTCCCTTTCCAACCCAATCCATGTGATACGTCATCACAAGCGGCTGATTTGGACGTACCGCTTTGCGTACAATGATCGGTTCTGCCCCTCCAAAAAAAGGATAATGCAGATGAACAACATCAAATCCAGACAAACGAAAAAATAAGGATGGCATCACTCCCGCATTCCCCCAATGTACAGGCGAAGGAATACGGTGTACATACGGCGGGTCATCCAATCCTTTTTGATAACGTGGAGTAAACACGTGAACATGATGTCCCCGCGCACGTAAATATTCTGTGTAGGCAAAAGCCACAGTTCCCATGCCGCCGTGATAGGGAGGATATGTACAGACAACTTGCGCAATTTTCATACAATCACCATCGAATCAAAAAGAAAAATATACGCCAAATTCCGGTCATGAGAGGATTTCCAATCTGTTCCACAAAGACATTTCTCATATCCTGATGTTCAATCTTTGCGGTAAAAAGCGAAAGCATTTTACGATCCGATACCCCTTGACGCAAGACATGTGATGCGTAGCGTTTCTCCACAACATATCGCCAGATCGAGCGTTGCAGGAATGAACCATACACCTTTTTCTTCTCTTTCCACCACCCTCCTTTGATGGCAAAAACAAGAAGGGCACATTCAACTCCCAACCACAATGGAAACAAAAGAACGAGCGTTGAAAGTCGTAAATGGGATGCGTGGACAAGAATGCGATTTCGTTCCATCCAAAAAAATTTCTGAATGCTTCGTCGAAATTCATACTGATGATAAACGATCGACGAAACAGATAAAACATTTCGATATCCGGCCAAACGAATACGCCATCCAAGCTCAAGGTCTTCGTGATACAAAAAAAGAAACGGATCTAACAATCCAACCTTACGTAAAACAGAAGCGCGATACAAAACCGCAGCCCCACTCGCATACGCAATTTCCTCTCCATCTCGGATAGAAACGTCTCCAAGACATTTTCCATTGTCTCGTACAAATCCAAACCCAAGAAAATGAACCATTCCTCCGGTTGAATTGATCACCTCTGGTTTTTTCCAAAGCAACATCAAGGATTGAACCGACCCAATTCGATCGTCAGATTCAGCCATCTTTACTGCTTCACGAAGAACATCTGAATGAAATTTTGCATCGTTATTTTCGAGATATACATAATCAACCCCGTGTTCCAACGCAAGGCGGATTCCCGTATTATTCCCTTCTGCAAAACCCGTATTTGTTTCATTGACAATCAAGGTAACTTTTGGCAAAAAACTTTCCGATTTAGGCAATACCTTTTCGCGTATCAAATCAGCACTTCCATCGCCAATGGGATTATCAACAATAATCAATTCCCAACGGTCACGCGGATAATCGACCTGTTCCCAACAGGATAAAACTTCATCCAAAAAAGGACGCACTCCATACGATAAATACACAACAGCGACTTTAGGTGTCATAAATCCTTCTCCGGTTGAGATTTCGTTTTTGTAAGAGCTTCATTTATTTTTGTGAGAGACTCTTCCATTTTTTCCAATTTAAGCCGCAGACGAAAAATAAAATAAAATAAAATAGCGATGGCTAAATACACTGCAACCTGAATCGCAGAAACAGAAAATCCTAGAGAGGCCACAAATCGATCAAGAGGCTTAAGAAGCAAAACCAAAATCAATGTCCCGAACCAAAAAACAAGCCAAAAAATAAATTCAGCTGAAGAAACAGCTCCTTTTCTTTTTTGCCAATACAATTTCATCAGAAAAAAACAGATCATGACGACCGCAACCAATATTTGTGCCATATCTTAACCCAACCTCTTCAAAAAGAGATCTTTTAAAATTTTCAATCCTCCAAAAAAACCTTGACCAAATTCATGATAGATAACCGTAATAGGAACTTCCTGAATACGCCAATGTCCGCGAACCATCAGCGCTAATAGTTCAGAAGCATGCGCCATGCGATCCTGACGCCAATATAATTGATGCCCGACAGAAGCAGTAAACGCGCGAAATCCAGACTGTGGATCAGACAACCGCACCCCAAATAACAAATCATTTATTATACGTGCAAGCGGCATAAGCAAAAAACGCTTTCCCAACGGCACGTTGGTTGTACGATCTAAAAATCGTGAACCTAAGACAATATCTGCGGTTCCATGCGTGATTGGTTGAATCACTCGAGCAACATCTTCAACGCGAAATTGACCATCTGCATCAAAATGAACCACGATGTCTGCTCCATGTTTTAAAGACCAATTCGTTCCGGTCCTCAAAGCGGCTCCTTGTCCACGATTGATGACATGACATAAAACATGTGCTCCTGCTTTTGATGCGAGTTCAACTGTTCTATCTTTAGAACAGTCGTCCACAACAAGGACGTCATATCCAGCACGGATTATTTCCTGAACCACTTTGAAAATCCAGCGTTCTTCATTGTAAGCAGGGACAATAACGCTGACTTTCATATTACCCAAGGGTCGTCAACAACATTTTATTCGCTCGGATGTAGTCAATGGTTTTTTGAAGACCGTCTTCTAATCGAGTAAGGGGAAGCCATCCGAGTTCTTTTGCTTTTCCAATATCCGGCAAACCAGATTCTTTCAAATATGGCATAGAATCGTCAAATACAACTTTGGAACTCGATCCAATAATATCAATAATCATTTGTGCCACATCGAGAAGTCTAACATCGATATCGCTTCCAAGATTGACTGGTCCGATATTGGCAGGTGCCTGCATCAAGCGCATCATACCATCCACTATGTCATCAATATAACAAAGGGAGGACTTAAATGATTCATTTCCATAAATCACTACATCCTTTCCATCCAAGGCATTCAAAATAAAATCCGGAATCAAATGCCCTTGAAACAACTGCATACGCGGACCATATGTCCGAAAAATTCGAGCAATCTTTACATCAATTCCATGAACTTGTCGATATGTTTCAAACATCGTTTCCGAAAATCGGCGTCCTTCATCATAACAAGCTCGCGGAGTGAGATGCTCCACAATTCCCTCTTCGTCTTCCTGAAAAAATTTGCGGTCCTGCCTGCGGGAACCATAGATAGATGAACTGGAAGACAAAAAAACCTTTGACCGATATTTCACAGCTGTTTCAAGAACGTGATAATTTCCGATCGAATTCGCGAGAAGGGTCTGAATTTTAAACTGCTCGAACTGTTTGATAGAAGTCGGACAGGCAAGATGATAAATTTCCTGAATTCCCTGAAATGGAATCTTAAAAGCTGCAAGCTCTTGAAAACTTTCTAATGGAAACGGTTGATTAACATCAAGACGGAGAAATTGAAAATTTGGATGCGAAAGTAACCCTTCGATGTTCCGTACATGTGACGTCGCAAAATTATCAAGACAAATCACACGCGCATCATCACGTAAAAGGCGTTCACACAAATAGGAACCGATAAAACCTGCGCCGCCTGTCACAAGAACATTTTTTCTTTCAAATCCTTGGTCTGACATAGAAACAAAACATCAAATAAATACTATTTTAGTATAACAGAAATCTTTCTTTAAACAGAACATTTTCCTTCACCAAGCTGCGACATTTAACCCATATCGATCCTTTTCATCAAAAGCAAAAAAACTTCCAAGGACCCGTCCTGAACGGTCAAACATCCGAACTTGCGGTCCGCCTCCTGGTCCTGCTCCTGTATAAATTTCCGCTGTGCCATCACGATCAAGATCTGCGACTTGAACGCGTACTCCCCCTCGAAATGTTTCATCAAAAGCAAAGAACGATCCAATAACGGTTCCATCTGCAGTAAATATTCGCACCTGCGGACCTCCTCCATTATCTGTTCCTGTGACAATCTCATCTTTTCCATCTCCATTTAGGTCTCCTGCGGACACAAAAATACCACGGTCATACGTCGAAGCATAAGCTTCGAATTCCGCTAAAAACGTCCCATCTGCACGAAATGCTCGCACAAACGGTTTTCCCCCAGAACCCAACGTAGCAAGAATCTCGTCTTTTCCATCCCCATCAAGATCCCCAGAAGCAATACGCACGCTTTTGCTCGTATGATCAAACGGATAAAAAGAAAATAATTGTTTTCCAGATGAATCAAAAATACGAACTTCTCCCTCTCCTCCTTCATCCTGAGCTGTCAAAATTTCATCTAGATCATTGCCGTCAAAATCACCAGAGGACACAAAAATTCCAAAATGGTCATCTGATCCATACGCAAAAAACTGATTTCGTACCGTTTCATTTTTTTCAAAAATGCGCACCTGCGGTCCGCCTCCTGGTCCTGCTCCTGTGATAAATTCCTCTTGTCCATCTCCATCCAGATCCCCGGAAGCAAGACGTACTCCGCCTCTAAATTCAGACGCATATGCCAAAAAGGTTCCAAACGAATTTCCATGACGATCGAATAATACAACTCGCGGTTCTCCTCCAGATGCTTCTGCGACTGCAAGGGAAAAATTTGGAGATGAAACCGTCGAAGTTTGTAAAACCGCTGGAGCAAAACTTTTTGCCACGTTTAAGGCATTCATGATATTTAATCGCCCAGATCCAAGCTGTCCTGCGGAAGGACTATTTCGTTCCATGGTTGGATCGACAGATAATTGCAAAACCGTTCGAATTTGATCTGGTGAAAGTGTTGGGTAAGCCGCTTTTAATAAAGCAGCCGCACCGGCAACCATCGGAGCTGCGATGGATGTTCCAGACCAATATCCTCCATATAAATCCATTGTCTCTGGTGTAAGTCCGTCTTGATACATGGTTCCGATAACATCGACTCCTGGAGCGGCTAAATCTGTGCAGTACGATCCATAATTCGAAAATGATGCTTTTCGATCTTCTTCGTCTGTGGCTGCAACTCCGATCACTACATCAACCCCTTCTTTTGTCACAAAACACGCAGGATAAATAGGCTGTTCATTTAAATTTACCCCTCCATTTTCGTCATTTCCAACCGCTGCCACAACTGTCACTCCTTGCTCGTATGCATCTTGAACCGCTTGTAAAAAATCTTCATCAACCTCAAAACCGGTAAAACTCAAATTAATGACATCCGCTCCATTTTTTACCGCATACTCAATGGCACGACGTGCTTTTGATGAGTCTCCAGAACCGATATTATTCAAAATACGCACAGACATGATCCGTACATGCCAATTAATACCAGCAATTCCTTCTCCATTATCTGTCACCGCTCCGATAATTCCAGCAATAACTGTTCCATGAGAAATTGCCCCTTGATCAAGCTGATCTACAGCGGAAATCGTTGGCTCAGGGGTCGCATCTCCATCCACAAAATCCCATCCGTGTATGTCATCAATAAATCCATTTCCATCATTATCTCGACCATCATTTGGAATTTCTCCAGGATTGATCCAAACATGGTTGGAAAGATCCGGGTGATCCAAATCTAGACCTGTATCAAGCACCGCGACGATCACTTCAGGAGATCCAGATGTCGTATCCCAGGCATCAAATGCATGAATAGTCCCTAAATACCATTGTTCATCTAATAATGAATCATTCGGCATTTTGGCAAACATGGTTCCTGGAATAAAAAACAAAATTGTAACCACGAAAAAATAAAAAGAATGTCTCTTTTTATTTTTTGACGTAAAAGAATTCATAAAAAATATCGAACCTAAAACAAAAAGAATCTAAACATGCAGATTCTATTGTATCAAATTCGAATCATCACGACTTTTGCAAATTTTGTTCAGAAGAAAGCGCTTTACGTGCCTCTTGAATCAAAAGATCGATCGTTTGATCATTTGAATCCAATTGTTTAGCAACCTGGTAATGAGAAATCGCTTCTTGATACAATCCCTGATCCGCATACCACTTTCCAAGACGAACAAGAAGTCCTGGAGTTTGACCAAGCGTTGCGATAGCTTCTTCAAGAAGTGGACCAATTTCAGAACGACGTGAGGAAAAACGTGTATCCAATAAATCAGCAAGTTTGATATACGTTACCTCATAAGCTGAAATAGATACGGCTTTCCGCCAACTTTCTTCTGCCCCAACATCATCTCCCATTTCTAAAAGGGTTTGCCCTAAATTTTCCAACGCTGGTGCATCTTGTGGATGATCAGACAAAATGCGTTCGTACCACTCTTTCGCTCCGGCAAGATCACCGTACGCATATTTCAAATTACCCAACTCAAGCATCTTACCAATATCCTGTGCAATTTCACTATCTGTCTGCATGGAAGATTCAAGCGTTTGAATCTCTGAAATGAGTTTAGCTTTACCTGTCTCATCCAATCCGCGTTCAACAAAAAGAATAAGAGAAGAGGAAAGGAGACGTGGTGTTTGTTTACGTATGTAATCCTGATACCAAAAAAAACCGACAACAAGAACAATAAGAAGAGCTAATCCAAATAACCAAATACGAAAGAAAAAAGATTTTTTATCCATAAAATATACATGGATTGTAACGAAAAGCCTTGAATTCAGCAAGTTTAAACAAATGTTAGATACCAAAAACCCCGCCAAAGCGGGGTTTTTGTCTTTTCAGCTAAACCGTTTCCAGAAATCTGGACGTATTTCAGTGAAAATAAGAATCGTTTTGTGTGTATCTAACAAAAGTTAGTACACGATTGTGCCACCCGTAACTGGAAGATTCTTAACGA
Organism: Candidatus Uhrbacteria bacterium GW2011_GWC2_41_11; assembly: GCA_000996355.1. Classification (GTDB taxonomy): domain Bacteria; phylum Patescibacteriota; class Patescibacteriia; order UBA9934; family GWF2-40-263; genus UBA10014. The sequence continues at coordinate 20,165 of LCAH01000006.1, forward strand.
AATCTCCATTCACGTTGTCGGCTTCGACATCGTCATCCCAAGCAATAGCCTGGAGATCGTTGTCGTCATCGTCATAAGAGGCACAGTCTGGCGCACCTCCAGCGACACAGTCTTCAACAAGACCATCTGCCTCGGTCTCATCGATAATATCGATGCGGATCGAGTCGTCATCCGTTGAACTGGCACCTGTGGTGTCAATACGGAGAACGTAGGTCTTTGTTTCACCTGCTCCAATTTCTTCCACTGGAGTTGTGGCACTTGTTGCAAGGTCCAAGATCGCATATTTGAGATCTTGAGCAGCTGTACAAGCATCATCATCGGTTGTGTTGTCGAGGAAGAACCAGTCTGTTGCATCATCGAGCTTGGTAGATGGGTCTGCGTTGTCGTAGAATTCCCATTTTGTTGCACTACCAAGAGCAGAACAAATGTTCCAGTCTCCAGCTCCACCGTCTGTTGATGTCACCTTAAAGGTGATTGCATTCAAAGCAACATATCCACGAGAATCCGCGGAAACATTGAATCGGAACACTTCAGAGAGACCAGGAACGCTGGCACCTGATGGGCTACCGGAAGCCAAACTAATTGTTGGTTTGGTCTTACGGGCAACCATATCGTTGGCAACAACGTAGGTATCTACATCATCTTCGGTGAGTGTTTCACCGGATCCAGCACCAATGGCTTCAAAATCTCCAATTGCACCTGTTGATTCCGCATCCAGGTTGAGCTGGATAGAACTGCCGGATGCAGCACCGGTCGAAGACACAGTTGCTGTATCAGCAGTCACGGACAATGTACGGGTGGAATCGGTTGGGACGTAGAAGTCAAGGTTATCAAATACCACTTTACCACCGGAAATAAATCCTGTTTTGGTTTGTGTGGCACCGGCTTTGTCCAAGTAACTGATTTTCACAGCAGAAGCAATACTGTCAGATCCATCAGCTTCTCCACCATCTGCGCAGTCATCATCTGCATCAGCAGCGGCTGCAACACAGTTGCGGAGAGTCAATTTCTTAACCGTGAAAGCTTCGTCTGTAGCATCAAACTTGTATTTTGCCATGGAAACTCCTGTGGAGGAACCAAGGATGATGGTGGATTTGGCTGTGGAACCATCAAGAGTGATGTCAAGATCACCTGTACTTGCAATAACGATTGCAACCGCACCATCCGAGTTGTCATCAGACAATGTTGGATCGATCTGGTCACCATCTGCATCTTCAGCTGTTATATCTCCAGCTGCTGCGATGTAGAAGGCATATGCATCGTCCGTAGCACTTTCCGTGTCTTGGTTGCTGTAGTTACAGCGCAAGACCATCTTCGATGTCTCACCTGCTTCGACAGACCAGTCAAAATCAGAGAATGTGACTTCGTCGTCAGAGTTCAAAGATTCTGGACCGTCAACCAATGCACCGGATTCGCTATCGTACACACTACAGGAACTTACATGGTCTCCAACGTCGATATCGCCGTCGAGATCTGTAAAGGCTCCATCATTGTCACCCATGGCTGTGTATTTCACTTCAGTCACGGTGAGGTCAGATGCACCTCCAGCTACAAATGAGAATCCAACTGTGTCAACATTGTTGGCACCTTTAACGTATGTTCCGCTTGACGGAGGTTCGGCAAGATCAACTGTCAAAGAAGCATCTGTAAGCGTGAAGTTGTTTCCACCAATATCCGAACTTGGAACAATGTCGTCGGCTGTACTCAATTCATCACCATTTGCATCTTCTGCCACTATTGCACTCATATCGAGTGTCATAGAGTAGATATCTCCCTGGATTGCATCTGTGGAAATATCTGCAGTGATCATGAGATCAAGAGTCTCACCAGTCTGAAGAATTTGATCATCACTAAAGGTAAGTGTGTGGGTGATATCACTTGTATCATCGTATTCTTCTGGACCCATCCAAGTTGTACCATCTGTTTCACGGATGGTGATATCCTGGAGGTTTGGTTCGTCTGCACCGTCGTTGTACAAGTCTCCATCATCAGCTACAGGATCGGCATCACAACCAGAAGCTGATCCGTCTTCACAAGCAATGATCACAGCAAGTTCTTTGAGGTCTGTCCAGTTCTGAGCTGTGATGCTGAATTCCATAAACACCTGGTCATCACCATCGATCTGAACATCGTCACTCGCAGGTCCATTGAAAGCAAATGTGAGTTCACCACCAATGATTGTTCCATAGGAACAGTCATCAGCTGAACTTGCACAGGAAGAACCTGTTTCATCATATCCAGTAATATCTGCAGACATGTTGAAACCATAGTCACCACCAATAGCAAGAATGTCAGCTTCTTCTTCGATAGCTACATGAACGGTGTCATTAGCTTGTCCTCCGATATCAGCTGTGACTTTCAAAGTTGCACTCTTTCCTTCTGCGAGTTCAAGTGGGTTTGTGAGGATAAAAGCAACGAGATCACCACTCTGTTCACCTGCAGCGAGCAACGTGTCGCTCTGCCAGAGGTCATAATTGGAATGATCTGGAGCATCGTCTACACGAACCGTGATGCGCTCAATAGAAGCAGCTTCGTCCTGAGCTTCAACCGTAAATTTGGCAATAACGGCACCTTCTTCTCCAATGGTTGGATCAGAAATTGTGCCTGTTTTGTCAACAACGATTGTACCAGCCTGAGTCTCAGAGAATGTCATGGTGTTTCCCGAGATCGAGAAATTACCACTGACGGTTGCAGAACTGGAAACAGAACTCTCCGAAGAGAGATAAAAGCTTGCGGTATCTCCACCGTTTGGTGCAGCAGCAATGTCTGCACGAACGGTAAGATATTTGGATTCGCCACTGGAAAGATCAATGTTCAACGCGCTGAAGGTGACTTCGCGTGTTGATGAGTTCACAGAACGTCCATCAGTCAAACGTGTACCATCATCATAGAGATACACATTGCCGAGGTTTCCAACGGCTCCAACACCACCCAACTTGAAGACAAGCTGGTCAATGGATGCGGATCCGGAAGTTGCTGTAAATTTAATCTTTGTGAATGGGACGGAAGCAGCATCAGCTGGCACCGTGGCCGAAGCCGGGGTGTCAGATGCAAGACTCACGGAAAGGCCACCTGTGACCTCTTCACCGAGTTGAGCTACATCAACTAATACAGATTCTTGTCCCGAAACACTTGATCCTGAGGTAACACCAGCAAGATCAATACTTGTTCCATCAAGGAGAACACGGTCCTGGTAGCGGTTTCCGCTCCATCCAGAACTGGTCACTTCTCGTTTTACCCCGTTCCAAACGAGGTATTTTTTGTCAGACATTTTCACAAGCGCGCCATTGTAGGCATCACCTGCATCCATGAGAGACGTTCCAACTGTGTAATCGACGAAGAACGTGTCCGAAACATCATCAATGAACGCGTTCCAGTCAGAACCAGCAAGACCTTGTGCTACCGATTCAGACTCGATCCAACGGATCTGGCCTTGTGGGGTAACAGCATAGGTTTTGGGATCGCTCTGGATTTTGATCCAGCGAGATCCTGGACGGTAGACAATGTTTCCCGCGAGTGGAATGGCGGCGAGTTCACTGTCTGTAATCGTCTTCACGCTACTAAAATCGGAATACCATGTGTAATAGGTCTTTTCGTTTGGGAAAGCGTAGCGCGATCCATCTGCGGCGTAATAATACAACGTAGACAGAGTCGTTCCTTTGATTACATCTCCGGCAGAAGCCGCGGATGCGTTCGAAGGAAGAACGAATGCTGAAATCCCAACGGACCAAAAAATGGTCGCGAGAGCAACAGCAACCGTAAAGGTGCGCTTTCCAAGTTTCAAAACATCGGTCATAGCTCTTTTGTTTCTGCCCTTAATTTTACATGCTGAAGCACGGCATGGACTTTTAATTGAAAAATTGCAAACGATCCCAGCTTGTCTGAGCCGACCTTTTACCGTTCACAAGGGGAGACACGCGAAACGCGTCTCTACCCTGATTTCCATCCCAATCTTTTGACGGAAATCAGAGAAGAAAAACGTTATAAACTCACTTTAGTACTTATCTCTATTTCCATCGTCTGAATGGCAGATCCCATTGATGTTAAATCTCCTTTCAATTGACTCACCATTTCTGAAACCCGACGGAATCCTCCTGCTGCAAAGAAATCCATAGCTTCGATCAAAGAACTTTCAAAATTTTGTAATGATCTTTTGAAAGACTCCGCATCTGTTCGATATTTTTCTTCGTTGTCGAGTGTTTGTGTATTTAAAACCTGTTCAATAACAGTGATACGTCCATAATAGGAATTCATGGTTGTTCGAATTTCTCCAAGATCACGCTGAAAGGTACTCTGAAGATAGACCGTTGTTGCGGGTTCAGGTGTTGCTTCATGTGTTGTCACAATCGCATCTGTCACCTGCTGTTTCGTTTCCTCAACAATCTGACGAGCTGCATCTACTTCTATTCGATGTTCATTCAAAGAAGGATTTTCTTCATTGCGCGCAAATACAGCTTCATATTCACCTACTTTGCGATCCACCACTTTTGCCATTTCAAAGGCTTCTTGAACATTTCCTGTTGTTGCTTGCACAAATTCCTCGTTCACAGAAGCAATCTCTTGTTTAAAACCAGCAACCGCTTCATGCATACGAACATCTTTTGCTGTTCGATTTGATCCAGCAATATCCATAACCTCTTCCAAACGACGACTAGCAAACTCTGCATGCAATCGAGCACGTTGTTCATTGTTGGTAATAGCAAGGGTTAGCTGAACACGTTCTGTCGCAAGCTTAACTGGATAAAGAAAATCTCCTGGCACACTGGAAAAAGAAGCATTCACGGTTGCAATCCATCCCATGAAGACCAAAGAAAAAAGCGAAGCTCCAATACTGACTGGCCGAAGAAATGTTCGAAAAATTGTTTTCTCTATATAAGAAAAAAAATCTTTCCAAGAAAGTACGGGTGCGGACGGAAGGGTTGTTTGTTTAAAAGACAATTGTTCAGCAAGGTGTTTCCATCCTTCTTCCATTTTTGAACGTTGAAAATCACCCCCAAATACAGGAGTGTCTTTTACTTGTTTGAGAAGATGGAGAAGTTCTTTTTCATTCATACTGGTTGAAGCATGCTGCGCAACTGTTTTAGAGCCCGATGCAACATCACGCGTGTGGCATTTTCTGTTTTTTGAAAATGCGTTGCTATTTCTCTGATGGAACGTCCTTCAAAAAATCGAAGGACAATTAATTCTTGATCTCGATCTTCAAGACGATTCAATGCTTGGCGAACTAAGGCGATATCCGCAGAAAGATACAAAAGGTTTGTCTGGTCACTCTGTTCCTCTCCCTCTGATAACGGAACATGTTCTGGGTGTCGTGTTCGATAGAACTCAGCAACGACACCTCTCGCAATGGTAAAGATGAGACCAGAGATACTCTCAACCGCATCTGCAGCCGTAAGGTAATTCCATAATCGAAAGAAGGTTGTTGAAACAGCATCCTCTGCATCTTGAGGGGTAGGCAGTTTCAGAAACAAGAAACGACGAACAGCTGAGACATGTTTTTCGTAAAGAACGGCGAATGCTGTTTCATCTCTACTTGTCCGAATCCGATACAAAAAAATTTGTTCTTGAATATCCTTCACAAACAAGGTCGTAAATTTATCCCAAAATATTACATCCAACCCGCATTCTTTAAAGAAAAACGAAAAAGAGTAACAAAATCATACAAAATTAAACATAAAAAGACAATAAAAGGAAACAAAAATTGACAAAAAAAATATTTTTGTCTACTCTAGTGTAGACATCACAACGTAACCAGAATTTAGACATATTCCAAACCTATGGCAATTAATACGATTATTCGTTTATCTGTCTCTGAAGCAGCTCTCTTATTTGGAGTAAGTCAACGTACGATTCGCAGAGCCATTACTAAACAAGAGATCACCTACGTTGTAGTACAAGGTCGATATAAACTCAATTTTGAATCCTTACTTAAGTGGTCTCAAACCACGACCGGAATGCGAAACAAACGAGACAAAGAAGGGATTGGACAATATGTTGCCCAATGGAAAATTAAAAACAAATTATTTTCTCCGAATCCCAAACTCTTTCTCAAAGAAGATGTGGAAACGGAAACAGATCCTCATGAATAAAATTCTTCTCTCCTGTTTTCTTTTTGGTCAAATTTTCTTTTTCATCCCAGGTAACGCACTGGCAAAAAATGAACACAAGTCTTTTGTCCGAACCTCAAATTATTTTCTTCTCTCTGGGACAGCTCTGGAAAATCCTGAGACAATTGAGACATTAAGTCATTTTGACCTCTTGATTCTCCCGGCAGAGGCACAAATCTTTAATCAGGATTTTTTTGAAGATGTTCGAAAACGAAATCCAGATGTTCTGATTCTCGCATATGTCCCAACCGTCAGTTACAACAACCTCTATTGGTCTGACACCCTTCACATTCAATTGAAACATGGAATAAAAAATACCTGGTGGCTCAAGGATCAGAACGGAACAATCCAAACCATCTGGCCTGACACATCTGCTCTGAATCTTTCTTCTGATTGGGCAACTTACCTTGCGAACTTTGTGATAGACAACATCCTTTCCACTGACCTTTGGGATGGTATTTTTTATGATGAAGTTGGAGACACTATTTCCTGGGTCGGTTCAGTTGATACAGACAACAATCATCGTTCGGATAATCCCGCTTCTGCTGATGATTCTTGGAAGAAAGGATATATCCAACTTCTTTCTCAAACACGTGCCAACATGAAACCAGATGATCTTATTGTGATAAATGGAAGTTCAACAAAAGAGTATCAACCTTTTATCAATGGCCGCATGTTTGAATCCTTTCCCACTCCTTGGGAAGGAGACGGGACATGGACAACCGTCACAAATCAATATCTTGATCTTGAAACAAGGGTTCGAAAATCTCCTTTATTCATTGTGAATGGAAACACAAACAATACAGGAGACCAGACAAATTATCGTGCCGTTCGATTCGGTCTTGCTTCCACGCTTTTGGGAAATGGATATTTTGGATTTGATTTTGGAACAAAAAGTCACGCGCAATTGTGGCAATATGACGAATACGGTGCATTTCTTGGAGATCCAAAAGGAACACGAGAAGATGTCTTGTTTCCAGAAAACAAATACCTCAAAAAAAGTGTTTGGGAACGAGATTTTTCAAATGGAAAAGTTCTTGTGAATGCCACAGATACAATCCAAACCGTTCGCCTGGACGGAGAATATGAAAAACTTCACGGAACACAAGATCCAATCGTAAATAATGGAGCCATTATTTCTCGTGTAACACTCAATGCAAAAGATGGCCTTCTTCTTCTTCGCCCTTTGGAAAATGTCTCTAATGCTTCTTTTGTGAATGGAACATTTACACGTGTGTTTAATGGAACTGGACAGACAAAACGAACAGGCTTTTTTGCCTATGATGCCAGATATCGAGGCGGTCAACAGATCGTACACACAGATCTTGATGCAAATGGATCAAAAGAAACCATTGTTGCAGATCAAACGCACGTAACGATTTATGAGGAGGATGGAACACAGATGACTTCTTTTTATCCGTACTCAAATACATATAAAAACGGAATAAACATAGCCGTCGGAGATTTGAATGGAGATGGACGGGCAGAGATTGTCACAGGAACAGAAAATGGAGGCGGACCTCATGTACGTATCTTCAACAAAGATGGGTTTCTTATCCATCCAGGATTCTTTGCATACGATGAACAGTTTCGTGGAGGCGTTCATGTTGCTATCGGGGACATAAACGGAGATCATATAAACGAAATCATTACCGGAGCAGGAAAAGGAGGCGGACCTCATGTGCGTGTTTTTACAAAAGATGGCACAGCTATCTCTCCAGGATTCTTTGCATACGACGAAGAATTTCATGGAGGAGTCCATGTTTCCGCAGGAGATGTCAATGGCGATGGAATAGACGAAATCATTACCGGAGCAGGAAAAGGAGGCGGACCTCATGTGCGTGTTTTTGATGAACGTGGAAATATCAAAAATCAATTTTTTGCTTTTGATCCAACAGAAACACAAGGGGTAGAAATTGCTTGTTCAGATGTTGATGGGGATGGAATCGATGAAATCCTTGGATTGACATCAAATGTCTTTACCTTGAGTTCTGAATCCCTTGGAAATCCATAAACAGTATGTCTATTTTAACATCCAAGTTTTTACGACCTTTTGTTCATCACTTCCATCGCCGATATCATGAAAAATATCCGTTCGCACGTTTCATTTTTGCGTTTGATCTTTTACTGATTGGGTGCGTTTTTGGATTGGCCGTTATGACAGCTCTTCTCTTTTTCTTTCAACCAATGAAACTTGCACAAAAATTATCCATGCAAATTGAAGTGACTCCTACAGAAATCGTAAGCGGAGATCCAATCACATTCATAATTCGATATACCAATGGAACAGGAGAACGTTTAGAAAACGTCTTTTTGAATCTTGATTTGCCAGAAACATTCATTCCATTCCCTAAAAAATCAAAAAATACATCAAACATTTCCATTGGAATCCTTGAACCAGGAAACTCAGGAATAGTGAAAATTCAAGGAGTAATATATGCGAGCATAAAAGAGCCTCAAACAGTTACGAGTCAAATGACATTTACCTACGGTAAAGCCCATCGTTTGGGTGAAAAAAAATCAACATACACAATCATTCTCCCGCATTCTAGTCTTATCTTAGAAACAAAGATGCCAGAACAACTGATGACTGGACAAAAATTTACAGGAAAAATTCAATATCAAAATAAAGGAGTATTAAGTACTCCAGAGATTCTTGTGACACCAGAATGGCCAAAAGGATTTCGTTTTATTTCAAGTTCTTCTCCCTTACAAAATGATTCATGGAAACTCTCTTCTTTAAAAACGGAAGAAAAAGGTGAAATAGAATTCATAGGTATTTTAGAACAAGACACTCAGGAAACAACATTCCGTTTTCAACCATTTTTTGTTTTTGACACAACAAACTATTTGCAAGAAACCGTAACGATTCATATCCCTGTTACAAAACCTTCGTTAGGAATCACTCACAGTGTTGATATAAATTCTGTCCGTTCAGGCGGAACGCTCAAAGCAGTTGTTCAATATAAAAACACGGGAGATATTCCTATAAATCACCTCACGATTTCTTTGGAAAGTTCTAGTCCTTTTGTTTCAAAAAATCCATCTGTTTTCATTGATCATCTTGATCCAAAACAAACAGAAAAAATTTCTCTTGCCATGCCACTACTTTCACAAATTCAACAAGAAGAAACAACAACCTATGAACAATTTACAATCGTCACACAACCAAAAATGACCTATGAAATTGGTGAAACACAGACACAAAAAATCACAGCATTTGGTCCGTCTGTTTCAACTCCTCTTACAACAGGAGTCATAATTGATTCTTTTGGTCGATATACGTCTGATCAAGGCGATCAACTAGGTCGCGGTCCTCTCCCTCCGGTTATTGGAGAGGAAACAAAATATTGGATTTTTTGGAATATCAAAAATACCACAAACACTCTTCACAATGTCACTCTTATTGGTCACCTCCCTGAAAATGTCCGGTTTACAGGAAAACAAACGGTTTCTGAAGGAAATGCGATTTCTTATGACTCATCAACCCGTACAATCCTTTGGCAAGCAACACAAGTAGATCCAACCTTTCCACCTGATGCAAAAATGATTAGCATGGCGTTTGAAATTGGATTGACCCCAAACGAATCCCAAATTGGTAATATTCTTCCTTTATTATCTGACATCCAACTCACAGCAATAGATAATTGGACAGGAGCAGCTATTATTGCTTCAGGAAATATGGTCACAACAGACCTTCCATACGACCAATCAGCTGCTGGATTAGGCATTGTTCATCCATAAAATCGAAGTGGATAACTCAAAAGAAAAAAGAAGGAATCTTCAAAAATTCCTTCTTTTTGTTTGAAAAACTAAAAAATGTATAAAACTATTGACAAAAATCTATTTTTTGGTATTATATCGCGTTCTATGCGTATTGCCATGATCGGACAAAAAGGATATCCAGCTCGCTCTGGAGGCGTGGAAAAACACGTGGAAGAGCTTTCTAAACGGCTGGGAAAACAAGGACATGATGTGTTTGTTTTTTGTCGTTCTTGGTATGTAACAGATTCTACAACTGACAAAGGCATTCACCGAATCTTTACCCCGTCGCTTCATACAAAACATTTGGATACGATCACACATGTTTTTTTCTCCATTTTAAAAGCAGCTCGATTAAACGTAGATATTTTCCACTTACATGGAGTAGGTCCCGCTCTCTTGTCCTGGCTTCCAAAAATCATTCGACCATCTGCAAAAGTCGTTGTCACCTTTCATAGCATTGATCGATATCAAGCCAAATGGAATGGATTTGCAAAAAAAATTCTTCATTTTGGAGAAACAGCTGCTTGTCGCTTTCCAGATCAAACAATTACTATTTCCAAAACGCTGACGGAATATTGCCAAACAGTGTATCAAACAGAAACTCGCTATATTCCAAATGGGGTCACAACCCCTCCTTCATCTGTTTCAACAGAGTCACTGAAAACATTTGATCTTGAACCAAATCGCTATTTTCTCATGGTTGCTCGTCTTGTTCCACACAAAGGACAACACACATTGATTACCGCGTGGAAACAAGCGAAAATAAAACAACCTACGTTATTTCAAGGATTCAAGCTTGTGATTGTAGGAGGAAGTTCATTTACAGATGTGTATAAAAAAGAACTGATCCAATTAGCTGGGGATGACACTTCTATTATTCTTACCGGAGAACAAACAGGAGAAACATTATCTGCTTTGTATGCACATGCATATGCAGGTGTTCATCCGTCTATGGCTGAAGGATTACCCATCAGTGTACTCGAGGCTATGAGTCATGGAAAATGTGTTCTTGCTTCAGACATTCCAGAACATCTGGAAATCACGGAACAATATGGACTCAATTTTCGGGCAGGATGTGCAGAAAGTTTAACAGAACATCTCATCATGATGATTGAGTCACCAGAACTCGTTACTCATGTGGGTCACGAAGCAGCTTTATTTGTTCAACGCAATTATCATTGGGATGAAATTGCTTTACACAATGAAATGGTTTACAAACAACTTCTCTTTCCCGTTCCTCTCCCCCAACAATCAGCCTACATTCGCACACAAAAAATAGTGCGTTAAAAATACTCGACCAACCGTCGAGTATTTTTATGAAAAAATTTTAAAACTTTCTCAAAATTTTCTTTTCTTTCCCCAATGATCACTCATCGCATCCTCATACACCTCCATGAGTCCATGATAATGTCTTTCAAAAGAAAAATCTTCAAGAACACGCTCACGTCCTGCGACACCCAATTCATGTGCAAAAGAAGGATAATCCACAAGACGGCGAAGTGTCTCAACCAAGGCATGTGTATTCCCAGGAGGAAAAAGGAGTCCGGTTGTGCGATCACTTACAATTTCTGGCAATCCACCAATATGAGAAGCAACAACAGGCTTTCCAACTGCCATAGCTTCAAGAGCAACGAGACCAAAAACTTCATACCAAAGTGAGGGAACAACCACACAACGCGCTCCGCGATACAAATCCCAAATTTCATCCTTGTTTCGGAATCCTAAAAATTCAACATTAGATAAACGATCTCCAGCCAAGTGAAGTTTTTTTTCTTCTGGCCCAGTCCCGACAATTTTGAAAGAAATATCCGGCATCTCCTTTGCGGCACGCAAGAGCGTCCAAATGCCTTTTTCTTCCACAAGTCGACCAACAAATAAAATATATCCATCATCATCAAAACGTGGAGAAATTTTTTCTGCATCTATCCCAAATGGAAGCACCTGAATTTTTCCAGCCGGAAATCCTGCATGAACGAGTCGATGTTTTACAAAATGAGTCGGAGCAATGTAACGATCAATCAGACGATACAATCCCATTCGCTCATGGAGACGAAACGTAAATGCCGCGGCAGCACTCGCCAAAAAAGAATGTTTGTGAAAACGAGCAATAGCAGACCGCCACAAAGGCACATTTCTCCAATTTTCTACACGACCACGAGACCACATCATGTATTGTGGAGAAATCAGATGATAATCATGAACCGTCATGACCATTGGAATCCCTTTCTCATGAAGGACAGATAAAATCGAAGGAGAAATTTGATAATAAATATTGTGAATATGACAGAGATCTGGATGAGTTTCTTGAATAAGTGCACGCATCTTTTTTGCAGATTCAAACGAATACACCATACGACCAAGTCCGCGTAAACCTTCAAGACCGAGTTGAGCTTTTTCTGTTTCAATAGAAGAAACAAAAAAACGATTGAATGGCGTCTCGTGATTTTTTCTCTGTTGCATGGCAAACGGAATCGTTGTGTGACCATGTGTATTCAATACATGTTCCAAATCAAACACATATTGTTCTGCCCCAGCTCCTTTCAAAAAATAAAATTTATTTGCCAAAACAATTTTCATAAAAAAATTTTCTTCTTTTGTCCGAGTACAACAATGAATCCTCCATATAACCACAAATAAAATGCCAGTGTTCGCACCTCAAGAAATGTTGCTAAAAATGCATTCAATGCAACGGCAATCATGGCAGCCATATACCCAAGAGCAAGGGCTCGAACAAATCGATCATTTTTTGCTTCACGATACACTTTTCGCGTGTAAAAAAACAAACCAAGATACATCCACAGATAAAAAATAAGTCCAAGTGTTCCTGTTTCTCCCCACAAAGAAAACCAATTATTGTCAATATATCCATCCGTACCATACACCCCAAATGGAAGTCCGAGATGTTCATACACACGACCATTTCCAAGAGCCGCAACAGCCCCTCCTCCATATTGTCCAGGACCAAATCCAAAAAATGGTGAGGATGGAACGACAAAAAGGATCGTCTGAACGATCCAAAACAAACGTCCAAGTCCATAATATTCTCCTCGCCAACGTTCGTATGAAAATGCTTCAAAAAATCGTTCAATAACGGTCTGCTCCGGAACATCAACGAGATAACGAACAACAAGTCCTGAATAAAGAAGATACGAGATAATAATCCCTAAAAAAATAAGACAAGCCAACAAAACTCGACGATCGCGTTTGATCCAAAGTCCTATAAACAAAAAACCGGAAAGAAATCCAAACCATGCAGAACGGGAATATGTGAGAAGAAGAGCTGGAAGACCGAGGACAAATAACCAGATCAGGAAAAAACGTTTTTTCTGAAGGTACCATTCATACAAAAATCCCACGGCAATCAGGAGAAAAAAAGCAAGAAATGTTCCGAGCCGATCATACCGTCCAAGCGTGGCAAAAATACGCGAACCAAAATCCCAGGATTGGACAACTCCTGAAGTCAAAACAATATCTCCAAGGGTGTGTGTTTCAGACGGAAGAAGGAGTTGATCAAGCGGTTGACCTATCACTGCCTGAAGAAGACCAAGAGCAGCTTCCCCTCCTGTGATTCCCAAAAGGAGAAAGGTAAGACGACGAATTTGTGTACGGCTTGGAGAAAGAAAAACAGCGATAAAAAAAAGAAGAATAAATCGCACGATTTGACGAAGACCAAGAATTGCAATAGATGGCTCTACGGCATTCACAAGAATGGAAGTGATCGCAACAATCAAAAAAAGAAAAAAAGGAACATCAATCGGTGTTGAAAAAAATTTCCATCCTCGATTAAATCGTTTCCATAAAACAACGACAAGCAAAAGATAAATCAGTCCTTCAGAAAGATATCGCGCAAATACGTAAATTTCATCTGGAATGAATGTGAGAAAAAAGGATTCAAACGGAAGATATACACTTAAAAAAACAAGCGTCCAAAACGGACGAATCAATGTAAGAATAAAAAATCCCGCTCCAATCGTAATCGCTAAAACAGCAATTCCGGAAAAAATGGATTGAGCAGCAATGAGAAGAAAAAAGAATCCAAAAAGAACAGCAATGTACGCAGCTGTATGTTCCTCTGCAAAACGATAGAGAGAACGAAAATCAATCATGTCTCTATTTTAACACAAATAGATAACGTATTTAAAACAAAAAAATCGGACGTAAGAAACACGTCCGATTCGTTTTGATTACACACAGAGGGAGAGTCTGCTCCCATTCCAGGCCGTACAAATCTCATAATTATACGACCCTTGGGAGACACACAAGACGTCCCTGTTTTTTTCACACCAGTCATCGTAAAAAGCATACTCCCACGTGGAAGGATCCTTCTTATCGACGACCTGACTTGTGCTTGTTGCAGACAATTCCGAGACAATCGTGAAAATTGTCGTCACACTCGAACGCCCGACAAAATCCACACACAAGAATCCGTATCTGTTTGAAATATAATTATCAATTTGCAACTGATCATCCGGTCCAAACGGACTTTCCCCGGTTGCATATGCTCCGGCAGTTGCATACCGATCGTTCGCATCCACCAATGTCCAGGAGTCTGAAGAAACATCGTAGGAAGAACCCTGCGTATAGTCGAATACGGAGGAATCGAAACAGAGTTCAGTTCCATCAATAAACACCACACATTCAGGATCATTCCCATCAATCACGTTATCGCAGTCGTTGTCAACCTCGTCACCGCATTGCTCGTACGCACCCGGATGAATAGATGCACTGAGATCATTGCAGTCGCCGGCCTTTGCCACATATCCGCCTGGCTGGATGCAGGCGATCTGTTTCACGTAAGGATTGCCGTACATGTCACGGTCCACATCCTGATACCAGGTATTCGGAGCGGCAGTTCCCTCGTCAACCGACCCGTCACAATCATCATCGATTGTATTACAGGTTTCCGTGGCACCCGGATACACGGAGCCGTTCGTGTCATCGCAGTCCCCTGCCCGCGAGACATATCCCAACGGCAGAGCACAATTCGTTTTTGTCGTTCCGGAACTGCCGTAGGTATCTCCATCCGCGTCACGATAGTAAGTAAAAAAACTCAACCCATCGTCCGCAACCCCATCACAGTCGTCATCCGAGCCATTGCATGCTTCGGTCGCACCAGGATAAACGCTCACATTGGAGTCATTGCAGTCTCCGGCAACAGGTTCATATCCCGCAATCGGATGGCAGGATTGGGTCGTACTGGTGGACGTGCCAAAACCGTCTTCATCCCAATCCAGATAATAAGAAACAGTAATACCATCGTCCGCAACCCCATCACAATCATTATCAACCTCGTCGCACGTTTCCGTGGCATCGGGATGAACGCCAGTATCCGAATCGTCGCAATCCAGGGCGTTCAAAACGTATCCGACCGGCTGCTGACATTGGAAAAGCATCTCACTGGACACACCATATCCATCTCCGTCACGGTCCACGTACCACGCCTGACTGACGACATTATTATCGACTATACCATCACAGTCATCATCAACCTCGTTGCACTGCTCGTCCGCGTCCGGGTGGATGAAAACATTTGTGTCATCACAGTCCGAATGGTCAGCAACATAGCTGATCGGAGGTGCACAGGACTGCTTGGATTGATCAATGTTGCCATAGCCATCACCGTCTTCGTCAGGATACCAGAGTGTTTCCTCCAGTCCTTCATCAATGAATCCGTCGCAATTATCATCGATTGTATTGCAGATCTCTTCCGTGTTTGGATGCATGGATGCGTCCGTATCGTTGCAGTCCGTATTGTCCAGGACATAACTCGCCGGTTGTGTGCAGACCTGTACAGACTGCGAGGCGTTTCCATACCCGTCTCCATCCGCATCTTGATGATAAATGACCTCAAGTCCGTCGTCTGCGACATCATCACAATCATTATCAAGACCATCACAAGTCTCGGTAGCACCTGGATAAATGAACATGTCGTTGTCGTTACAATCCCAACCAACTGACACGTACCCAGTCGGAGCGGAACAATCATCTATTTGTTTTCCGATATCTCCGTACCCATCTTCATCATTGTCCACATAGTAAGTGGTGGACACACCTTCGTCGACTGATCCATCACAGTCGTTATCTTGTTCGTCACACAGTTCCAGTGCACCTGGATAAACAATGACATTGGAGTCATCACAATCGGAATTGTATAGGACGTACCCGTCCGGTTGGCTGCAACCATCGATGACAGGTTCGGATGCTCCATATCCATCTTGATCCGCATCCTGGAAATACCGTGTAGTTGAGATTCCGTCATCCGGAATCCCGTCGCAATTCTCGTCCGCGCCATTACAGACCTCGGACGCCCCGGGATACACGGAATCTTTCGCATCATCACAATCGTCTGCAACCGGGACATACGAATCCGGTGCAAGGCAGTCATAAACGACTCCATCTTCGACTCCATGACCATCCCCATCCGCATCCGGATACCAAAAACGACTGACGACATCATTATCAATGTTGCCATCACAGTCGTCATCAACCTCATTGCACTGCTCGTCCGCATTCGGATGGACAAGGAAATTCCTATCATCACAATCCGATCCGTCCGCAACGTATCCCTCAGGCGCTGAGCATAACTGTTCAAAGATGTTTTGATCACCATACCCATCTGCATCTGCGTCGAAATACCAAGTTTGCTTGGATAATTCTTCGTCTACAACCCAATCGCAGTTGTTGTCGATTCCATCACAAACTTCAACAGCGCCAGGATAGATCAACGAATTCGAATCGTTACAATCCAAACTGTTCGCAACATATCCAGTGGCAGGAATCAAACAAAATATGTCCATTATATCCGGATTTCCAAATCCATCACGATCCGCATCGAAATAGAAGACCTGACTGACCTGCTCATCCACGATCCAGTCACAATCATCATCCACTGCATTGCATTCTTCTGCAGCATCCGGGTGGATCAATGGATCAAGGTCGTCACAGTCTCCGGCTGTTTCCGTATAATCAGACGTTGGAGGCTCACAGGCCTCGACCGAACTTGTCGACCGACCGAAACCGTCTCCGTCCGCATCAAAATAATAACTGGTTTCAACGTCTTCATCGACAAGATCATCGCAATCATCATCCTTGCTGTTGCACTTCTCGTCCGCATCCGGGTGGATCAATGGATCAAGGTCGTCACAGTCCAGAGCCGATGAATATCCGTCGTGATCCACATCCTTCTCAGGTGTCGGAGAGACGGGAGAAACTGTCATTGTAACGTCGTCATCTCCAGGCGCCTCGCTTTCGCAAGGTGTACCACCCACTTCTTCGCAAGTGGGCAAATCCTCATCTTCAACAGAAACACATCCTGCCAAAGCAAATCCAACGGAAAACAGAAAAACGAAAAAATGATACATGTTTACACCTTTTGTTGGTTGATTCGTACCCACAGCTCCACTTGCTGGAGCTTCCAAAATCGCTCTTTAATTTTTAAAAAACGCGAACGATTTCGGCTTGTTTGCACAAAAAAATCATTCATGCAAACAAGCCGAAATCGTTCAGAATGAGCATCTTAAAGAGAAAAAACCAAATTTGTCAAGTAAAATACATTCTTGCGAGAAAAAAAGATTTGTGGCATTCTCATGTTCTCTCTTTCCAAGAAAGGAAAAACATGGATCGATTCCTCATTCTTCTCATGTTAGGACAAACTCTTTTTTTCGCTTGCCAACCAGAAGAAACAGTTCTTGATTCCATAAGAACAGAAGGAGACGAAGCAAATCGTCCGAAGACCTGTGGAACCTTCTTTGAAATCTTCCAACAAGAAGCCAATTTGTTTGCGACAACAACCTTCACGAATTCGAACGAAATTAAGATTCCATGGGGGGACGAATTTTCTTGTTTGAGCGGATTTCTTACGGTCGCAAACAAAGAAGATCTGGATGGAGATATCGTTCTTTTTGCCACGAGTGATTTGGGAACGGTCATGGACGCGGAAGGAACTTTTTTGAACTACGATGCGTCCTTATCAGACGAGATGGTTTATGGGTTTGAGGAATATGCCTGGTGTTCTGACGGCACATTCCTTGGACATGCGTATGTTCCTTTTCCCGTTCAACGAAATCTCATTCTGATCGGATGGACAAAAGAAAAGGATGCGGAAGACAATCCCATTCTTTCAACGCTCAATTTTTGGATCGGGGAAGGAATATACGAACCATCCTATTCCATTTCCGATTATATGAATTCTTATCCGCGCATCGCGGAAGGAACCATAAAGGAGTGTCACTGACACATTTCATCTTTCCGCCAACCTGGCGGTTTTTTGTTAACAAAAAACGGACACGATTTTCATCATGTCCGCTGAGATTTGTTGTGCCGGCCTACATATTGCCGGCTGGCGTTGCGACTCCCTCCGTAATATCTACCCGGAGGTCGTATGAACCATCACTGTTGCGATAACAAAGATCACTCTCCGTATCCGCACACCAGTAATGGTAGATTGCCCAACGCCAGTCGGATTGGCCATCCGTATCCGCTTTCACGCTCACGTTGTCGTCCGACCATTCGGACACGAGTGTGAAATCGGTTCCGCTGTAGTTACCACCACTCACCTCCGAAAAGTCGAAGGTGAAGTATCCACTCGAGGATTGCTTCAAATAATTCTCTTGAAGAAGTTCTCCCCAAGCAAACGGTCCATCCCCTACGAGATATGCATTACCGTCCACGTATGTGGACTTTGCGGCAATGCAATCGTCGATGGTCGACTCGGGGGTACATTCGAAAACCAACGAGGAAATATAAATGGATGTTCCACTGAGGAACACCATACAGTCCTCATCATCGGCATCCACTGCACCATCCTTGTCGTTGTCAACACCATCACGACAGGTGGAGGCAGTCTCTTCCGTGGCTGTGGGCGTCGAAGTCGTTCCCTCGTCGATGACGCCGTCGCAGTCATCATCCTTCCCATTGGAGGTTTCGGTTGCTCCGGGATAGATGCTGCTGTTCGAGTCGTCGCAATCCGAATGGTCGGCTACGTACCCGGACGTCTGGGAACAGGAAACCTTCGCGGTCCCACTCTTGTTCCCATACCCATCCTTGTCCGCGTCCTGATACCAGGAAATTTCGGACACATTCTCGTCGACAACTCCGTCGCAGTCATCGTCTTCCCCATTGCACTGTTCGACAGCGCCAGGGTGGACAGATGCATCGGAGTCATCGCAGTCCAGGCTATTCACTGCATACCCAGTGGGTACGGAACAGGCCTGGGTCGTACTGGACGTGGTGCCGTAGCCATCCACATCCGCATCCCGGTAGTAGTTGTCCTTCACATCCTCGTCGACTGACCCGTCACAGTCATTATCTTTCCCATCGCACACTTCTGTGGCTCCAGGATGGACGCTGATGTTCGAGTCGTCGCAATCACTCCGGATGTCGTATCCGTCCCCGTCCGAATCTGAATCCGGATAAGGAGTCGGGGTGGGGGTAACCGGCGTTGACGTCGGGGTCGGAGTCTGAACAACCGGCGTTGGTGTTGCCGGAACAGGCGTCTGGGTCGGATTTGCCACAGTGGCATCATCATCCCCAGAATCTGTCGAATCGTCGTCCCCACTCACCGGAGTGGCAGTCGCGGACGAGTCGTCATCGCCGTTGGTCACGGTGGCATCATCGTCATCTCCCGAGGTCGAATCATCGTCCCCGGAAGTCGCGTCGTCGTCACCAGAAGCAGTGTCGTCATCGCCAGTCGAGGCGGACGAGTCGTCGTCTCCACTCACCGGAGTGGTGATTGACGCATCATCGTCACCAGACTCCACTGGAGTCGTGGCAGACGAATCATCATCACCGCTGATCTGGGTGACATCATCGTTTCCACCAGTCAACGACCTCTCATCCGACTGCGTGTCAACCACGCAACCGCCGAACAGACCCGCTACCAGAACCCAACCAAAACCGATCCAATTGGAAAGCTTCATGGCTCTCCTTTCTCTATTTGATGTTAAACCAACTTCTCAAAAACCGCTGAAAAACAACTTTCCTGCGATTTTGAAGTGTGTTAAGGAATAAAAAATTCCACAAAATGCTTCAAAATCCCATTTATCCAACGTATAACTATACCAAAAAATTACATTTTTGTCAATAGATTGAAACAAAAACAGGGTCTTTCTGAATGAAAAACCCTGTAGATTTGGTTATATAGCGTCGCAATCCTTTACAGACGCCTGATAGACCTCACCATCATCGACCACGAAACACAAGGAGTATCCATACTCCTGCTCCGCAGTGTTGGTGTGGCAAAGTACGGAATCCGAACTCGAGGACGAACAATATGAGCCATATTCAGCCCAAGTGGACTGATTCGAATTCGCTCCATCCGTCCGCCAGGTCACGCGGTAGAGACCGTCATCAAAGGAGAACCAAAGGAAATCAGTGGATGAGTTATACGACGCCCTGTTATTGGCGTTGTAGCCCCAATCTCCTTGGATCCCCTCGCCTGTGACAGCGATCTCTGAAACATCCGTGCCGGATGAAAAAACATACCCGTATTTCAATCCGACTTTGTTATCCTGAACATCAATCCAGGACAAATTTTCTCGGATGTCCACTGGATCGCTGTCGTCCGCACACGTGAGTCCCTCGTCCGCAACACCGTCACAATCCTCATCCTCACCATCACAAGTCTCGGTAGCACCTGGATGAACAGACGCGCTGGCATCATTGCAGTCGAGGTTGTTTGTTACATACACCCCAATTGATGGTTTGCATGGGCCGTATGGCGTACCGTCTTCGTTGCCATACCCATCTCCATCACTGTCCAGGAAGTAGGTGGCAAAAAAGCCTTCGTCAATCGACTTGTCACAGTCGTCATCGAGGCCGTTGCAGACTTCGCCTGCACCGGGATAAATGGCTTGATTATTGGGAGCACAATCGTCTTGATCAAGGCTCCCGTCTCCATCCGCATCCGTGTCATTGTATGGCACCTCATCGACCAATCCATCACAGTCATCATCCAGGTGGTTATTCGCCACCTCGGATGCATTTGGATGAATCACCGGATTGGTATCATCACAATCACCTGCGACTGTGACGTATCCGTCGTGGACACTATCACAACTGTCAATGTGAATTTCGGAATTGGATCCATAACCGTCCGAATCCCAATCGAGATACCAGGTGGTGGTATTCAAACCGTCATCCACGACACCATCGCAGTCATCATCTACCTCATTGCAGACTTCGCCTGCACCAGGATAGACGGACGCATTGGCATCGTTGCAGTCCCCGTCATCCTCCTCGTTGTAACCGTCACCGTCGTCATCCGAGGCGAGGATTGCTGGGTCAGTTATGATCACTCGCTCATCATACTGCGTGCCTGGCACACAGCCGACCAGCAGAAGAGCCAAACCGAGACAACTGAAACCAAGACGAGTCCACATGGAAACCTCCAAAATTTAAAGACCAACCAAAAGCTCGGGACTCCGAGCACAAGAGAACACAAAACGTTCTCGGAAAATCTCATAAAATCTTGTGAAACTTTCTGAAAACCCTTTATTTTCTCAAAAATGAACTTGAAACCTTATCAAAAAACTCTCTTTTTGTCAATAGTTAAACAAAAAACGAGCTCTGAGAACCAGAACTCGTCGCATTGTTACGCCTCGTCCCCTGTGCTTTCACATTGGGAGTCCGAAGCCACCTCGATCGTACTGCCCTGTACAAAGAAACATAAGGCAGCAGATCCGTTATCGTTCACCCAGTAGGCGGCACTAGATGAAACAACATCGAGGTCAATCCAGTTCATTGGATCGGAATCAGTTCCACTGATCCGACCGTTACCCCGATACAATCCATCCCCCAGGTTGACCTGACACATGCCATTGACCTCCGCGAACGGAAGTCCGGCACTGTATGCCCAGTCGCCGGTTCCACCGAGACCATATCCGACCCATCGAGCAGAGTCGCAATCTGAACCTTTGGGTATCAGACTCTTCGCAAAAGCGAGAGTGTTGCCCTCGACTCGCAGATATCCGTCAACCGACAAGGTGTCGGTATCGGTGGACTGGTCGTCATCATCAAGAGTACGCATGGTACTTTCGCTGTCGACCATGCAATTAGCTCCAAAAAAAACCAACACAACGATCGCCATTATTCTCCAAATTTTCATCTTCTTTTCTCCTCCAAAATTTGTGAAAATCGACCTTGATGAACCCTAACAAACAGAAAACCGCTTGTCAAAACTATGCGGCTTCCGCAAGTTCCTCAAACAACGGCTCTACCAGATTCCTCAAATCTTCTGGTTCAAGCAAAAGCACAGCTGAATTCGGTCGAAGTCTCTGGATCCGGTGACCCACACGCTCCAGATACAACTCGGTCTGTTTCAGTGAGAGAATTCCATGGATCTCGATACGACTGAGAAATCCTCCAACACGTCCGTCCTCGAACAGAATCGGCATTGTCTGATACTTCTCTGTATCCATCGGCAACGTGTTGAATCCGCATACACAGACAAGACAGATGTGACTTTCAAACAGAGCGAGGAGATACACTTCCTTTCCTTGATTAACCTCCTCAAGAACAGATTCAAGAAGTTCACTGCACTCTGAAAAGTACAGAACGCTCTGGATTGCTTCTCTCATTCATCTTCCTTTACCGGTTCTACAAATGAATTGAAAAGATGTCTGACTACAGAAAAATCAGACTGTGAAGATTAGCATTTTGAACAGAAAAGTCAAGAGAATTGGGTAGAAACAAAAACCGGCAGAATGGAAGATACCCATCCTGCCGGAATATTTCTTTACTTTTGTGTGCGGGATTTCAGACCCGCGTCACAACCGAATGCCAGGAACCCAGAGGCCCCAACACCGGAGTCGAAACCACCGTCCGGTGTGGAAATCGTGATGACCTCAGGTCCAATCACGAAAGTTGCTCCGCACGATTTGCGGAGACGAGAGTTTGTGTCTCCGTACTCTCGTCGATATTGGATTCCGACCATTCCACCAACACCAGACACCTGAGTGGTGCTGGTACTGTTGAGACCGGTGAAGTGCCAGGACGGAGCCAGAAGACCCTCGACTGTATCCCTCTGACCAACTTTTCGACCAATGTAGGCGAAAGGTGTGATCTGAAGCCCGGGAACAGTCCTGTCCTTCCCGGCTGAGTACTGGGTATATTCGCCCAGCCCGCTCACGAAAGTTCCCACACCGATATTCATTTTTGGTGTGACTTTCGCGCCGAGCTGAAGCTTAAAGCCAATTCCGGCGTTGAACGGACCCCGAAGACGGTTCCGATAGGTTCCGTCGTTGGTTAGGAGAGTATACGTTCGTTGCGAGTTGAGACCCAGGGAAATCCCTGCGCCGATCGCGAACTCGGGGCCAGTAGCCTGGTCATAGACCAAGCTCCCAGGCTTCGGTTCAGCCGGAGTACCAAGCTCTCCGTTTTCCTCTCCATAGAGGGTCACGGAATGCTCTCGAACGGTCTCGGTGTTTTCGGCGATCCTCTTCTCAACAACCCCACCCGTCTTCAACGAGTCAACAACCACCCTTAAATCATTTCTTTGGTTGTCAACCGTCTTCCAAACATCTTCGAGTTCACGAGCAACTCCGTCTACAACCCCTACCAAGGATCGTTCCGACGGGGTCTCAAACGACCCGTTTTGACCGTAGATCAAGGCTTCGAGGTCGCCAGTTCGATCCTGGACATCCTCGAGACCATCCTCTACCACCCCAACCCTCGAGACCAACCCATCCGACTTGGGATCGGTGGCAGTTCCACCCTCTCCATAGAGGGTTCTGGCCTGTGCAGCGGATCGGGTCACGAGTCCGTCGGTGGGTTTGGTGGGTGTTCCACCCTGACCGAACACCGTTCGATAGAGCGGACCCGGATTCTTTGGCCTCGTGGCCTGATTCAAACGTCGCTGCCTGGCCTCCAACACAGAGGAATCCTCAAACGAGAGATACCTGGAGTTCCAGGTGAGGATCTCGTCGATGGTTCCATCGCTGTTGTTGTCATACCCACAAGCGCAGGCATCTTGGTCCCACATGGCCCCGTTGTCGTGGGGCGATGTGTTGCAAGCGCTGAACTGAAGGGAATACTCCCTCCGAACAGCCTTCTCACTCGTGACCTTGGTGGTCTTGCCACAGTTGGTCACCGTGACCTGGTACGCGGGCTTGGCTTTGAGACCAAACGGATCCACGGACCAGCAGATATCGACCGACTCCTTGAGGTCATTGGCC
Source organism: Candidatus Uhrbacteria bacterium GW2011_GWC2_41_11 (assembly GCA_000996355.1). GTDB lineage: Bacteria > Patescibacteriota > Patescibacteriia > UBA9934 > GWF2-40-263 > UBA10014. Next base: position 44,208 of record LCAH01000006.1, read on the forward strand.
GCGGTTGCGGCATCGACCGTCAGAGGAGCCGGCGGCGTGGTCTGGGCATGAGCCGAATTTACGGTTGTTCCAAACGCAAACGAGAGAACGAGCCCTGCGAGCAGGGCGGTCATCAAACTTTTCACCTGTCTACCTCCATAACCCCAAAGGAACCGTGGGGACCGGTTGG